>JAIVYN010000312.1:0-4067 GCA_048635425.1 Candidatus Aegiribacteria sp.
CGATATATTCTCCTGATATAGAGAAAAATGTATAAGGTCAGAAGAAAGAGCAAGAAATGGCAATTAAAAATCTATCAAAAGATGTTCTTCTCGTTGTACTGCCTTCTAAGAGCCCAAAGATAGCACATGAGCTAAAAGCCGTCAACGAAACTGTCAGTAAGAAGAAAGGTAACCGCGACGTCGTAATTGACTTTTCCAGGGTCGAGATAATAAATTCTGCGAATATCAGTAATTTGTTAATATTGCACAATTTGCTGGAGAACTCTGGACATCGGCTTATCTTCTGCAACGTTGCCACCGTGACTAAATGTATTTTTGTGGTTGCCGGCCTTGACAAAGTCTTCGATTTTAGTGATGACCAGCCCGCTACCTTAGCGGCTGTACAGGACGCTGATTAACCGACAAGCCCCGCCTCTCGAAGAGGGGTCGGGGCAAGCCAGTCATCATTTCTCCTGCTATTGGTGCGGGGCACTTTTTGTTATTGCCTGTTGTACTCTCGGTAATCAGTATGGGTGCGCTTACGCTTAAGAAGAACAGACAGATTCCGAATAACATGGTCAAGGTTAATGATGTTCTTTGAGCCACAGCAACAGAATGTGAGCAAACGCCCGTGAAAATCGGTCTTGAGACAGGCTGCAGCCACGTACAGTACCACAAAATTGTACTTATCCCGATACTTTCCAACTAAACGAAGTTACAGAGGTTGAAGACAGGTGGTTGGCCGGTGTGGGTTCAGAGATTTTCCTGTATGTATTTGACGGCGTTGTTGAAGATTGTCATTCCGTCGCCGGCCGGCTTTTCTTTTAGACGGGTCCAGTGCGGATGCTGAGTCGGCCTTACGAACCTTTCCGGGTGGGGCATAAGTCCTAATATCCTGCCGGTAGTGTCCGTCAGGCCGGCTATCGAGTCCACCGAGCCGTTAGGATTGGCCGGGTAATCGCTTTCCTCGCCGTTCTTGTCAACATACTTAAACGCAATGTGTCCCTCAGATTTTAATTTCTCCAATGTAGCATCGTCTTTAGTAACAACTTTGCCCTCAGCATGTGCAACCGGCAGATAGATTTGTCTGCCAGGCTCGATGAAAATGCACTTATCCGTTTGCGGGGCCAGATACACCCATCTGTCCTCGAATTTGCCGCTGTCGTTGTAGGTTATGGTAACTTCTTCCTGATGTTTGGTTGAGTTATCACCCGGCAGAATGCCTGTCTTGACGAGCACCTGAAAACCGTTGCAGATTCCGAGCACTAATTTGCCGTCATCAATGAATTTCCGTATCGGCTCGTAAATATGATGCCTGATTTGATTTGCCAGGATTTTACCTGCCGCTACATCGTCACCATAGCTAAAACCCCCGGGAAAAACAATTATCTGGAATTCGTCCAGTAGAGTTTTATCCTCGATTATCCTGTTTATGTGTATACGCTTTGCCTTTGCACCCGCCAATTCAAGCGCATGCTCGGTTTCCATATCGCAGTTTATCCCTGCTGCACGCAGAACTATCGCTTTAACTTCTACCATCTGTTACCTTTTTAATCCCTTAACAGATTCAATCCCACAACCCGGCGGAGCCGGAACCAAGCAGGTTTTGATATCAGCTCCAATGCCCAAAAAGTTCCCAAAAGAACGGCCGCTTAGCGGCTGGGATTTACCGCATTAAAGGCACCAGCATAATCATAAGTGGGCGGCACATCTTCGGGTGCCGCCCCATGCTGTATGCCGCCATTGTGGTGCTCGCCTCGCTCCAGCGTTGCCCTATCCTGCACAATGGCAGTAACATTATACAGATACATGCTGTTGCCTTAAAGCGTTAAATCCAAAAGTCAGTATTCTTAAACTGTTATCGGAGAAAGTTGGACGGCTCCGAAAGCTTTCATAAGTTTTTATAAAAGTGTGGAGTTACAATAACACCAAAAAATATTGTGCGCGCAGCACACTTAATTATAGTCTTAAGTGCCTAACAAAATTGTCATTCTCGCAGAAGCGGGAGTCTACCTTTCGTTTTGTCATTCTGAGCGCAGCGAAGAATCTCCACTGAACTTTCCTACCAATCAAACGGCTTCTGCCACGCTTGTTTAAGTAAGTTTATATCCGATTTAATAACTGTTTTGCCGCCCTGGGCTTTTATGATAAATATTTTTTCTTCTGTTACTTTCCCAATTTGACCGAATGGTAAATTGAGCATCAGTTTTGCAAAAGCATTATAATTCTCTGGCTCAACTTCCACGATATAGCGGGAGTTCGATTCACTAAATAGCTGTGCATCTGTTCGCGAACAATCATCACTTTTTGGCAGACCCCGCAAATCCGCTTCTATTCCGAGTCCGCCGGCAAAGGCCATCTCTGCAAGTGCCACAGCCAAACCGCCCTCGGAGCAATCATGGCAGCTGACCGCAAGACCTTGGGCTATTGCAGCAGAAATCTTTTTGGCAATTTTAGGTGCTGTTCCGAGGTCTAACTTCGGAACGTTGGCCCCGACCTGCTCGTTAATTTTGTAATAGTGCGAGCCGCCTAATTCGTTTTTTGTTTCACCGACGATAAACAGCAGATTCGAGGCCCTCTTGGCGTCCATCGTTACGCACTTGTTGATGTCATCAACTATTGATATTGCACTTATCAAAAGTGTCGGTGGAATGGATATTCGTGTCCCATCTTCGCATGCGAATTCATTATTCAAGGAATCCTTGCCGGAAATAAATGGTGCCTCGAACGCCATTGCCCCGTCGTAGCAGGCCTGCGCCGCCCGTACTAATGGGCCTAACGTTTCCGGCTTCGTGCAGTCGCCCCAGCAGAAATTGTCCAGCAATGCAATCCTGTCAGCTCGGCCGCCTACACATATCAGGTTCCTGATGGCCTCGTCTATTCCCGCCAGCGCCATCCAGTAGGGGTCGATGTCACCGTAAAGCGGATTCATCCCGCAGCTAACAGCAAGGCCTTTGTCCGAATTAAACTTTGGCTGTATCACCGCTGCATCATTGGGCCCATCATTATTTACGCCCGTCAGAGGTTTGACGACCGAGCCGCCCTGGACCTCATGGTCGTATTGACGGATTACCCATTCCTTACCGGCGACGTTGTAAGACGAAAGTATTCGCACAAGCTCATCGTTATAATTATCTTTTTTAACCACGGATTTCACAGATTTTAGTTTTTGATTTTTTTCTTTTTCCGCGTAATCCGTGTAATCCGCGGTTTCTTTTTCAGGTATGCTCGGCTCGGTGAGCTGAGGACCTTTCCACACGGCTTTGCGCGAGTATTTTGGCACTCCATCGTATAAAAAGTCCATATCCATTTCGGCTACCTCTTGGCCGTTATATTTTAAGATTAACTTCTTATCGTCGGTGAATTTGCCTATTACAGTTGACTCGACGTTTTCATCGTCGAAGATTTTCGTTATCGCTTCCAGATTTTCCGGCCTAACGGCCAGGACCATTCTCTCCTGTGCTTCACTAATCCAGATTTCGGTATGGCTAAGGCCGGCGTACTTTAACGGGGCTTTTTCAAGGTCAACTTCTACACCGAGCTCTTTGCCCATTTCGCCCACGGCACCGCTTAGTCCGCCGGCCCCACAGTCAGCGATTGCCTCGTATAAACCAGCTTTGTTGCCTTCAAGCAGTACGTCTAACATTTTCTTTTCTGTTATTGGATTGCCGATTTGTACGGCGTGGGAAAAGATAGTCTCGTGCTCATGGGTCATTTCGCCGCTCGAAAAGGTTGCCCCGTGTATTCCGTCCCGGCCCGTTCTGCCGCCGACCACTACAACCAGATTTCCTGCTTGCGGATTATCGAAGCATTTGCTTTTGTCTATCAAGCCGATATTACCGCAATAGACCAACGGATTAGCTAAGTATCTGTCGTCGAAGTAAATCGCACCGTTGACCGTTGGTATTCCCATTCTGTTGCCATAGTCGCGAACACCTGCCACAACGCCTTTCATAATCCTTCTCGGATGTAGAACTCCTTTCGGAATATCTTCGAGTTTTTTGTCCGGCTCACCGAAGCAAAATATATCTGTATTGGCGATGGGTCTGGCGCCCATGCCAATACAGATATATTTTGCTTCGGTGAGC
>JAIVYN010000313.1:0-4066 GCA_048635425.1 Candidatus Aegiribacteria sp.
GATATTACTCTCACTGTTTCGGCCGACATTGAGCTGCTTCGAGAACCACCAAAGTATTGTATAAAAGTTGGTCCTCCCCTGCCGGACGTGCCGCTGGTCGCTTCATAAAGCTCTTCTAACTTTTCCTTGACTTCGTCGGGGTCAGCGTATTTTAACTTGAAATGCTCCGTCTGGAATAGACCCGTAGGAATATCTATCTCTTGAATAAGATTCTTAACTATCTGGCGCATATCCGCCCTGCCGAAGATAACGATTTGTCTTGCGTTCTCCAACGGCTGAATAAGAACGCTCGCCTGCAATTCTGAGCCCGGCATCTGCTGCAGAGCCTCGTTAAGACGGTCCGCCACTTCGCTGACATCGGCATACGTGATTGAAATTGTTTCGTGTTCTGCTTTGACCGGTTCCTCGTGGTCAAGTTTTTCTATCCACTCGCTAATCTGCTTCATATCTTCAGCCGACGCCCTTGCAATAATCCACTTGCGGTTTGGCTCCGGGATAAGCACAACCGGTTGTTCGCTGGGCCCAATCATAACCGATGATGAGCCGGACCTGGAACCACCTCTACTACTATAACCACGGCTTGACGAATAACTGCTCCGGCTGTAACTGCTTCGGCCACTGCTGCCTCGGCCATAACTGCTTCGGCCATAACTGCTTCGGCCAAGACTCCTTGAGCTGGTACCGGTCTCACCGGTTATAAGCATCCTCAATAACTGGACAATCTCCGATGGGTCGCCGTAACGTATTTCAAATATCTCTGTAACGGTTTGCTCAGCTTCGGGCACATCAAACTCTTTAATAATTATCTCGATACGTATTAGATTTTCGACCGTATCAATCACTAACAGGTTGCCTGTGGTTTCATCGGCGCTTACATAGCCGGTCTCGCTAATCAAAGGTCCGACAATCTGGACCATCTGCGAAGGACTGTAGTTTTCTAACTTAAAGAATTTCTGAACTATCTGATTTTTATTTTCAAAACTCGCAAGAGGTTGTTCAACAAGCAGTGTAGGCACCGCCCTGTCAAGTCTCTTAATCCACTCGGCAATTTGCTTTACATCTTCAGCCGTTGCTTTTACGATAATCCAGTTGTACGTTGGCTGCGCAATAAGCACGGCCGGGCTTCGGCTGGTCCCAACCGTAACCGATGTTGCCGTCCCACCTGAGCTTTTACTTCTGCTGCTCGAAGAACCCGGTCTTTGCATAGACAGGGGTCCTCGGCCTCGGCCGCCCGGACCTCTCATACTGATGCTGCTGCCGTCACCTAACAGTGTCTGCAGCAGCTCGACAATCTCTGTGGGGTTACCGTGATGAATTTCAAAGTACGTTGTCTTAATTTCCTCAACTTCGACCACGTCAAACTGCTCGATAATCAAGCTGATGCGCATCAGAGTCCTAACCGTATCAATTACCAGCAGACTGCCCGTGCTTTCATCGGTGCTTAAATAGCCGTAATCGCCTATCAACGGCTGAATAATCTGGCCCATCTGCGAAGGACTGTAGTTATTCAGCTTGAAGAATTTTTGAACTACCTGGTCTTTATTTTCAACCATCGCAAGAGGATAACCTTCCGTTATCGTAGGAACCTCGCCGAGCTTTGCTTCCGTTATAGGTTGGAGAAAAATCGTGCCATCAGTAGGCACAGCGACATAGCCTTTCATACGAAGCGCACTATAAATCTTTTGAAGGGCTTTGCTTCTCGGCAGCTTCTCCGGCGCGTATATAGTTATTTTCTGTTTCAGTGACTCATCAGTGGGAATAATCACCTTGCCGGTCCATTTCGCGAGCTTCTCAATAATGGTTTTCATCTCGACGTTTTTGAGATTCAAGTTTTCCATCGGTTCATTCGGCTCAGCCGGCTCATTCAGCTGGACAGCAGCAACCACTTTTACAGGCTCATTAACATCAGCGACTCTTCTGGTTTCGCTAACCTCAGAGGCCACCGCAGGCTCTTTTGCGTCACCAGGCTTTTGAACTTCAACGGGTTGCTTGGATTCAGTAACCACTTTGGTTTCAGTTGGCTTTTCTGTCTGTTCAGGCACCGGCGGGTAAAAACCGACCCTCCAGATAATAAGGACCGCTAAAATACCAACTACTATCGATATTCTGAATTTTGACCGTTCCATTTTATTCACCTCAATCAATCTAATTGTTTTCTTGCCGTCTGCCACCTGGCCGGCGTCTGCCGCCTTCTCCGCCCCCTGGTCTGCCACCTAATCCTATTCTGGGGACGAAACCGTATCTTTCACTTATTTTAGCTCTCGCCTCTTCCCTTTCCTCCTCAGACATTTCTTCCCATCGCTCTCTCAGCATTTCCATTTCTTCTCTCATTTTGGCCCTTTCTTCCTCAGACATGTTCTCCATTCTTTCCCTCATTTGCCTTCTTTGCTCTTCCATTCTCGCTCTTTCTTCTTCAGACATGTTTTCAAATCTTCCCCCCATTCCACCTTCTCGGCGTCTGCCGCCAAATTTTTCACGCATCTGAGCTCTTTCTTCCTCAGACATATTCGCAAATCGCTCCCTCATATTCCCTCTTTCCCCTCCTGCTCCGGCTCTTTCTTCGGGAGGAATATTGCGTTCTCTCATCATGCCTTCGGGGCCGAGCATCGGCCTTCTCCGGGCCAGCTCTTGTACAAGTGGATCTGTCTCGCTTGGCTTTTGAACCTCACTGCTTACCTCAGGCTCAGTGACTGCTTGGGAGGCAACCCTGGCACGCTTGAACCTGACTTCTCTAATGCAAATGCCGGTTACATAAGAAGCAAAAAGCACTGAGGCACACACTATTACGAATATTAATGTTGTTCCTGAATGTTTCATTTTATTTAGCTCCCTTTAACTATTTTATTATTATCTACCACCTCGTCGTCCGCTGCCTGGGCGTCGGTCGCCGCCTGGCTGTCGCCCGCCGCCTGGCGGCCGTCCACCACCCATCATTCTTTCGCGCATTTCGGTTCTGAACTTTTCCCTTTCTGCCTCAGACATATTCATATATCTTTCTCTTCTTTCCTGCATTTCGGCCCTGAATCTGTCCCTGTCGCCCTCAGGCATATTCTGGAATCTTTCCCTCATTCCCCCCATAATTCCCTCCATGCCTCCACGGCCGCCCATTGCTCTGCCCGCCGATCCGACTGCAACCATCTGGGCGCTTCCTCCTCCAGGCCCAGGCCCACCGCTTCTGGCTGTTGCTCTTGAACCCCTCGGGCCACCCGGCTGCGAAGAACCGCCTGAATTGATAGGAGCAAATGTTTTTTCCTTGCCGTCCCATTCGATAGTAGCTTGCGTGGGTCCGATTGCCACAATTTTCGCCTCTCCCAACGTGTCACCGACTTTGTACCACTTGTCCTTTATCAGCACCTCATTACCAAATATACCCAGCACTTCATTTATGGGGTGCTGTTTGGGCGGAGGCGGAGTAAACAAGTTGTTCTTTTTCAGCTCATTAGCAAGCGCCTTGTATTTCGCGGGTAGTGGCTACTTCTGGAACTTTTTGGCAAATGATTCAACAACAAAGACCAGAACGCCTTTCTACTTTTTCTTCGCAGTCCTTGAGCTTTAAGGCTTTAGTTGAAGTTGATTTTTGGCCTGTTAATATGGTTTCTGAAGATTCTCGTATATTCTGGCAGAATTTGCTTTATTACAATTCAGATTACAGTGTGATTCCTTTATATTATCCGGTTTCTATGGATGCTAATTTAGCGCCAACTTTTTTAAAAACGTCTATTAATGTTTATAAGCAGCAACGACGATGGGGTTGGGGAGTGGAAAATATTCCTTATCTATTTTTTGGTTTTTGGAAAAATAAAAAGATCGGTTTAGGTGCGAGATTAAAATACTTGCTCATAATGCTGGAAGGCCATCATAGCTGGGCAACAGCCCCGTTTATTTTAGCACTTCTTGGCTGGCTTCCGCTCATATTTGGAGGAGAACGCTTTAATGAATCGGTATTGGCGCACAATTTGCCGTATATTACTCGATACCTTATGACAGTTTCCATGATCGGTCTTGTTGCGGCAATGTTCATGGGATTTCTTCTCATGCCTCCCCGTCCGAAGAAATATTCAAAGAA
>JAIVYN010000314.1:0-4030 GCA_048635425.1 Candidatus Aegiribacteria sp.
CTGCTATTGAGGCCTGCCATAAAGCAGGCATCGGTCTTATTGCTATGAAGACCCAGGGGCTCCAGATAAAAACCAAAGAGGATAAAAAACTGGCCGAGCACTTTCTGCAGCGGGGTTTTACCGAGGGGCAGGCGAAGATAAAAGCCGTATTGGAAGATAAAAGGTTCAGCTCAGCTTGCGTGGGCATGAATAAAATCGGTATTTTAAAGGAAAATATCGCAGCAGTGCTCGACAAAACCAAACTCTCGCAAGCGGATATGGCGGTTTTCAAGGAATATGCCCGAGAAACCTGCAGTGGTTATTGTGCCGCCTGTGCCCACATTTGTGACTCGGCTTTGCCGGATGCGCCTTACGTCAGTAATATTATGCGGTACTTAATGTACTATAACAGCTATGGTGAGCGGGCCGAAGCAAGAAGTCTTTTCGCTCAAATCCCCGCCGGCGTGCGAAACAAACTGCTCGATATGGATTACACCCTCGCCGAAGCTCGCTGTCCCCAGCGTATGCCGATACGTGAGCTAATCACCGAAGCCCTCAGTATATTAACCTGATTGGCGTCGCCTTAGCCCGGATTCCCCTGATAATACGTGACAAACAGACTGGAATGTGATAATCTAAACCTTACGGATGTCAAACGAGTCATTTATTGACGCATCTGTTTGGAGAACCCTATGCGAGATACGAAACGACCTCAATGAAATGTAGAAATAAGTAAAATGTCCTCAGATTTTCCACACCAGGATAAGAGATTGCATGAGCCGGGCGGCGTGCGCATCTTGTTCGCACAAGAGTTAAAAACGTATCTGATCGATTCTTCCTTAGAAAAGTTTGATTTTTTTGACCTGTTATGCGTATTATTTACTGAAAGCGAAAATCTTAAGAATGTTGGTCAATTTAGGAAGGTTCGATCATGTTCAATACAAAAAGTCTGAAAAATGCGTTCATCGTGGCGACAGCGGCGATGTTAATGGCCGGTTGTGGGCGTGCGCCAGAAAACGAGGGGGACGGAGTGACGATGGAATTCGTTCGGATTCCTGCCGGTGAATTCATGATGGGTTCTCCCGTTGGAGAATCTGGTCGAAGCAATAATGAGGAACCGCAACATAAAGTAACACTAACTCAGCCATTTTATATGCTGACAACCGAAGTGACCCAGCAGCAGTATATCCAGATAATGGGACACAATCCGAGCCTATTCAAGAGTGCAAACAATCCAGTAGAAAAGGTCTCATGGAATGATGCAATAGAGTTTTGCCGTAAGCTATCCACGAAGACAGGAATGAAAATAACGTTACCAACGGAGGCCCAGTGGGAATATGCCTGTAGAGCAGGCACAGACACAAGGTTTAGCTTTGGTGATAACGATATGCTCCTTGAAACATACTGCTGGTATAAATCAAACAGTATCAAAAGAAGCCGTCCCGTGGCTACAAAGAAGCCAAATGCCTGGGGCCTATATGACATGCATGGAAATGTAATGGAGTGGTGTAATGATCGGTTCGGCCATAACTATTACTCGACTAGCCCGAGTGTTGATCCTAAGGGCCCACCTAATGGTCAGCCCGTTTTTCGCGTTTATCGGGGCGGTTGCTGTATATACGTGTCAGACTTCTGCCGCTCAGCAACTCGCAACGGGAGCTTTCCGGACAGCAGGAACGGTGCCATCGGATTTCGCGTCATATTTGCTGGTGAGGTTGACAGTGGCAAAAAGGTTATAGATATTGTTATAGCAAAAGAGGCTGACAAGATCATCATTCCCCAGGAGGAGATTCCTAAAATCAAGCCTGCTGGCGGCTCTAACATTACTGGTGCAGTACAGGATGAAGCGGGCATGCCGGTTGATGGCGCCGAGATTAAAATTTTGCCTAGCGAAATTCGTGATTTACGTTTGTATCCCGAAGGCAAGTTCGAAATAAACTGGCAGCCTCGTATCTCAAAAGAAAACCAACGCTGTTATTACTTATTGGTCCGACACAAACAGAAGAATCTTGCAGCGGTTGTGGAAATCAATAAGGATACAGATATACTCGACGTTATACTCCGGCCGGGCGGAATTCTCACTGGAGAAGTCGTGGATTCCGCTGGTGAGGGAATCGAAAAAGCCGTTGTCACGATGAAACTGAAAGGTTCCAATGGAATGGAGGTACATACTGGATTCTTCGGTCAGACCGATGCAGAAGGAAAATTCGATATCAGGGCCTTGCCTCTGGGAAATAAATATAGTGTGAATGCCAGAGCAATGGGATACCGTATGAACCGAATCGAAGTTCATTCCGACGATGCACGTAATAATCGCATAGACGCAGGCCCAATAATTTTGACCAGGGGAAAGTTCACGGTCTCAGGTGTAGTGGTTGACTTAAATGATCAACCAGTGGCTAATGCCTGGGTCTACTGTACCGGCAAAGACCAGGTTGGTATCAACTCACGAACTGACGCAGACGGAAAGTTTACTGCTCATGGAATCTTCAAAGGGGCTGTTCAAATTAATGCTTCTATTCGGGGAGATAGTCCAAGGGATGTGTCGTACGGTTCTGTTCACACCGAGGCCGGAGCAACCAATGTCAAGGTCGTGCTGGACAATAAGGGGGTGCCTCCACCAAAAGGAAGAGGATGCTTTCCTGCCAATACCAATGTTTGGGTAAACGGGATAGTTGTTCAAATCTCAAAAGTCCTCCGGGGACAGACTGTCGGCAAGTCCGGCTGTGCTGTGCCGACATCACCCTTCGGACAAATTGAAAGAATCGAAGAGCATGAGAGTACGTTCGAATGCCACGATATAGTGCTCGAAAGTGGAAATCGCATCAGCGTTGTAGATGCACACTGCTTCATGCTCGATTCCGTCCGGTGGATCGCGGCACAAGACTTAAGAAACGGCCTCAGACTAAAAACATTAAATGGCACAGTTACTATAAAAAGCGTGACAACCAGAACAACGCCTTTCGTCGGTAAGGTTTATAATCTGAAGGTTAAAGGCTCAGATCAGTATATGGTAGGAAAAGATGGTGTGATCGTACGTGATTATTGATGTGGTGCCTCAACAATTGTTCAATCTGCACATGGAAAAACCAGTGAGTTGCAGCGGGAAGAATTAAAGGTATCCAGTACTTTTTTAGCTTGAGACAGTGGCGTAAGCCATCCTCTACGGGAGAGACAGATTTCGAGCATCCAGCATCCGCCATTGGGCGTCCTGTGGAAAGAATCCAACTTTAGCTCACTTTAGGCACTTTATCCGCCGCGGCGAATTTAGCTCACTCCTCACTAACGAGCAGCCAGCATCTCACTTGGTAAAATGTGGCAAAAAAAGTGCTTTTTTGTCCATTTTTTTGTTGACTATTTTTGAAGCTATGTTAAAATACCAGTATGTTAGCCAGCAGGCTAACACAAACCGCCAGCAGGCGAAAGATTTAGCGGAGAACCGCACGTTTTCGTATCAGCAGATACACGCCAAAAAGTATCGTTCGTAAATATCTAAGATCCGGCCTTCCTTGGACGGAACCGTTTAACCAAATTAACCATTTTAACTAAATTAACCATGAACCAATTACCATCAACCAATGAACCATGAACTATGAACCATTTACAAGCATCGAGAATCCAACTTTAGCTCACTTTAGGCACTTTAGCTCACTCTTCACTAACTTACCTGCCTATAAGGCCCTATATTTACGTGCCTATAAGGCACCAGATATTTACGTGCCTATAAGGCACTACATTTGTAGAGAACGCTCTACAAATCAACCCTTTTTATGCAAAACAAACCCAATTTCCAGGATGCCAAAATGAACTTAAGTTGCTTATACACAAAGGATTATAGAAATTTTATCCCGCTGGCGGGGCAAAAAAACAAACCCAATTCAAACCCAATCAAAGCCTGTCCTGAGCGCAGTCGAATGCCAATAAAGCAGGAAAGGATTCGCGAAAACGACGGGGGCTATATCGAGCCGATACGTTGCACAGTGTTGGGTCTTTCCGAGAGAATGTGCAACAGAACTGTGCGAGACTTACAGCGACCATCCTTGCCGATAGA
>JAIVYN010000315.1:0-4005 GCA_048635425.1 Candidatus Aegiribacteria sp.
CTGTAACGCTGCCATATCCGGCTTGTCGACGTTTTGATCATCGGATTCAATAGGTTCTTGGTCCAGGAGCAAAGAAGCTATCTGTGCATTCAAAAAAGCTTCAAATTTTTCCCTTTCTACAATTTTATTTACCTGCTGGAATATATCAATTTGCCAGGAACATATAATTGCAGCAATTCCAAGTGCGATGATGAGCCAGTTAGTGGTTTTTAAAAAAGCAGTCTTCATGATTTAAATTGTTTAGTGGTTTTTGAATGGACTATAACATCCAATTCGGAAGTGAAATTACAATATCAGGAAGTGATATTTAATGTATAATTAACAGAAAATGAATATGGATTTGTAAATGGCTGAAATCAGCTAATATTTTAATATTAATAATACGAGATTGTTTTTTGTTTGTTGATTATGAGTTCTATCGCTTTACCATCTTTTTTATCTCAATATTTGTAGTATTACCCTCCTCAATAATGAAGTAATATACACCAGGTTTAAGAAATCCAAGTTCAATTTGATTGTCATACTTGTCTGATGGAATTCTCTTTATTTCGTGGCCAAGGTTATTCAGGATAGTAACTATAAAGTTATTTTTTTGTGACCATGTTTGAAGAATATTTAGTTTGTCATGGAAAGGATTTGGAAAAAGTAAAAAGGTATTACCGTTTTTCATAGGATAATAATTAAAAGTAAAGACGGTGTAAGTTCGTTCTTCATCTTTGTTAATTAATATCTTTACAAAATAACACTTGTCTGGCTCTGCCCGTATTGCTGTAAGCCCCGGTGCTAATTCCATCTGTGCTAATATTTCCTTTCCAAATACATCTCTTGCCGAAGCGAAATAGTTATTGTTATCATCAGGGGTATTAATATAGATTTTATCACCGTATGCATAAACTTTTAATACCCAGGGGGGATCGATGTTTCCAATTGGAGTGAAATGGATAATGAAACGACCAGCTTCATCATAAGTATTAAATTCAAATGTGTAGCTATTAGTATACAGGTCAATTATATCACCTGTATATAAATCCTGAAGCCAGACATTTGCAAAATCATGAATTTCATCAGCTTGTAAAGTACCATCGGAAGCAGAAAAAGTAACATCGTAAGTTCCGGTTTGAGTAAAATCAGGAATCCAGTCGAACTGTCCGGTGAGTGGAAAGGTAAGAGAATTGACGGTATCGGTGAGTGGATTATGGAAAGAGCAGATATACCCGTCTCGGAATATGAACCGCTTACAAAAAAGTTTAATCCGGTCAAGTTCAACGCTGATGAGTTTGTGCGAATCGCCAAGAATGCCGGGATGAAGTATATCGTCATTACCAGTAAGCATCATGACGGCTTTTGTCTGTGGGATTCAAAAGTAACGGACTACGACATTATTGATGCTTCACCATTTAAGCGTGATATACTCAAAGAGCTGTCTAAAGCGTGCAAGAAACAGGGCATTAAGCTTTGCTTCTACCACTCGATAATGGACTGGCACCATCCTGATGCCCAGCGGCCTTTCTACCCAAACTATAACGACACAAAGCAATCGAATCCCAACTTTGCCCGATATGTCGATAACTATCTGAAACCACAGGTCGAAGAGCTAATAACAAGTTACGGCCCTCTTGGCGTGCTGTGGTTCGACGGTGAGTGGATAAAGGACTGGACCGAGCCGATGGGCAAAGACATGTTTAATTATGTCTTAGCCCTTCAGCCGAACATCATTGTAAACAATC
The DNA here is from genome assembly GCA_048635425.1 of Candidatus Aegiribacteria sp. Lineage (GTDB taxonomy): Bacteria > Planctomycetota > Phycisphaerae > Sedimentisphaerales > Anaerobacaceae > NIOZ-UU13. Next base: position 1,728 of record JAIVYN010000315.1, read on the forward strand.
GTGTCGGCAAAGGACGCAAAGGAATGGAGGGCTTGAGCAAGGACGACCAGGAGTACGCCGGGGACTTCGGGACCCCTGAACAGCAGATTCCACCGGAGGGTCTGCCGGGCGTTGACTGGGAATCCTGTATGACGATGAACAATACGTGGGGTTATAAATCCTATGACCACAACTGGAAATCGACCGAGGACCTGTTACACAAACTGGCGGACATCGCCAGCAAAGGCGGCAACTTCCTGCTGAACGTGGGGCCTACCGCCGAGGGCCTTATTCCAGGTGCGAGTGTTGAGCGTTTGGCGGCTATGGGCAAGTGGATGAAGGTAAACAGCGAAAGTATTTACGGCACGACAGCCAATCCGCTCGGTAAGGTATCGTGGGGCCGATGTACTGCAAAACCCGGCAAGCTGTATCTGCACGTATTCGACTGGCCAACAAACGGCGAACTGGAAGTATCCGGGCTTAGAAACAAGGTCAAAAAAGCATACCTGTTAGCTGACAAGAAACGCGCTAAACTGCCCATCAGGCGTGAAGATGAGGATAAAGTCGTTGTTAGCATACCAAGTGAGGCACCGGATGCGATTAATACTGTTGTGGTGCTTGAATTAGTGAATTAGAGAATTAGGGTATCAGGATTGTGGTGAATTAGTGAATTTAGAAAACTTGTATATAGCGCTAAAAAATGGAACTAAAATAGATAAGGAGTGAGTTATGAAACTTAAACCCCTGGATGACAGAATTGTAATCAAACAATCAGAAGCCGAAGAGAAAACGACCGGTGGAATTATTCTGCCGGACACCGCAAAAGAAAAACCGCAGATAGGTAAAATAGTAGCTACCGGCCCGGGCAAACTGCTCGATAACGGCAAACGAGCTCAGATGTCAGTAAAGAAAAAAGACAAAGTTATTTATGCAAAATACCTCGGCAACGAAATCGAAATCGACGGTGAGAAATATGTAATTCTGCGAGAAAGTGACATTCTCGGAATTGTTGAAAAATAAATCCGCCTCAGGCGGATAAAATCAGTGGCAAAGGGACAAAGGTACAAAGAAAAAGGTAAAAACATAACAAAATAATAAGAGGTGATAAGAAATGGCAAAACAATTAATGTTTGACGATACAGCACGAGCGCAGCTCAAAGATGGTCTGTCACAATTAGCTGAAGCAGTAAAAGTTACACTTGGGCCAACCGGCAAAAACGTCATTCTGCACAAAAGCTGGGGCTCTCCGAAGGTAACCAAGGACGGCGTCTCGGTCAGCAAGGAAATCGAGCTGCCGGAACCATTCAAAAACATGGGCGCAAAGATGGTCAATGAGGTTGCCAGCAAAACTTCCGACGTTGTCGGTGACGGCACCACAACCTCAACTGTCTTGGCAGAAGCGATCTACACCGAAGGGCTAAAGTACGTTACGGTCGGTGTGAATCCGATGGCCATTCAGCGGGGAATCAGCAAAGCAGCCGAAGCTGTTACGAAATTCATCGAATCGGTGAGCGTGCCTGTAAAAGGCCACAGTGACATTGCAAAGGTCGCTACCATCAGTGCAAACAACGACCCGCTGGTCGGTGAAATTTTAGCCGATGCAATCGATAAGGTCGGCAGTGACGGTGTTATCGAGGTCGAAGAAGGCAAAGGAATGGAAAACGAGCTGAACGTAGTTGAAGGCATGCAGTTCGATAAGGGTTATATGTCGCCGTATTTTATGACTAACGCCGATACCCTTGAAGCTGTCCTCGAAGACGTCTATATTCTGCTGCACGAAAAGAAGATATCCAACGTTCGCGAGCTTATCCCTCTGCTTGAAAAGGTAGCTCAAGTGGGCAGGCCGCTGCTGATTATTGCAGAAGACGTTGAAGGTGAGGCATTAGCCGCACTGGTTATTAATCGGCTGCAAGGTGTGTTGAAGACCTGCGCGGTGAAAGCGCCGGGCTTCGGTGACCGCAGAAAAGCGATGTTGGCCGATATAGGTATCTCGACCGGTGGGCAGGTGATTACCGAAGATTTGGGAATCAAGCTCGAAAGCATCGAGCTTTCGCAATTGGGCCAGGCCAAAAAAATCGTCGTGGATAAAGAAACGACGACAATAATCGAAGGCGCCGGCAAAAAGAAAGACATTACCGGGCGCTGTGAGCAAATCCGCAATCAAATTGAAAAGACGACCAGCGACTATGACCGCGAAAAATTACAGGAACGCTTAGCCAAGCTGACCGGTGGAGTAGCCGTTATCAAAGCGGGCGCCGCAACCGAAACGGAAATGAAAGAGCGCAAAGACCTGCTGCAA
>JAIVYN010000316.1:0-3964 GCA_048635425.1 Candidatus Aegiribacteria sp.
TCCAAAATAGGTGATATTAGATCGGCAGTCCAAAGATAGTAGACGGCTATACCTAAAATCACTATGACCATCAAGAAAAGCCTGAGTTTCACGCTTTTTTTGGATGACGGCATACTCCTTTTTGGCTGGGCAACTTTCCTTGCTGGCTGCACATCTCTTCTCCTTGGCTGCTCAACTTCCATTTCTGGCTGCCTTAATTCGACCTTTACTAAATCAGTATCTGAGATCATATAGCTCAAGACCATCTTCTTACTCCGCAGCTATTGGTATCTCTTGAGGCTCTTCGGACACTGCCTGTCGGGGCTCTTCGAGCGATTTCTGTAGAGACTCTTCCGGAACCTGAGGTTTTTCTTCACAAGCCATAATTTATCTCTTTTCATAACTATCCATCGGTGTGTTCAGGCAGCAACTTTATCCTTTTGCTAATCAAGTAATAGGTTTAGGTGCGGTGATGGTGAGAATAAAATCCTAAGCGATTTTGGCTCCCAAAATTATTTTGGGGCGAGCCGATAAGGTTGTTAATATCTTTGTGTAATGCCCACAAATCACTTCTCAAACGCCTTTTTACGGTTTATTGGTTGAATTGAAATCGTCATTAGGGTAAAATAAAGTTCTAAATCAATAATTGGGGGTGTCCATAGCACAGGAAGGAATAAGTTTACCGACTTCAGGTCGTTTTCGATTGCTTTATCTGGTACACACAATAAAAAAATTGTGTCTTAAAAAAGATAGGGGGGTGAATATGAACAAGCTACTACAATCAAAAAAGCGAGGCTCTGCCATCCTGCTGGCCGTAGTTGCGGTTCTAATATTGCTTGCAATGGGAACAGGACTGCTCAGTTTGGGTCTGAACAGCCGTATCTTTTCCATACGAACCACCTCTGATATTATGGCACGATGCGCTGCTGACGCAGGGCTGACGATGGCTTTGTTTAGAATGAACGAAAAAAAGCAACAAGTCGGACTCTGGGATGGAAGTACCCTACCACAGGCAATTGATGAAAAGTTGCCCCACTGTGACGCAACATATAGTTACACAGTTACAGGTGACCTCACCAACGGTTATTCTGTTACGTCCGTTGGAAGAGCCAATCAGGCCGAGAGAACAGTCTATGCTACCTTACGACTGAAGGGATTGTTTGAGTATGCGATTCTAACGAAGGAGAGGCTGATATTGAAACCTGATACGCTCATCGATGGATACAACTCCGAAGACTCATCTGATACTGATTTTGATGTAGATATTAGTACCCAAAGCACTGTGGATTCGAGCGTGATTCTCAATAGTGGTGTAACTGTGGAGGGGGACGTTACTGTGGGCGTTGGCGGTGATCCTGATACTGCAATAAAAGACATGGGCGCAACGACCGGAGATAGGATCAGTGGAATAATAGAAGAACCCTTGCCGCTGATATCCCCGCCGGCACTGCCCAATAAGGGAGTTGATATTACCGCCACGGGCGAAACCGTAATACTCAATCCCGCAGATAGCGGCCAATATGGCGACATTGTTGTGTCAAAGGGAGCCACGGTGGGAGTATTGGAAATAAGTGGTGGAGATGTTGTCTTGTACATCACCGGAGATATTGACCTCGGAGAATCGTGCGAGCTTGTTGTAAAAGATGACTCAACATTGACTATTTACATAGATGGAGATATTCACTGTCGTGCAAACAGCGCAGTTAATGCCGAATATCCGCCTGAGGAGCCCTCGAAATTCCAAATATATGGTACATCCGAAGTTCAACAGTCCTTTGACATCAAGGCCAAGAACGATTGGAGTGGCACTATTTATGCCCCAAATGCGGATGTTATTCTTTATGCCAATGGAGATTTTTACGGGTCTACTGTTTCCAATTCCTTTGAATTGAAAGCTGGCGGCAATTACCACTATGATGAAGCACTAAGGACAGTCAATGTGGGCGATTTGGGAGTACGTTTCGTAATAAAGCGGTGGTATGAAGGCAATCCTAAGTCAATAAATGGGGTGTCTATAGCACAGAAATAAGTTTACCGACTTTGGGTTTAAAAAAATCTCTTGGCGGTAGTTTCTCAAGAATCAAATTGGAGCAGAAAGATGGGTAAACAGACAATTGGACAAAAATTCAGAGCGTTTTGTCTCTTGTTAGCGTTTTCGATATCCTTAGGTGGATTCGAGCGGGCGGTCCATACGGGCAGCAACAATACGGTCTGCTCAGGAGCGTCGAAAAATGCTAAACACGTGCGAGCGCAGCTGTCCGACTTTATTTTTCAGGCTGAATTCGACGATATTAACGGTCTAAAAATCGGCTTATTGGACTATAGTGATAATTTCGGCGATATATGCGAAATATCGCCGAATGAATGTACCATAACCCGCTTTTCTGGGACCCTTTGAAATTTTCTTTGAATGTTTTGCTAGCTATTGGGAAAAAGTTGTGTTTGTTCCGACGATCGTATCGAGACTCCCGGCGTTCTCAGAGATTCGGCGATCGTCGTGCGGGGTAAGTGACACGATTACAGCTGCGCTCGCACGTGTTTAGATATCCATGCCCGTCCTATCTCCAACGGCACAATAGGCAGGAAAAACCATGTTTGCTAAGGGCTCGGTGTATAACCTAATTTCCCCCACACAGCCTTCTGCACCTTGTGTAAATCCTGATTGCCCGGTGAAAAATTTAAATTACCATTGAGGTTTGCGCCCGGCTGCCACCATCCCGTATTATATGGAACCTCGACGCCGTTGATCTTCACATACACGTGTCGCGGACACGTCGCGACAGGAAAGCCGGATTGTTTGGCCAAACCACCCTTGTACCGGCTTTGCCGGCATGTCAAAATTTTCCTCTTTTTGCTGCTTTTTACCACTTCTGCCGACTGGAAACAATGGGAAATATCAGTTAAAATAGCCGATCGCCATTAACCTTACGATTGGATATTGAAGGTATGGAAGAAAAAACAGAACAACCAGCGGACGAGACGAATTCGGAACAGAAAAATCAGTTAAAGGCAACTCTTCTGACCAGCTCAGAGGGCCGACTTTTACTGATCGGAGTCGCACTGGCATTTATATACACTACCTGGCTTGGGATTAAGCTACTATATTCTCCGGAGGAATCCCAGGTTCTCATTGGAATGACCGCTATCGATATCGTGTTCGGTCGAGCCTTCGCCATGGCTTCAGGGTACTCCCAGGAACTTGAACCTATCACGGTCATCCCGATCTGTATAATAATTGAAACAATTCTGGTGCTTATTTTCTATCCCTTGTTTGTGTTTAGCTGGCGGCATCTATTAGTGATCAATCGGCTCAAGAATATATTCGAGCGTATCCACAAGTCAGCCGAGACCCACAAGGACAAGGTCCAAAGATATGGTATCATCGGCCTATTTTTTTTCGTCTGGTTTCCATTCTGGATGACCGGCCCGGTAGTTGGTTGCGTGATTGGGTTTCTGCTGGGCCTGCGAGTCTGGCTTAATATCACCGTCGTGTTGGCCGGGACTTATGCAGCCATCTTTGGCTGGGCCTTTTTTCTGCGCCAGTTCCATGACCGCGTGGCATCCTACAGTTCATACGCCGCCATGGTCCTTATGGCACTACTGGTCGTTATTATTATCTTGGGACATCTCCTGCACCGAGCCCTCCAGGAAAACAAAAACAAAACTTAACTCCGCATACTGAATTAAGTCGTGTTCCGGAAAAACAGAAATCATAAATCTAAAGGAGCCTTCTATGAAAGTAACAAAGCTTTGGAGTTCAAGGCAAAAACCCACAGTTTCCTTTGAATTATTCCCTCCCAGGTCCCCAAAAGGCGCTGAGAAACTTGAAAATACAATCGATGCATTGGCTGGGCTGAAACCGGACTTTGTTTCTGTTACCTTCGGGGCCGGAGGCTCCACGCGGGAAGGTTCACATCAGCTCGTCGACAAACTTAAGAACGAAAAAATGCTGGAAGTAGTGGCCTATTTTGCAGGCTACGGACAG
>JAIVYN010000317.1:0-3922 GCA_048635425.1 Candidatus Aegiribacteria sp.
ATATTGGCGGGGCTGTCACGTCCTTGATAATAACCTTATCATAGCCCCGCTCCATGGAGCTGTCCGGCTTGTTGACCTGGCGAATGCCGGTGAGCTTAACCCTGTCGAACCAGGTGACAGCACTTTGAACGGCCTCGATGATTTCCGGAGCAGGATTGTCGATACTCATCAAGAACTTTAGTATCCCGATGCTTTCTCCGCCGCATATAGATATTTTTTCGTAAATGCGAGCGGGCCGAGCTTTAAGTGTCTTCTCATCGTGCTGTTGACACCAGGCGGTGCGCCTGCCATCAACTATGATTTGGCACTTCAAGATACACTCAATGCCTTTTTGAACGGCTTTTTTGGCTTTCTGCCGACGGGCCTTATCAATAAAAGCATACTCAGGCTTTTTCTCGGCAATATCGCGAAGGACGCTCATAGCACCGATCATAGCGCCGTCATTGAACGTAATGAACTTACTGTAGCCACGCAGCCGTGGGTAAGTCTGTGGCCAGCCACCGTTGGCGTATTGCGCCTCAAGCAGATAATCAATTCCCCTGAGCAGGGCCTGCCTGAAACGCTCAAGCCGAGTGGCGTAATAGACCTTAGCTAAATATCGAATCTGCGTATGCGTGGCGCCGTTGTCAAGTGTGGAATCTTTCCTGCTCTTAGCCTTGCGTAATTTGGCCTTGTCCTGCTCGCTGAGGATGCTGGCCATATCAATACCCTTCTGCCAGCCACCAGTATTACGCTGATATAGAAGAACATTATCGGCAATGCGGACGGCCTCGCCGGTGGCGTAAAACCCGGGCCTCTGGCTCAGACAACGACTCCACGAGATGACCTCAGCGGGGTTCTTTCGGCCCTGGGTACCAGATGCAGTTGCTACAGCAACCAGACAAAGCAAACCTGTTACAATACATCGTCTTGCTTTTTTCATACCTGCTATCCTCCCAGCCAATTTCGTCTTGCTTTATCTTCCTTGAAAATACAGACCCTCCAATGGACTACGAATACAATTGATTAACAACAATCTGAGAAAAAATAAAGTCTTTTTTGCCGGAATGTTTGGTTTTGTATGGTTTTATTTCTATATTTTTATTAGAGGGCAAGACCTGCTGGCTGGGGGGGAAACCGGTTGGCTGAATAATGACCGACCTTTGATGTTCTCCGCAGGGTAGGAAAACGTTCATAACACCCAATTTTCCTGGAAAGGACGGCGGCTGCCGTCCTTTTTTTATGTCTTGTCATGGCTGCTTTTTGCCATTACAATAAGCCATCCTTTGATTTTAATCATTCTACTAACTGAAGTTTTGCAAAAGTCTTGTATTAAATCGTTGGTTGAACTATGATATTTCCTTATCGGACAAGTATTCGGCCGAGGCAGACACCATACACGAATTACGCGCTGATAGCTGTCAATGCGCTCATTTTTTTTCTGGAATACCAAATAAGCCCTACAGGTAACCTGGAATTTCGGTCCTGGGTGCATCAATTTATGCTCGCCGCAGTTCGGCCACAACTGTGGCAGTTTGTAAGTTATGCGTTTCTGCACGGCGGTTTCGGGCACATATTCTTCAATATGTTCTTTTTGTATCTGTTCGGCAATAATGTCAACGACAAGCTTGGCCATATTGGGTATCTGTGCTTTTACTTGGCCGGCGCGGTGTTCAGCGGTATAGGTCATACAGTTTTGCATTCCTCCTCAAATATACCCACTCTTGGAGCCAGTGGAGCCGTTGCTGCGGTAACCGGCGCTTACCTGGTGTTGTTTCCCCAGACCTTAATAACCATCTTATATTGGTTCTTCTTCATTGGCATAATGGAAGTGCCGGCATTATATTTTATCGCCTTTAAGATGATTCTACTCGATAATGTAATCGCCCGATATACACCTCAGGTTGCCTACGACGCCCACTTAGCAGGATACGCCTTCGGCATCACAGCTATGTTAGGTATGCTCGCAGCCGGTTTAATCAGCACCAGCAATTTCGACTTGTGGGCTATGCTCAAGCAATGGAATCGAAGGCGTCAATATCGTGATGCGGTATCGAGCGGATATGACCCGTTTGCCGGCCGGGCGGAAACCAGGCGGATAAAGGTCAAAGAGGTCAAAAGCCCCGCTGAACAACAGAAGGATGAAAAATCCCAGGAGCTTCGTAACGAGATTAGTAAGCGGATCTCCGAACGCAATTTGTCGGCTGCCGCCGCTCTTTATCTGGAACTGATGAATCACGACAGCGGGCAGATTCTGCCCCGCCAGAATCTGCTGGATATTGCCAACCAGCTCGCCGGCGATAACAAACATACTGAATCGGCCCGGGCCTATGAGCAGTTTTTAACGCATTACAGCACGTATGAATACGCCGAGCAAGTGGAGCTGATGTTGGGCATATTGTATTGTCGCTATCTCAATCAGCCAAAGCTGGCGGTAAAATATCTGGAGGCCGCAGCCAAAAAACTCACCGACCCCGGCCAGTTAAAGATGTGTAAGGACGAGCTTGCACGTTTACAGAAATAAGAGTTGGTATGCGAATTCCATGTTTGCTTTCTTCTTCCCCCCCGACCACTGGCCCCGACAGTGGTAGTATTTAGCCCCGTCCTCTGGGCGGGGGTGCAAACGTAAGGAATGCTTTGTCTTTCCCCGTCCTCCGTACTTCATAATTCGCTATTCCTTATTCGATATTCGATATTCTTTTTCCCTTTTTTCTTTGCCTTTTCCCTTCCTTTGTATTATTTTCTGCCGCTAAATGCGTGATGCGGAAATCATGAAGAGTGCAACGAAACACGCTCGCCATCGGCGAAAGAACGCTGTAAAGATTAAAGAATACAACCTTTAGCGTATAGTGTTTAGTTTTGCCACAGAGGGCTCGGAGACCGCTGAGGTTTTCAGCCGGACCCCATTTAGGAAGTCGGCGAAAAACGGTCTTTATTAGCCACGAATTAAAACGAATCGAGACAGATTTATTTTGACGGGGGTTGTGGTTTTGGGTATTTTAGGAAAATATACAGGGCTCCGATGTGTTGATATGTGTATTTATTAAGAAAGAACGAGGCTATGGCTTTTTTTGAATATTTGGGTTATCAATTTGATGGAGCTTATACCTCTCCGGATTTTTTGGAGCCAACATCGGGAGTCTACGTTATCTGGTGTGAGAATGAAGGTAAATGGACTGTTCTCGATGTCGGAGAGGCTGCCGATGTAAAAGAACGAGTTAAGAATCATGATCGTACTGATTGCTGGGCACAAAATTGTTCAGGCACAATTTATTATTCAGCAACCTATACGCCAAATCTTCAACAAACTAAGAGGATAGAAATAGAAGAAAAAATAAGAAAATTAACAAATCCCCCTTGCGGGAAGCGTTAAAATTTGTTCGTTTATCATCGGCAGGGCTAATGCAGCACTAATAAAGTATGATACTGAAGATTTATTCGAAGACAAGAAATTTTAGGAAACGCAGGAATAGAATTGAGGCCAATCTTACTACTTTCATGCCTATATTACCGGCAAAGGTCTTAGTGGCGGGATAAATCATGGAGCAGCAGGGGGTTCGGTTACAGATTCCTACCATCAATGATACGCCTTCAGATTTTGATGAACTGTTCGAACTATGGGGTATAGTTCAAGGCTGTTCTTCTAATGTTACTTTTGATTTTTCAACATGCGATTTTTTACGTCCCAATGCTATCGCTTTCTTAGGGGGATTAGCCCGGTTAGTCGAAAGTCGGGATGGTCGGGTAACGTTTGACTGGAATACCGCGAACGACAAAATCTTAGCAATCCTCAGACAAAACAGATTTGCAAGAGTCTTTGGATATACGGGAGTTTCGGGTGGACCTGGAAACTCATTCCCCTATCGAGAAGATGAAACTCAATCGATTCACGCAAGCAATGTGAAATACGACATCATAGAGTACCTCAGATACGAGTGGCTGG
>JAIVYN010000318.1:0-3935 GCA_048635425.1 Candidatus Aegiribacteria sp.
CCAGCATCGAGCCCGCCATAGAGGGACTTCCGCTTCGCTCCAGCATCGATCCCGCCATAGAGGGACTTCCGTTTCGCTCCAGCATCGAGCCCGCCATAGTTGGACTTCCGTTTCGCTCCGTCATTGAGCCCGCCATAGGCGGACTTCCGTTTCGCTCCAGTATCGAGCCCGCCATAGAGGGACTTCCGTTTCGCTCCGTCATCGAGCTAATCTTCGTCATTGTCCGTCGAGACGTACTCGCGCTGTCCCTCACTTACATAAGCCGGCTCCGACGAGCTCTCACTTTCCGATTCTTCCTTCTCTTCCTCCCTCTCCATCTGTTCGCGAACACGCTCATACTCCTCCAACGTCATCGTAATTTCACGTGCCTGGCTGCCCTTATACTCGCCGAGAATTCCCGCCCCGGCCATCATCTCGATTATACGCGAAGCCCTGGCATAGCCGACACTCAATCTTCGCTGAAGCAGCGACACACTTCCACGCCCTGTCTCCAAAATAATCCGAACCGCATCGTCGAACAGCTCATCCCTGACCATCTCAGATGCATCAAGTTTCTTGAGCCGAGTCAATTCAGGATGGAATTGCGGCTCGGCAACATCCTTAAGGTGCTTAACAATTCGCTTTATCTCCATCTCATCGACGAAAGTGCCCTGAGCGCGTATCAAATCACTCGTACCGGGTTTAAGAAACAGCATATCACCCTCACCAAGCAGCGTTTCCGCCCCATTTTGGTCGAGGATAATTCGGCTGTCCATCCTCGCCGCAACACGGAACCCAATCCGTGTCGGCATGTTTGATTTTATCAACCCCGTAACAACCGTCGCCTGAGGCCGCTGAGTAGCTAAGACAATATGAATACCAACCGCCCGGCTCTTCTGGGCAAGGCGAACAATATAAGCTTCGATCTCCTTGGCCGCCGTCATCATCAAATCCGCAAGCTCATCGATTACTATCACAATATACTGTAGTCTCTTCGGTATCTTTGCTTCTTCCTCGGCACTGCTCGGATTAAACCGCTTAATAACCTCCTCGGCGCCGAGCCTGTTGTACTCAGCAACATTCTTGACCCTTGCCTCGGACAGCAGAGCATAACGCTCATCCATCTTTACCGTGGCCCATTCAAGTATCTGAACAGCCGTTTGGGTCTCAGTAACTATCGGGCACATCAAGTGCGGAATAGTATTAAACGCCGTCATCTCGACCATCTTAGGGTCAATTAGAATCGCCTTTACCTCGTCCGGCCGTTTCGTAAGCAATATGCCCGTTATAATACTGTTTATACACACACTTTTGCCTGAGCCGGTCGTGCCGGCGATAAGCAAATGCGGCATCTTGGTAAGGTCCGAAACGAGTGCTTCTCCGGAAGAATCCTTGCCCAGAAAAAGTGGTATCTGCATCTTATGCGGCCTGCTGCCCGCTAATTCCATCATACTCTTCATACGAACTTTTTCTTTCTCGCTGTTTGGCACCTCAATGCCTATCGTATGCTTACCCGGCAGGGGGGCCACAACCCGAACCGCACCGACACCCAGCGCACGAGCCATATCGTTTGCCAGCGCCGCTATCTGGCTGACCTTCACGCCGGCCGCAAGCTCCAGCTCAAACATTGTTATGACCGGGCCTGTCTCGGCCGCTACCACCCGGGCATTGATATTAAACTCCGACAGCAGCCTCTCCAAAGCCATCGCCTTGGCCTTGACGACCTTCTCCTGCACTGCAGCAAAAGTATACTCCGGCTCCGCCAACAACTCCAACGGCGGCAGCTCATAATCCTCGTAGGACCGTTGGAGCACTGAACTTTTGGATACAGGGGGACTCGGAGGGCCCGGTTTTTCATGGTCTAATCGTTTCACTCCCGACCTGTCGGGATTCTCTAAAGGTCTAATCGTGCCAACGTTTGGCAGTCTCGGTGTTTTACTGCTGAGAGTTAATGGCTTTTGCCTAACACTTAGTTTCTGCCATATATCGTTCAGCCCTTGTCCGACAATGGCGGATTTTTTTGCAGCCGACCACGCCGGTACAACAGCGCCAAATGCCCTTTTGACCCCAAAATCAAACCATCCCAATAACTTCAAAATAAAATTATCCGCTAACAGAAGAAACCCAACTACCCAGATAGCTGCCACTAATATGAACGTTCCCACCGATGCAAAATGGCTTCGCAGAAACTGTGCCGCCCCGATGCCCAACACCCCCCCTGAACCCATAGGGAAGCCAAAGAACCGATAAGGCCATAAGCACTGGAAAGTCATCGAAGCCGCCACCGTCATCAGTCCTAATCCGATTGCCCGCAAAATCGGTTGACCTGTCGGCTTAAGTGCAAGCCTGGCAAGCAGAAAACAAATTCCCGACACTAATATCACGAACACCCCAGGCCCAATATAATACAGCAAATAGTACGCACAGAATGCTCCTGCCGAGCCGCACCAGTTAGCAGGGGGGCTGTTATGAGGATATACAAACCTGCTCGGCCAATCGCCGATATCAAAACTAAGGCAACTGCACAAAACAACTAAGCACGCACCTATCCCGAGGCACCTTAGCGCTATCCATGCCCCGGAACGCGTTGTTTCGCCTTCGTACACCCTTTTGTATGATTTCTTCTTTTTTGTCACGCCTCTTGTTCTCCGTCAAGTCCGATAAATAAAGACACAATGTGCGCAATCAAAGCTCGCGTCCACAATTGGACGTAATTTATATCGGCAGCCTTTCGGCCTTTTCTGCACAATTGCACGTCCTTCTCAGCCCTGCTTGCCCAAGTGTACGGGCAGCCCTCCATATCTGCAAATCCTGTGCGCATCTTTTTTTCGTTTTTTTTATTTTTTGCTGAACAATTATGAACGTATCTTCTATAGTTAGAATAATGGTTCTAATATTGATACAAGTATATTAACAATTTCGGAACAACTGCAAAAAAGTTGGTGAATATTAAGGGTCATTTTGATGTAAGCCATATAGATTTAACGCTTTAAGGCAACAGCATGTATAGGTATAATGTCATTGCTATCGGGGAGGATAGGGCAACGCTGGGAAGCGACCTTATAACACATATATGCTGTTGCCCACAATGCGATAAATCCGTCTTATTCATGGTCTTAGCCGGTAAACTCACCTTAAAGTAACCAACTTTTTTGCAGTTGAACCACAATTTCTGTGTTTGCGATTGAAAGGAGCTGTAAGCATGATTGAACCAATCCCACGCCGTGAGCGAGAGCGCCAGCAGCATATTAGGCATATATTGGATGTGGCCGAGTCAATATTTGCGAAAGAGGGGTTTTTCCGGGCGACAATGCGGCAAATCGCCCGGAAGGCAGAGTTTGCACTTGGAACGATCTATTCCTATTTCGGCAGCAAGAGGCAGCTTTACGAAAAGGTCATTGAGATAAAAGTGAATAAATTGGTCGATTCTGTTACCAAGGAAATGGCAGATAGTCCCTCAGCTCAAGGCCAGGTCGAAAAGTTCATCCGTACCAAAATGACTTTCCTTTGCAAGAATCTTTCTTTCCTCCGTTTGTATCTTGCTGAAGTGGATGTGCCCCGCCTGGACATTAGTCATAGTCTGTCTAAAAAGGTGCATGAGAAATACGACTCAATGCTTTGCGTTCTTACTGATATTATATGGCGAGGAATTCAGAAAGGTGTTTTTAAGCCGATGGATGCGAGAGTAGTAACCAAGGCACTTGACGGCCTAACCAATGCCCTTGCTTTGTCATGGCTTAACTCGGCCGAAGCGCATCCCTCTCTTGAAACTGATATAAACACTATAACGGAACTGTTCCTCCACGGTGCATTAGTCCATCAGGAACCAACACAAAATTCAAATGACAGAAAGGAGCTTGGCAATGAATCTTGTGCAGGTTTTTCAAAAAGGAGCATTCAGATCACTAATTCGGGCGGCATTTAGCAACGGGATAGTCCGCCGTACAGCCTTGCCC
>JAIVYN010000319.1:0-3921 GCA_048635425.1 Candidatus Aegiribacteria sp.
TTGCTTTTTCTTGCAAAATGGGCCAAAGAAATAATCTTCTCCTGTTAGAAGCTATCTCAAAACACAATTTGTCATTCTGAGCGGAGCGAAGAATCTCTTATTTCTGTCAGCCAGACCCTTCGCTTCAGGGACTGTTGATTTAATTGGCGTTTAGGCTGAACGCTTTTCACTCTTTTCGTCTAAATGGTAATATCTTTTCTTCTGCAGGAAAAATTATACCAAATTTACAAATATCTTCTCGTAGACACCCAAACTTTAGACGGCGCAGAAAGCTGCTAAGGGTATCATGCCGCTGCTGCAGCTCTCTGGGCGCGCAGCTGGGCTATACATCGAGCCAATTTAGCCAAATTAAAAGTGGTACAGGCCCACAGCCACTCAGTTCTAACCTTGTCGATGCCACGCAAAAGAAACTGACGCAATCTCATACGCGCCTTAATTATGGCGAAAGGTGTCTCGGCGAGCCATTTACGCTGTTGATATATTTTTCGTCCTGTCGGCGAATTCATACGAGCATCCATCTTCTCACGTAAGGGTTCATATTTATCCCGACAAATAATACGCCGAGCTGCTCGGCCAGCAAGGCATTCGCCAGACAGGGCACAATCCGAACAACCCTGGCCACGATACATGCGATAATCAGCAGGGCCGTTCTTACGAGGCTTTGTTTGCATACCAGCAAACGCAAGTTGCTGGCCCATGGGACAATAGTAACAGTCAGCAGATTGGTCATAAACAAATGCCGAGCGGTCCAATTTCTTCGTCCTGACATTGCGGGGCAGTTTGGGCCAATCCTGTTCGTCAACCGCCTGGCTGGGGTCCGCTCGTTGGGCAGGATTGTCTTTACGATCTGCATTTCGCCGAACTGGTATGTACGCCTCTACGTGACGTTCTTCCAACTCGGCCAGGTTCTCGCCACTGCTAAAGTTCGTGTCCGCCAATAGCTGCCCGGGAGTTTCGTCAAAATTTTCTTCGATACGGTCAACCGACTCGATTGTCTGTCCACATTCGTCGCCATCAGCAATCACTTCAGCATCCATAATAAAGCCGTTGCGACTTTCCGTGGCCACCATCGGAGTATAATTCGGAGCATAGCCGCCTTCCTTATTTGGCAGGACACTCGAATCAGGGTCCGCCACCGGAACTTTCGGCTCTTTATTGCCTGCCGGTTTATTTGTTTTTTCTACTGCTTGTTTCTTTTCAATAGCTGACATTGCCTTACGCAGCTTCTCCTGACGCTTGCCCAAAGATGCCAACCCCGACGGCAACTTATTGGCAGAAACCTCACCAAATAGCCGACCCTCTTCAGCATCCGCCTGGGCTGCCTCGGCCATAATCTGCTCAATTCGCCTGTCCAGCTCTTCCAGTCGCTTCTGCAGTGTCTCTGCGGAGGCGGTTTGGTGACGGCTGCTGTTAGCACGCACACGTGAACCGTCCAGGCCTACCGTATCCAGACACGCAAAACCCAGGTTCAATGCGATTCGACCAATTTGTCGGAAAAGCTCCTTCAGTTCACGAGCAAATCGGGTGCGAAACTTACAGAAAGTAGTATGGTCGATACCATGACCATGAACCAGCCATATATAATCCAGTGAGTTCTTACACATCCGTTCCAGAACACGACTGGAACGAATGCCCTGACTGAGCCCATAAAGAATAGCCGAAGCCACAATCCGTGGAGGGATTGGCGGCTGACCAGCTACCAGAACATATTGACTTTCCCACGAGGACCAATCACAACTGGTAAGAATTTCATCGTAAAGTCGAACAGGGTGGTCTTCGCTGATGGAATCGTCCAGCGTAGGAAAGAACAACAGGACCTGCTTGCGGTCCATTGGAGTTTTAGCCCAGTGACTCATATCTTCGCCTCCGTGCAATATTTTGACTGGCAATTTACGTATGGATTATACATAATAGTACAGAAGTTTACAAAGCAATTGCCGTACCAATTAAATCAACAGCCCCGTAATCGAAGGGACTCCAATAAAATACCCCAGCCTTTTCTGTCTTCCGTCCTGGAGTTTACCCCCGGTGCAGGCTTCTCTGTTTCTCTGCCGGGGATTCTCCGTCGTCTCGCATCCAGCATCCAGCTTTGTAGCATGAAAAAGCTCGTAGTCATTTGACTATGGTTTATTTCACGACCCTTTGCTGGCCGGAGCATGAAAAAGCTCGTAGTCATTTGACTATCCGCAGCCAGCATCTCACTTGGTAAAAGGTGGGCAAAAAAAAGTGCTTTTTGGTCATTTTTTTGTTGACATTGTTTGTATATACGTTAAAATACCCAATTGTTTGCCAGCAGGCAAACATAAACCGCCAGCAGGCGACAATTATAGCGTAGAACCGCACGAATCGTCCCGCACCAATTAGGCTGCTGCCGTAATTTTATGCTGGGCCCATTTACCCATTAAACCACTAACGAGCATCGAGAGTCGAGCATTTTTCAATCAAAAACGCTGATACCTCAGAACAAAAATCAAAATTTTCAAAAATTTTTTAACTTACTTTCGCAAATCGAGTTACGAGAATCACGAGTCGATATTCGAGGACTTTTTTCGCATCAAAAGTGCAGGTAGCTCTAATTATAGAGGCGCTGCTTTTTTGCCCTCTTGCAAAAAGCAGCCAAATACTAAGAGCCAGCCGGCCTCGTAGCGCAGGGCAGACCCCGCACCAATTGAGCTTAGCTCACGACTAATTGGTGCTGGGCCCATTTAACCATTTAACCAAATTAACCATATTAACCAAATTAACGAATGAACCATTTAACTATTCATAAGTATCGAGAATCCAGAATCGAGTATCCAGCATCATCTAAACGCTCTACGCTACCCGCTGTCTTTTGTCTTGAGTCTTGTGTCTGTGGTCTGTGGTCTGCCAACGGCACCTCTACATCTGTAGAGAACCCTCTACAAATCAACCTTTTTATGCAAAACAAACCCAATTTTCTCAGAAGTCAAATGAACGTAAAATCATACAATACAAAGGATTATGAAAATATAAGCGATTGGACACTTGGAAAAAACAAACCCAATTCAAACCCAATCAAACCCAATTTCCGAAAAGCCAAAATGAATGTAAACTTATATGTTATAGAGGATTACAGAAAAAAAGATGATTTTATAGTCCGAATAAACAAACCCAATTTCCAAAATGCTAAAAATGAACGTAAACTTAACCTTAACAAAGGATTACGGAAAAAACGATTGTTTAGCAGCCCAAAAAACAAACCCAATTCAAACCCAATCTTGTCCGCCGGAGGCGGATTCCGAATGAGCTTAAAATCGCTTATCCGAAAATCCGGCCACACACAAAAATATCCTAAAAGCAATTCGTCCTTGAATTCAGCTCTAAAAGCAATAGAATTGTCCCGTATGTATAACAACGAACTGACTCGCCGCAAATTTCTACATTATACAGCCGGCAGCATGGTTGCAATGACAGGTTTACCCGGCTACGCGACCGAAGCAAATTCAAAACCAGAAGAGCTGCCGCCAATTCGAGCTATCACTCGCGGGCCAAAGTTCCACTGGTTCGGCTATTATGACAAGCTACAGTTCGACCCTTCCGGCCGCTACGCACTCGGAATGGAGGTCAACTTCGAGCACCGCAGCCCCCGACCCAACGACGTTATCAGTATTGGTATGGTGGATTTGAAAGATAATGACCGCTGGCTAAAGCTGGGCCAATCCCGCTCATGGTGCTGGCAGCAGGGCTGTATGCTGCAGTGGCTCCCCCGCTCAAAAAACCAAATCATCTGGAACGATCGGCAGGACGACCGGTTCGTCTGCCACATACTCAACGTCTTCACCGGCAAAAAGCGAACACTGCCGTACCCCATCTACACCATCAGCCCGGACGGCCGAACAGCCGTCGCGCCCGATTTCCGGCGCATCCAGGATATGCGGCCCGGCTACGGCTACTCAGGAC
>JAIVYN010000320.1:0-3899 GCA_048635425.1 Candidatus Aegiribacteria sp.
GTAAAGAGAGCGCAAGGTCATTGAAAAAATGCCCCGCTCCAACCTTGTCAAGCATTGAACCCAACAGCACAAACAGAAAAACCGTATTGGCGGAAACATAAAGGGGGATACCATAAATCCCTTCCGTGGATAGAGCAATCTGGCTGAGATACCTTCGCAGTGACACACCTCGAAAGGCAAATATCGACGGCATATAAGGGCCTAAGAAGGCATAGAGTGTGAACAGAATGGCAATAATGGCAAGGGCAGGTCCAATCGCACGCCTCGTCGCCTCTAACAGAAGGACGATTAGTATAACACTTATAACTACATCCCGCCGAATAGGCAGGCCCGCCCGCATTGTTATGCCCGTCCAGCCAAAGACAAAGTACAGCACAGAAAGACACGCAAATCCCGCCAGAATATAGTCAATAAGTGGGATATGGCTTGCTGCGTCGGTGAAGTCTGCTTTCCATTTTCGTTTGGCCCGGCCACGATAGGTCAGGAATACGAGCGTTATGGCAAAAGTTAGGTGGACCGCCCTTACCGTTGTGCTGTCTAATATTATCAAACGCGGTAATGCTAATTGAAACAAAGCCCATGCTATTGAGATAGAAGCAATGATGCGTCTGTCGGTTTTTCTCTCGTTTCTTAAAGGCATCTAATCGATTATGAGTTTCGGGTCTATGTGTTTATCAAGGCCGGCCTCTCTATAGTATTTTAAGGCGCCTTTGTGAATTGGAGCGGAAAGTCCCTTCAGCATGTCTTTTTTTGTCAGCACCTCGTAAGCAGGATGTAGAGATTTAAAGTCTTCAAAATTCTCAAACAACTCTTTTGTGATAGCATAAACAATACCCTCGTCCACGTTCTTCGACGTAACAAAGGTCGCCTTTACGCCGATTGTCGCAATATCTTGCGTATTCTTTGCGTAGGGATAAAAAGAATGAGCTATTGTCGATTCCGCGTAATAAGGATACCTTTCAAGCATCTTATTTATGTCCGGCCCTCTGATAGGTATAATAAATACCTTAATTCTGCCGGATGTTGCTTCTTTAATGTTAGCATTGGGATGTCCCACTGTATAGAAGAAGGCATCAATTCTTTCATCCTGTAATAAGCCGGGTGCCTCTACGGCTTTAACATACTCGGCAGAGAGGTCCCGGTCCTCAGCAAGACCCATCGCTGTTAGCACATCCCTTGAGTTCTGCAAATATCCGGAGCCGGGGTTTCCAAGATTTACCCTTTTGCCTTTTAAGTCTTTAATTTCCCTGATGCCGCTTTTCTCTGATGCGATTAAGGTAATCGACTCCGGGTGAACTGAAAATACTGACCTCAGATCCGTCTGTCTTCCGTATTTGGACCATTCAGCCAATCCGTTATACGCCTGATATTGCCTGTCCGATTGAACAACACCAAACACCAGGTCTGCGTTTAACACCGCATTAACATTGAATACGGAGCCGCTTGTCGATTCAACGGTCGCTTTAATCTCGTACTCATCAAATTTCTTATTAATCATTCGACATATAGCAACACCTGTCGGATAATATATTCCAGTTACACCTCCCGTACCTATTGTTACAAAATTGACCTCTCTATCTTTACATCCTCCCAGAAGAATACTGATACCGACAAGAACAAGTGCACAAGAACAGTCTTTCTTCATTATAAATAGCCCGCTATTTTGGAAGTGCTGACTTTATTTCAGCTATCGTTACTCCAAGCGTTGCTTTGGCAATGCTATCGAGGTCAGCTTCGGGACCTTGCAGATGATAGGTACGATGTATGTGGGATACCGCCTCGCCCGGTTTTAAGGCCGCCGCCGGGGATGATGTTTCAAGTTCATAAAACGGTCCCATCGGTTTAGCGCCGGGTTCAGGAGGACCATCGTTGTACGAATTAACAACGTCACCTTTGTACGGTTCTTCCTGAAGCTCCCACATCGAGTTTACATAATCGGCAGCAGTCTGAGGTTTGTTATACTGGACAATTGTCAGGACTTCATTGACGGCATCATAACTGCCGGCTATTGGCCTGGCACGTTGCGGTGAAAGACCTATCTTACTGCGGTATTGTCCGTCACCACTAAAAAACAACACGCCGTCCTTAACCACCAGCCGATTCGCAGGAACCTTACCAAAGTATGCATCGTTCACGATTGGACCAAGCTCATCCTCCGTACCCACGTTGAACGGGACGACAATCGTGGTTGCAGGCGATGGATTGAACATGCCAAGGATCCAGATTGAGAGCAGTCCGGTTTCTTTGTCCCAGGCCTTGGTGCCTGTGTTGGTCATCGTGTTGTTTGATTCAAAAGCAACTATTTTAACTGTTTTGGCCGGCGCTATTCCCAACGCATTGAGCGCTTCGCTTCGTTCAAGAACTCGAATTTCACGGTCCACACGAAGGTTAAAAATAGTGCGCGAGTAGTTCTCTAATTGCATATCTTTTTTTAGAATTGCACGGCTTTTAGATTTGGAAACAAGCTCAAATGGCTCTGTATCAATGGACGCCGGAGTAAACCAGTTTTCGAGGTCGAACGGGACGCCTTTTTTGAAAAATATCGAAAATTGTCCACCCTCAGGCCCAAGCCAGAAACGGTCTTCACCCCCATAAACATTGATGTGCTCGACCGTCTTGCCGGAAGCGATTAGTTCACGGTTAATCCAGCCGAAGCTCAACCCCTCCGTTCCCTCCGCAGTACTGGTCATTGCCCGGCCCTGCAGCGTGGGTAAAACAGCCACCTGGCTGTTGCCGGAGGTCTCTGATAAAACGACTACGTCCGTATGTTTCTTAAGGAATGCCAGGTCGTCACCAAATGTCTTTTTTGCCATTTCCGTCTTTTCCTCCACACAACCTGCCAAAGTCGCAACACATGTCAGAACAATCAACAATTTTACATATCTCATTGTTTGCCTCCCTACTTATTTCGTTCTTATGATTCTTATAATAAAACACTCTGTGACACAGGTCAAGCTGCAAAATAACTGTTTTCTCAAGCGATTCGAGGATTAAATGGACTTGAAATTTAGTCACCTGGCGAAGGTATGGTTGCAATCCAGTTGTCAGGGTCATTGCCGTAATCGGCGTCTGTCTTGCGCGTAAGTGATTTGCTGCCGCCGTCCGGTTCGGTCGGCCAGAGGTCAACTCCATCGGGACAATCCTCAGGATGAAAACCATCGCTGTAACCAACCCTGTCAACGCGAATATAATAACGGGTCCCAAACTCGTCCACGTCGCCCGGCATCGAAAGCTGGAGCCTCTCACCGGCATTGTTCAAGCTGCCACTGTAAGGGCCAAGAATCTTCTCAACCGGGACAGCCGGATACCGCCAGGCAAACGCCTCCGGCTTCTTGACCAATAACAAATATCCGCCGGCAGGTATCGTAACAGGCTGGTCTTCCGGGAAGGTAAAGTCAATACCATCGGTGAACTTCCACGGTTGGCCTTTGTCATAATCATACAAGGTCACCGGCTCGGCGCTGATGTTGTGCAGTTCGATGTATTCATACTGGTCATTAGTATATGAACCACCAACCGGCCAGGACGGATTGTACATAATCTCGTTTATGACTATCGGGCCGACCTTCGGATAAGCATTAGCTGAACCCGGAGTATTCTGAGCCATCGGAACAAAGTTAAAATTGCCGGTGCTGGGCTTATAGTAACGGCCAAACGATACGCCGGTCTCCGAGGCGCCGAAATCCTCGACCTGTCGATAGCCGGTTAAAAGACTGCCTTCCGCTGAGGATAGATATATCTGTTCGCCGTTCTCGCTCAAGGCAAAAGGCTGATAACAACCCGGGGCAGCCGGATTGTTGAATTGCAGGTCTTCATAAAAAACAATATATCCGTATGGAGCAATCCTTGTCCCCGCGGCAATTTCGTATTTCATCAGATTGGAACCACTGTCACTGAGG
>JAIVYN010000321.1:0-3896 GCA_048635425.1 Candidatus Aegiribacteria sp.
GAAGTCAACAATGCCGCCGGTGGACTCCCACAGGGAACTGCAACCTATACTCCCGGCACACTTAAATTGGCCAAGACTTACTACTGGCGGGTCGATGAATTTGATGTCATCGACACGTATAAAGGTGACATCTGGAGCTTTACTACTGAAGGCGGAGTCGGGAGCCCGGACCCAGCTAATGGCGCTGTGGATGTAAAGCAGACAAAGGTTCTTACCTGGACACCGGGAGTCTATGCTGATTCGCATCAGGTCTATTTCGGCACAGACAAAGAGGCCTTACGAAATGCCGATACCAGTTCGCCGGAGTATAAAGGCACAGGAGACCTTGGTGCTGAGAGCTACGATCCCGGAAAGCTTGAGTGGGATACCACTTACTATTGGCGTATTGACGAGGCCAATAACGTCAATCCCGACAGTCCGTGGACAGGCAATGTATGGAGCTTTACGACGGCCAACTTCCTTGTCGTGGACGATTTCGAATCCTACAATGACCTTGACCCCGCCGACCCAGATAGCAACAGGATATTTAATGCGTGGCTGGACGGATATGACGACCCGACAAACGGTTCTTTAGTTGGTTCTGACACTCCTCCTTTTGCAGAGCAAACTATCGTTCACGGAGGCAGCCAGTCGATGCCACTTTACTACGACAACAGTGTTGGGTACTCTGAGGCGACTCTAACATTGACTTATCCGCGTGACTGGACCGAGAATGGTGTCAACACACTGACGATTTGGTTCAGGGGTGATTCAGCTAACGCTGCTGAGACGTTGTATGTTGCTCTCAACGGCAATGCGATTGTCACGAATGATAATTCCAATGCGGCACAGGTAGATACCTGGACGGAATGGAATATCGACCTGCAGGTGTTTGCGGATCAGGGCGTGAACCTCGCCAACGTTAACTCGATTACTCTTGGTCTTGGTAACAGGGCTAATCCGACTGCCGGCGGTTCAGGTATGTTATACTTCGATGACATTCGTCTGTATCCACCTACGCCGTAAGCAGGTATTAGTCGTTAAATAAAACTGTGCAGTAGATTTGTACATTTGGGGCTTGTACTGATTCGATTCGGTATAAGCCCTTTGGTCTTTCAACAGTAGCAGACGAACTCCACACGTAAGTCTATAAGAAGTTATACCGGCTCAGGATTTTCTGTAGGACTACTCTGAGAAGGGTTTTATCGTTCTACAATGGCCAAACTCAAGCCGAAGGGTATCTGAGGTAGGATCGGGGGATTTTTAACGCAAATTAGAAAAAAAGCGGGCCGAAAGGTACTAAACCAACTCGGCCCGCACCGTACCTTGCTTTCCATAAAATTATACGATTGACGACAAGTGCAGGTTCTATCGCTTACAAATAGAAAAGCCCCCGCGATTTGGAAGGAGAGGAAAATACGAGACATCCTCACAGGGGCGTGAAGACTAAAACATTATTCTGTTTGATACATTTCTTTTGCTCCGGCTACTTAATCCGATTTCACACTGAAATTTGTCAATAAATATCTGTATTTTCGCAAAAAATTGACATTTATTCGGACTTGATATAGGCAAAATCAACATCTGTGGTGTCATTTTGGAGACATGATGTCACCTGGAAATCAGGGTGTTTTTTAGCTCCTGAAAGAGGTGATATTTCGAAGAATTCTGGTATTTTAACAGCTCGTGGGAAGGGTGACTTGTGGTATCAATCGCGTAAGATTTGTTCAGGTGGTATAAGGGAAGATTGTATTAGAAAGTTTAAGTAGTTTTTCGACCAAAATTAACAAAGAAAGCATAGCTTTTGCATAGAGCTTTCTGGTATTACCCACAGGTCTAATCCCTGTGCCTACCGAAATAGTAAAAAAATGTGAGTCTTTCTGTGACGGGCACCCTATGATGTGTAGTTCCAGAGATTTCCCTTGACGGCAAGGCCGTGATTTGATACAAAGGAAATGAATGGATTTTGATCCTCGTGATGGTGCAATTTGTGTTTTTCTGATTGAGGAGGACTTAGTAAAAAGGACACAGAGTTGGTTGTGACGGTGACTTTGTGCTTTTCAGTATGTTTTTTACATTTCAATTAACAACCGCTGTTTGATTTTTTGAAGGAGCATTGTTATGCGTAACAAATTGATGTATCTGGTTTCTTTTATTTTGGTGTTTGGCATAGCTGGCAGTGTTCAGGCCACACCTTTTAGTTTAGTGCCAACGTTTGATGGGCATGTCAGCAATGACGCACAGGAAGGGCCGGACTCGAGCCCGGGCGGCTCAGGTATGCACATGCGCGATATTGGCGGCAGACGCCGTGTAGGATTTGTGACATATGATCTATCTGAGGTGAAAGCTCAAGGCGCCGTTTTCTCAAATATGAGCTTCAGTAATTACGGGCATGACACTGGAACGGTTAATGTGTATGGAGTTCTTGAGGAATATGAGGACCTCGTCGCCGAGGGAATCACATGGAATACGGCTCCCGGTGTTCAGAATAATCCTACACCAGAGCTCGATTCGGCGGTTGCTTTGGACCTGGCTGACGTAACTGATATCCTGCTGACATTTAATGCACCCTCTCGTGGAGCAAGGGAATCAACTGAAACAAGTCAGGCCTTGGCTGATTTCCTCAACAGCGATACTAATGGATTTGTAGCGTTCATGTTGGCGCCGGCTGAGGGCGGTAATGCAATTGTTCGAACCATAGAGATGGGAGAAAATGGAGGAACGTGGCTTGAGGGCGATATTGGGGGACTTCCACAAATGGCTCAGAAGCCGAATCCTGCTGACCAGGCAACAGATGTGTCACGCGATGTGGTTTTAAGCTGGATGCCGGGAGGTTTTGCTGACAAGCATGATGTGTACCTCGGAACAAATTTCGATGATGTGAACGATGCAACTGCAACTGTTGATCCGAGTGGTGTATATATGAATCGCCAGGATCCTAACATCTATCCTTTCGGTGGAACCATTCGTTTAGATTTTGGCCAAACCTATTACTGGCGGATTGATCAGGTAAGTGCCCCGCCGGACAGCACTATATACAAAGGCAATGTCTGGCAATTTACAGTCGAGTATCTTGCTTATCAGATTCCCGGTGAGAATATATCAACCTCAGCTTCCAGTGGTGGACCAAGTAAAGGACCCGAAAATACCATCAATGGCTCGGGGCTGGATGAAAATGGTTTGTTACACAGTAACATAAGTGTTGACACGATGTGGTTGAGCAGCCCAATTGGTGATCAGCCGACCTGGATCGAATATGAGTTCGACAAGGTTTACAAGCTGCATGAAATGTGGGTCTGGAATTCTAATGATAGTCTGGAACCAGTTGTAGGCTTAGGATTCAAAGATGTTACTATTGAATATTCTATCAACGGTATGGACTATTCCACATTGGAAACCGCTTCTGAGTTTGTCCAAGCACCCGGTTCGGCCGATTATGCACACAATACTACTGTTGATTTTAGCGGTACAGCAGTAAAGTACATCAGGCTTACAGCCAACAGTAACTGGGGAGGTATCCTGAACCAATTTGGTCTAAGCGAGGTTCGTTTCTTCCAGATACCTGTCCATGCAAGAGAGCCCGGGCCGAATTCCGGGACAACGGATATTGCTCTGGATGTGACCCTGAACTGGAGAGCCGGGAGAGAGGCTGCTGAACATAATCTCTACTTTAGTGACGATGAGCAGGCTGTGATAGAAGGTACTGCCCCTGTTACTACCTTGAGCCAGCCTATCTATAGTCCCATGTCTCTTGATTTGGGTAAGACTTACTACTGGCGTGTTGATGAGGTTAATAATGTCAATCCCGACAGTGTGTGGGCGGGTGATATCTGGAGTTTTACGACAACCGACTTCCTTATTGTGGACGACTTTGAGGACTATGACGTTGGCAACAATGAGATATGGTGGGCATGGAT
>JAIVYN010000322.1:0-3730 GCA_048635425.1 Candidatus Aegiribacteria sp.
GTCAGCCAGATACCCAACCAAAGGACCTCTGCCCGCATCAAATGGCTCATCAAGAGCATCTCTTACACCGTGCCAGCGATACAAACCGGCGCTGTCCCACATATCGCTCGCAGCCGGTACATAAAAACCATCGTTTTCAGTGGCATAGCCGATACTTGCTATCAGAAGCTGGCGAAGATTAGACTTGCAGACCAAACCCCGCGTCAGCGACCTTGCCGCAGCCAATGCCGGCATCAATATGGCTATTAGCAAGGCAACCACCGAAATCACTACCAATATCTCAACCAATGTGAAAGCTTTTTGTTTTTGGTTACACATAGATTTAATCAAAGCAAACGTATCATCAATAACGCCATTCTTCTGTTCCGAGCCATTGATCAACTAAAACGGCAAAGTCAGAGAGGTCGATAACTAAATCTTTGGGCTCTGCCAAATCACATCCGGCTATCCAGTTCGGCTGGCCAAAGTGACTGTCCAAAGCTGAGATAAGCAGCTCGAAATCAAACACATCAACCACACCATTCAAATCGATATCGGCACTATACTTTTGTTCTTTCAGAACGCCTATCGCCTCTAAATCCAGCCCCCCCGAACCCCAGGTCAGCCAAGCGTCATAAATCGGATGATTATTCGCATAGTAATCCCAACCAGGCCGGGTATTAGGGTCTATGTGCAACATGGCCTCATCATAAAAATCTCCACTGCCGGGGATATCAACTATTCGTACGTATCTTATATCGTTTACGTCAACAAGGCCTGACACAACCTTCGGGTCGTCAGCAATTTCCTGCAAATCGAATGGCGTGCCTGTACAAATGCCCTGGGAGTTTGGATGCTTGCCGGCAAGATTATAGACGTTGCTAATCTCGATGGTGCCGAACGAAAAGTCCGCAGGTTCGGCTGTCAGTGAAACCGCAGGAAATCTGACAAAATCCTCACCGTTGGAAGATACCTCCACATATCCTAACTCAGCAAACATCTGCCCCGCGACGGAGCCATTGCCCCAGTTTGCACTGGAAACAAAACCGTTCTCGAAAACAACAAAATCATAGCCGTCCGCTTGGCGAATCGGTTCACTGAATAGCAAAGTTATCTGACCGGGCGGCACACCCTGGCTGATTTGCTGCCCACTTAAATCACCTAAGCTGACAATATCTACATTACTGCCGGTAACCGGTCCTAAGGCCATGTTAGGGTCGGACCATTGAGCAGCCAGTCCCGGTGCGGGCTGATAACTTATTACCTCTGTGGCCCAGCCCCGAAATATCGGATTGATAACTGCATTGGCATCCTGCGGACTGGCGTGCCCCCAGCGCTTGTCGGGGTTTATGTATCCGTTTATCCCGGCTTCGGTATAAGGCTCAGCATATACAAACGTTGACTTGGCCACAAGTGTATCGACCGCAAAATAAGCCGGCGTATTCATACCCCAATCACCGACATCGCTGGAGCTCAAGCCAAACTCCAGGCTCTTTACTGCACCCAATGAAGTTAAATCAACATACTGCCACGTGTTCACGATGTAATCGGCGTCATTGCCCACAAACCGGTAATCAGCTAAGTAGAAATCAACCGTGCCCGTCACTCCGTCGTCAACATCTTTGCCCGTAATAGTCAGCATGAACCAGTCCTGGTCATCGCCGCTTTCGCCGCCAAACTTTTTAGTGAAGGCATCGCCATTAAGTATCGAGTAATAAGCACTGTTGTTATTTGTTACATACAAGCCGTCAACAACGCCCGCTGTGTTCAGCGTAATCCTCGGCGGCGAAGCCCAGCCGACATAACCAATGGCATAGTTGGCCGAATTGCCCTGTCCCACTCCAGAGATAGCATTATACTGACCTGCCGTTCCTGCTGTTGCAGCATCGGTGATATTCGAGTAAGAAAAGCCGTCCCACGAACCCCATGTAGAATCATAATTATTACTAAAGTAGGCACCCCCGCTGGTAAAACCGCCCGACTCATCTGAGCCGTTCCAGTATGATTCAGCCGGCAAAGCCAAGTCTTCAAAAGTAGCTATGTTCGCATTTGCTATACTTACTATTGTCAAAACAACGATTAAACATACCAGATTTCTAAATTTCATCAATCTTCCCGAAGCCGTTGTTTTTTCCCCTCCAATCCCAAAAATTTCCATCTGCTTTTCAAAAACTTTCCACTTCATTTTTTCTCTTACCTCCTTTTTTGTTGGCCCTTATCGCGAGGGCGTTTGTAAAAACCAATAAAAAAACCGCCGTTCCCACGAAAGGAACGACGGTTTTTTCACATTCATACCAAACAAAATCTCAGCCAATAGCATCAGGCCCGAGACCTGCACTTACGTTCCAGCTCGCGAGAACATCAGGGCTCCCATCCCGCACCAATTAGGCGTGAGCCTAAGCTCAATTGGTGCGGGACAGGCTCCCCTACGAGTGTGCAACCAACTACAGGCAGGTTTTCTGACTTGCCTCTTACCTCGAGGCTCCTTCCCATCCAACGCTAATTTTTGTAACACAATAATTTGTCGCTTCAAAAATTAGTGCCGGACAGTGGATAAAAATTGCCTCGTGGATTTCCGATTCACCAATCGGAACAGACGCTTACAGCGGCGCGACCGCCACGGATTTTAACCGTGTTCCCATTTGATTATCCCAAAGTAAAACTTCAGGACCTGCAATCAGGCTATATTCTTGTCAAAGAACAAAAAAATACTATCACACTACCCGGCAATGGTCAAACAAAAATAAAAATTTCTCGGAACCTCAAACAAGATGAGCAACTGACTTCAATTGTCATTTCGAGCGGAGGCGAAGTCGAGAAATCTGTTAAACAATTTCTTCTTTATTTTTTTCAGTATCCTGTCTTTTTGTTAGATACGCTTAGTATTTCAAATAAATGACGATGCCGGTCAGAATCAAGATAACAGCTACACATACGCTCAAAGCAGTTATAAATACCCAGACAAAGCGTTTATTCTGCCTGGACACGATGTATTTCAGGTATCTGTCGCTCGTGGCAAAGGTACGGCTCATCTGCATGATACTGTCGGTTTGGGCGAGGGTGCTCTGGTCCAGCTTGTCCATAGTCTGGTTAAATTTATTAAAGCTCTCAGTCATCTGCACATCGGCATCGGCAGCGGCGCCAAGCTGATGGTCGATGTCAACCAAAGCATCGGTCTGTTTGGCGGTTTCATTAGGAATTTTTTCAACAGCATCCAGGAACTGCTGGTTCTTGGCAGCGGCTGCTCTCAACTGCTCGAGAAGCTGCTCTGTTATCTGCTTTTGGTTTTCTACAACAGATGGAAAACTTTCGAGCAGCTTGGGCAGCTGTTCGATTCGGCCCATCAAATCTTCATGCTGAGTAACCTGACGGTTCAAATGCTCGTTAATATCCTGCAATTGCTCAACGAGTTTATTAAAACCCTTATGCAGTTTTTCGAGCGATTCATGCTTGTCCATCGGCGGAACTGCTTTTACGATAAGCTTATCACTTTGCTGACCGGTTCGCCCGGCATCATCAACAGCCGTCACCGTGGACTCTGCCTCCCGGCTAATCAAACCATCATCATCTACGTCCGGCTTATAATTTGCAGAACGGGATGGACTGTGAGAACGCAGCCACTTACTCGTTCCCGACCAGATCTCTTTTATTGTCATTTCTCAATCCCTAACTCAATTCCCAAATCCTGATACCCTGATAACCATATAAAAGAATTTTACCGCTCCACAGTCAAGTTATTTTTGCTCCTGTC
>JAIVYN010000323.1:0-3852 GCA_048635425.1 Candidatus Aegiribacteria sp.
CTTTTCCTCAAGGCCCGAAGGTGGAATTAGCAAAGCCTCAAGCCCCTCTGAGTCATCCGGATACTGACCGCAGTCAAGGGCAAATCTCTCAATTGCACCCTCGACAAGTGCCAGCTTGGGCTTTGCCAGGTCCCTCTTGGACTTGCCTACATACTGAAACAATTTAGGCGCCGTAAATGCAGCAAGCATCGATAGAATAATAATCACTACAAGTAACTCTATCAGCGTAAATGCCTTTCTTTTCTGCTTCTTTAGCTCCATTTGACTACCTTTCCAAAAACTATGATTCATATTTCACGAATTTTGGCTCAAGTTGAGAATCGCAAACCACTAATTACCGTCAAAGCACCCCTCCACCAACAGTCATTACAATTATTGGCAGCAGCGTTGCTGCTATTATGAAACCTATCACCAAAGCTAATAGCAATATCAACAGCGCCGGGAAAATCGCCATAAATCGATTTATCGCCGAGTCCGCCTCGCTATCGAAAGTCTCGGCGGCATTGAGCAGCAATTCGTCAAGCTTGCCCGTCTGCTCACCTATCGAGACAATTTGTACCAGCAAGGGTGGAAAGTATCCCGACTCATTCAAAGGCTCGGCCAGCGGCTCGCCACGCTTGACCTTTTCAGCCACGGCATCGATTTCTCTGCCCAACAATTCATTACCGAGAGTATCACGAACAACGCTAAGGGCCTCTAAAATGATAACGCCTCCTTTGGTTAGCGCTCCGAGCGTTCGTGCAAACCTGCCCACCGCTATCGTCCGCAAAACATTACCTAACACGGGTATTCTCAGCTTAAAAGTGTCCCACTTGATTTTGCCCTCGGCCCGCGTCCATCTGAACAGGTAATACAGCCCCGCCCCAATCAGAGCGAGAATAATCCATCCATAAACCTCAGTAAGCATAGCATTTGTAAATCCGCTAATTCCTATTAGCATCCTTGTCGGCAGGGGCAGCAATGCACCGGTCTCGCTTATCGTCCCTATTATAGTAGGCAGTATCCATGTGATTATGATAACAACAGACACAAGTCCGATGCACAATACAAAGATAGGATACGCCGACGCATTTTTCATATTTGTTTTTATCTTCTCATCCCTGCTCAATATTCCTGCTAATTGCCCGGTGGTCTGTTCGAGAATTCCTCCTGTCTCACCCACTCTTATCATCGACAGATATAACGGGCTGAAAATCCTCTCGTGTTTTGCCATAGCTTCTGAAAGTGACTGTCCGGAGCTGACCGCATTCACAATGTCACCTAACATTTCTTTCATCGCCGGCTTGTGCTGTTGCTCGCGAATAAGCTCAAGCCCGTTCAGAAGGGGAAGTCCCGCCTGCAAAGCTGTGCTCAACTGGGTAGTCATAGCTAAAATGTCTTTGCTGGTAACCTTTCGAGAACTAAGCCGCACAAACCTGCTCAGGTCAAGTGCTACTTTCTCACCACCTTTGACACTCAGCGATTGAGCTTCTTCTGCCAATTCTGTTACGAAATGGCCCTTATCAGTCAGAGCGGCCACAGCGCTTCTGCGGTCAATCGACTCTATCGTTCCTCTAACGTGTCCGCCGCTTCGGTCAACTGCTTTGTAAGAAAACTGGCTCATTTTTCATGTCCGGTATCTCATTCGAGATACGTTTGGCATTTCACGCTTTACTCTTCATCAATACTCTTTGAAACTCGGAAAATCTCCTCAGGACTCGTGATGCCTTCTAAGACCTTGCCGAGGCCGTCGTGCACCATACTTACGTGGTCCGCCGGTGCCGCTTTTATAATCTGATCGGTCGTCGGCTTTTCCGCTATCAATTCCCGCAGCTTATTGTTTATTCTGAGCAATTCAAATATACCTATACGACCCGACATGCCGGTCTGATTGCACTCATTGCAGCCGGCGCCATGATAGAATTTCGTATCGGATTTAATCTTCATCGAGCCATTCAGGTTTTTGATTATATGTTCATCCGGTTTGTAAGGCTCTCTACAATTAGGACAAATCTTCCGGACCAGTCTTTCGGCCAACACCGCTTCCAGCGAGCTGGCTAAAAGAAACGGCTCGACACCCATATCTATCAATCTCGTAACCGCGCCCGGAGCATCGTTTGTATGAAGTGTCGAGAAAACAAGGTGGCCCGTCAAGGCTGCCCGAATTGATATATTGGCGGTTTCTCGGTCCCGGATTTCTCCCACCATTACGATGTCCGGGTCGTGACGAAGTATATGCCGCAGACCCGTAGCGAAGGTAAGTCCCCTTTTCGGATTGACCGGCATCTGGTTAATACCTTCGAGCTGATATTCCACGGGGTCTTCTATCGTTATCATTTTTACAGCCGGCGAATATATCTTTTTCAACGCCGCATAAAGTGTCGTTGTCTTACCACAGCCGGTCGGACCTGTAACAAGGACAATCCCGTGGTTCTTATGCAGACATTGATTGAAGCCTTCAAGACATTGAGCGTTCATCCCCAATTCATGAAGCCCTATCAATGATACCGTCCTGTCTAAAAGTCTCAGTTGAATAGATTCGCCGTGTACCGTCGGCACGGTAGAGACACGAATATCGACCCTGCCGTTTTTGCCGGTAAATTCAATATGCCCATCCTGCGGCACAAACCGTTCGGCGATGTTCATATCCGCCATAATCTTAATGCGCGAGATGATCGCCGCCTGAAGACGCTTCGATGAAGGCGTCCTCTCCACAAGCATGCCGTCCATTCTGTATTTTATCTTTACCTCATGCTCGAACGGCTCGATGTGAATATCACTTGCACAAACCTCAATTGCTTCCAGGATTATCAGATTCACAAGATTGACTAAAGACGGCTCTCTCGCTAACTCATGAAGCTTCGCCGGCGAGTAATCTCCGTTGTCCAGCTCATCAGCCTCCGCCCGCTGGTCAGCCGGTACAAGGTTATCCAGCATCCGGGCCACGTTGCTGCCGTAGAATTTCATTATCGCATTTTCCATATCTTTCGGCTCGACATAATACCGGCGCACCGGATAGCCGGTTACCATCCGTAAGTCCTCGAGAACCTGCGGCTGAAACGGGTCCGTCATCGCCACTGCCAATAATTGATTATTGTTTGTTGATGATTGATTATTCTCTGGATTATTTGTGGTGTTTCTTTTCTCAAACCGTAACGGCAAAATATTGTATTTGCTGACCAGTTCCGCCGGCACAAGGGCAATGATTTCACTGCCTATAGATATGTCAGTCAAATCTATCCTTTCTATACCCACCTGCAGCGCAAGTGCTTCATTTAACTGGGCTTGCGTTATATAGCCGAGCTCCAGCAGTATCTGGCCCAGACGACGATGTTCGAGCTTTTGCTCAGCAAGAGCATATTCGAGGTTGGTCTCGTCCAAATATGATTTTTCACAAAGTAACTGGCCTAATTTTTTCTTTCGCTGCAATTTCATGACCGCCTCAAAAACAAAATTCTCTTAAAATCACATGTCTTTATAAATACAGAACTTACATCAACCAAGACCAATCGGTATATAGTAATATCCGTAACTACTATATCAGACGCTTGAGAATGCCGTTTTGTTACAAAAAAATAGGGCTTACCCGTAAAAAAACTCGTTGTCCTCACACGATTTGTCTATCGCAATACTCGTTATTTCCTCAAATAACACTGATTTTCCTTGACGGCAAGATTGCTAATATGATATAAATAAATTTAGGTTCATCCGGTTAATGCGTAGGTGGACCAAACAGATCAGGGCCTTGGAGTTGTTTGGAGAGAAAAATCGTTTAGGCAGAGGCTCAAATTTGGGGCAGGCGGGGGGAAATTTGTGCCTCTGGGGCCCCGAACGATTTTCCTCGATCGTCCGAATCGCCCAATACACCTACCC
>JAIVYN010000324.1:0-3848 GCA_048635425.1 Candidatus Aegiribacteria sp.
GAGGTGAATCACCAGGATACCGTCGGCTTCCTTCAATTTGCTTTTGAAGGGACCAACCTGATCGGCAGAAGTAAACAATCTATCAACAACAAACTCTACATCAGATAACTCGTCTTTTAGTTTTGCGAACTCGGATTCATAGAATTGGATTTCCTTTCTGAAATCCAGTTTCGGCTTGGGCCAGAGACCACCCGAAGTGCCCATATAAATTCTGGCCACTTTGACTTTTGTTCCTCTGCAGCCCGGGCTTATAAGTCTGGAACCTTTTGGATTGGCACCAAACGCTAAGATACCCGAACCGCCGAGACATAGCGTGCTTCCCACCGCTGTCAATTGCACAAATTCTCTTCGATTCATTTTGTTGTTCATTGTAACCTCCTTTTTCATAGTTCAGATAAATGTACTCCGGCCCACAAATGATTTATGTTTAACTCAAGTGCTTTCTCGAACTGGGCCTTGGCCTCTGCTTGCATACCTTTCCCTAAGTATG
The DNA here is from genome assembly GCA_048635425.1 of Candidatus Aegiribacteria sp. Classification (GTDB taxonomy): domain Bacteria; phylum Planctomycetota; class Phycisphaerae; order Sedimentisphaerales; family Anaerobacaceae; genus NIOZ-UU13. The sequence goes on from JAIVYN010000324.1 coordinate 491, forward strand.
CTAAGCCCAGCAGGTAATGGGTATTTGCCGTTCTTATATTATGTGCCTGTCTTTCTCCAAACTTCGCAAAGAATGTCACGACAGGCCCCGGCTTTGCAGACTCTATCAGCTCGTCGAATATCTTCTCTGCTTCATCTTCCTGGCCGAGTTTCTTCAAAGCCAGGCCCTTATAGTAGCTGTACTCCGACCGGCGAATCTCTACGGATGCCGATTTTTCAAAATACTCTCTGGCTTTTTGAGTATCGCCCAAGGCCTCATGAGCAGTCCCGATAAAAAAGTAAGTTTGACAGATTCTCCTATCACGTTTTGGTCTTCCTACTTCCAGATTTTCAGGGTATTCGAGTGCCGCTTCAAAATCCTTAATCGCCTCCAGATATCTTTTGCCCTTAAGCTTCTTTTGACCTCGTAGTAGATGGGCATCGACATATACGTTATGAATCCGCCCCCCGCCTTCCCAGGTATGGAAGTGACGGCTGGCAAGTAATTCGATCGCCCTGTCATATTGCTGTAATAGCACACAGAGAACTATTTCTCGTGAAAGAGCATCATCACGTTTGATTATCGTTCTATGGTTATCTTCCAAAAGTTTGAGTCTTTTCTGAGGTAACACCCCCCCTGCCTCATAAAGGAGGTCCAATTCATAATAGACCCTTGGGTCCTTTTTATCACAGGCTACTGCTTTTTCCAAACCGGCAATGGCTTTGGGAACATTATTCTCTGTCCTCGCATAGACTAACCCAAGATTCCGATGCACGGTTGCAAAGCTATCATCCATATCTTGTGATTTTTCCCATTCTTTTATTGCCCTTTCAGGTTGATTATCATAAAGAAGATTTCCGAGATAATAAGGAGCGAGCGCGTCCGATGGATTGTTGTTCATAGCACTATTGAGCACATCTATTGTCTCTAAGCGAAATGGAAAGCAATAATCCGGTGGCATCTCGCTTGCCGTTCGATAGTACTCATAAGCCTTATTAACAACTCTCTTTTTCTCATAAAAATATCCAAGATAATAATAGACCATCGCGTGCCTGCATCCATTTCTTTCATTGGAATCCACTAATAAGTGCAAGCACTGGATTGCTTCATCCCATAAACCACAATTGCCGTAGTCAACAGCCATTTCCAGATATGACTGCACCTCACGTCTGCTCTTTACCTTTAAGGTGTTCATCGCTTCTGTTGCTTCTTTCTTCAAACCCGCTGCGTTTTTTGCCAGGTAAAGCTCATGTCCAGCCCAAAAGTTAAGTGGGTCAAAGGTTAAAGTCCTTAAAGCGAGTTGAGATGCTTGGTCAAACCGTTTCAATCGTCTGAGCACCGCGGATTTTAGGTTCAATGCCTTTGTATTCCAGGCGTTTGCAGCGATTGAGCGGTTGATGTGTTTCAAAGCAGTCTGAAAGTCTCCTCTAATACAGTCGATTTCAGCCAGATTATAATAGCCGGCTGTATGAAGGCCGTAACTCCATGTCGCCTTATATAAGGCGTCATACGCGGCATCGTATTTGCCCTGAAACTTCAAAGCCAATCCCAGATAGTAGTGGGCTTGACCGTTTTTCGGGCTGGTATAATTTTTCGTGAGCCGTTCGATGGCTTGATTGAGTTTCTCTTCTGCTTCTTCGAACATTCCCCGCTTGCAGTAGTGAATACCAAGCTCCGTGTTCACCCGTGAGTCGTAAGGATCTCGTTTTAATGCCTCTTCATAATATGGATAAGGCTCAAGAGCTGCATTGTGAAATTGAGCCAGACGTTGGCCTGTGAGATAGAGCTCTTCAACTGTTTTGATATTTTCGGGGGCCGGCGGACGTTCCACCGGCTTGGGCATCGGGGCCCCTTCCTTCTCAACGGGTGTGTACGCTATGAGCTCTTCGTTAGTAGAGGACAGCAGCGAAACTCGCAAATCTTTCTCTCTCACACCGGCGGCAAGAGCAACCTCTTTGCAGAATGGTCTGTCCGGCCTTATGTCTATCCGCTGCTTGAAAATCACCTTATCATCAGCAGTCAGCAGCGCCAGTGCATTTTTATAGGCTGATGTTGTGTTGAATCCTATTTTAGCAGTATTTTCCTCCGTCACCTCCAGATTAACAGCGGCCTTGAGATTGGCGTTCTTGACGCTTGCTATTTTTCGGATAGGATACCAGTACTGCTTGATAATTTTGACTTCATAAGGCTGTATCCAGCTATAATCGGGTTGATTATCCGAGTACGCCCCGGCCATAATTTCTATATAAGGGCCGTCGGTCTCAGTCAGAATTTTATCCCACATTTGACCGCGAAGACCGGGACCCCATTGCCATAATTTTTTGCCTGGAGCAATGTGATGGTTGGCCACATAAACAGTACCAGCTTCTTTGCCGTGGTCATAACCTGCAAAAAAGTCGTCTTTATAGTTCCAGGCAAAGAAAGACATTGGCGATGGATGATTCTTCCACCAGCTTAGGTCCACCCCTCTTGTGTAATCCACCCCTGAGTAAAACTCGTTTGAAATCGGCCAACGTGCAAACTGGTTCTTCCCGTGGTAAGTGGCATACTCCGTGCTCGGAGGAAAGAACACCTGGTACTCTGGGTTTGCGTGGACCGCAACATTTGCCCAGCACAGAATAGAATTGACGAAGGGCGTGCGGTTAATAATCTTAATGGTCGCTTCCATATAGGATTTTTCAGGATAGAGAGTTATACCCACCAGCCATCTCATTCGATGCCGCAGCTCGGTCTCGCCTACCCACACGGTCTTGCTGCCGTCAGCGTTCTCCTCCAGCGTGTAGTCAACAGGCATAAAAGTTGTTGCCCTGTGGTGGTGAGGGATGCACCATTCTATACCGCCGGAGATCCACGCGCCGAGCATTCCGATAAGGGCCGGCTTGATTACATGCTGGCGGTAAAGAAAATCATAGTCGTTCGTTTTATCCAACGCGGCAAAAACGCGACCGCCGATTTCCGGAAGGATACAAATCTTCACGTACTCATTTTCAAGGTAAGCTGCCTTGTAAGCCTTGTCCTTCCGGCTGTCGGTCAGCACGTCCAGCATGGGATAAGGATATACCCGCCCTTGTGCTCCTTGATACGTCCTGCCGGTGTAGAACCTCGGGTTTGGGTCTGCTTTGCCCACCTCGTAAGTAGGAATCACCAGGGGCTCTTCCCATATCCTGACGGTAGAATCCGCCAGAGTCGGGGTGATTGAAAAGAAAGTTAATGAGGTCAATAATAAAATCGCCCCGGTAAAACACTTTTTGCCTGCCATTTGAATCCTCCTAACGTTTTCAAATCTTTAAAAGGTCGGCATATTTTACCATTAACGATTTTGTCTGTCCCGTATTAAATTGGACTATTACGACGCTGTTTTCGCCTAAGATCGGAAGAG
>JAIVYN010000325.1:0-3840 GCA_048635425.1 Candidatus Aegiribacteria sp.
TGGCCTGCCATTCAGCAAGATGCTGAGTTCGGCCGCGAAGTGATTTCAGCGGCAGCCCATGGTCCGGAAGGGCGCGCGGTCCACATTGGGAAGAAGCTCACTGAAGACGAATTAGCTGATCTATACATTTGGGTTTCACGTCAGTTTCCACATGCTGAGGATCGTGAACATAGTGGATGGATAGAGCCGAGGGAAAGTGTTGCTCAGTGGCGAGAATCTGTCTTGAGGCAGCTACAACATCGTGGTACCCATAAGGCTTGTGAAGCCATCAGACGGATCGCAAGCGAACTGCCTGAGCTCGAATGGCTAAAATGGATGTTGCTTGAAGCCCAGAACATTACCCGTCGTCGTACTTGGATACCACCTATACCGAGTGATATTTTGAAGATGGGAGTTGATCAACAGGCGCGGCTGGTTCAAAGCGGAGACCAGCTACTTGACGTCTTAACCGAATCGCTCAAACGATTGGGGGCAAAGCTCCAAGGCGAGACTCCAGCGGCTATCGATCTGTGGAATGAAATCAGTAAGGGCGTATACAGGCCAAAAGATGAAAACAGGTTCTCTGACTATCTTAAAAGACACCTTGATAATGACCTAAGGAAAAGGGGGGTCATTGTCAATCGTGAAGTCGAAATTCGCAGGGGTGAAGGACCGGGCCAAGGGGAGCGGACGGATGTCCACGTGGACGCCGCTTTGCGGGGCCGAAACGGAGAAGTTTGTGATACTGTAACAGCCATTATTGAGGTCAAGGGCTCATGGAATCGAGATTTGCACAACGCCATGAAAACCCAACTTGTCGATCGGTATCTGAGAGACAATCGCTGCCAGTATGGCCTTTATCTCATCGGCTGGTTCAATTGCGACCAGTGGGACAACAGCGATTACAGAAAAAAACAGGCTCCAAGATTGGGCATCTCTGAAGCCCAAGGTCAGTTCGACAGCCAAGCTGCCGAGTTATCGAAAGAGGGTGCGCGGATCAAGGCGTTTGTTATGAACACTGCACTCCGGTAGGCAATAGGGAACGTTATCAACTACTAAACTTAGCCGGGAGGAAAAGGAGATTACGTAGGAAATGGACCACACGCAACTTGTTTTTCTCGTGAACCAACTTCGGGATGAACCACACGAAACAGAATGGTTGGAATTCAAAGAAAACCACTACGAACCTCAGTTGCTCGGAGAATATCTTTCAGCCCTATCCAACTCAGCGTGTTTACAGTGTAAACCAAAAGGATATCTGATTTTTGGCATTGAGGATAAGACGCACGAAGTCAAGGGAACACGGTTTAACCCGGCAAAGAAAAAAGGCAAAAATACATAACTTGATTTCTGAGCTTTCACGCTCCTTATGCGTGATTCGTAATATCGGCTCACGAAGGTATCCTATGTGGGTGTTGAGTGGAAAGAATAGTCGATATGAGCGGGCACAACTAAAAAACAATAAAAAACAATAAAAAAACAATAAAACAGATTCGAAGATCAAAGAAAGTTCTTTAATATTAAATAGTTGTGTTTATTGTTTGGTCTGTGACATTTGGTGGTCGCGAGTGCTTCCGAACATTTTATTTGGGGGATATGTGAGATCGGAGATGTTAAGAAAGCAGGTGGTTTTCTCAAAAACTGATGATTCAACTCCTTGAATACTCAACAGATAATATATCATTGCATCTGAGAAATATTTTTAAAGATAAAGAATTGGACAAAAATTCAGTTGCGGAGGAATACTCGGCAACTACCAGTGACGGCAAAAACTACAGAGTTTGTCGTTCAGATCCTAATCGCTGGATTAATTTCGTGAGAGGTAACAGTTCAACGTTCACGGTGAACCGTTACTAATGGAGTAATTTCATGCGTGCTATGGTTTTAAGCGAGCCTGATCGCCCGCTTCGTCAATTAGATATTGCTATGCCCGAACCGGGACCTGATCAGTTATTAATTCGTGTAAATGCATGTGGTGTATGCAGAACTGACCTGCACATTAAAGATGGCGAGCTAAACAGACCTAAACTTCCCCTTGTTATGGGTCATGAAATCATCGGAACGGTGGTTAAAAAAGGATTAAAGGTAGAACGATTTTTCATTGGCGACAGGGTTGGAGTGCCGTGGCTTGGTTATACCTGCGGCGAATGTAAATATTGTTGTTCAGGAAAGGAAAATCTATGCGATTCAGCAGGTTTTACCGGATATACCATTGACGGAGGTTATGCAGAATACACAAAAGCAGATCAGAGATTTTGTTTTCATATTCCGGATTTTTACTCTGATGCAGAGGCTGCTCCATTATTATGTGCCGGCTTGATAGGTTATCGTTCGCTCGTTATGGCAGGTGATGCAGAGCACTTAGGTATCTATGGCTTTGGTGCTGCAGCACACATTGTTGCCCAGGTCGCAAAATACAGAGGCCAAAAAATTTATGCTTTTACCCGTCCCGGCGATAATGAGAGCCGGCAGTTTGCACTTGAGCTTAGTGCGGAATGGGCAGGTGATTCCACTGTGAAGCCACCACATTCACTCGATGCAGCCATACTTTTTGCTCCGGCAGGCGAGCTTGTTCCTTTATCCCTGAAAGCCCTTGCTAAAGGCGGAACAGTGGTTTGCGCTGGTATTCATATGAGCGATATTCCTTCCTTCCCTTACAGTATATTGTGGGGAGAGCGCAGCATATGCTCGGTGGCAAACCTGACGCGCCGCGATGGTGTCGCCTATATTTGCCAGTGCCCAGCCTGCCGCCAGGCGAATCTCACGGTCATCGTCGCCGAGGGCCTTCTGTAATGTTCCGACCGACTCGGCATCCCGGACTACGCCGAGATTTTGAATAATCGTTAGCTTCATTTTGCCATCGACTTTTGGCAAGGCGTTTCGCAACTGCTCGGCGGCACCGTCACCAATAGCAACAAGCGCCTGGGCGGCGGGCTCATAAAGCTCCTCGTCCTCCAGCATTTTGCCGAGTGCGGGAACGACTTCTTTGCCGCCGACCACCTGCAACTGTTGTATAAGATACTTCTGAACGGCTTTGGGCTTGTCGCCGCCAAGCTGCATGGCCAGTGTTCTTGTAAATGCTCGCCGGGCTTTTTCTTCGTCCGGTTTGCACATTTGCACGGCTAAGCAATGAAGTGCGTACCGCGGTTTGAAGTCATCTCCCCGGCCGGGTTCGACAAGCATGCCGATCAGGGCGAGGAGACTTTTTCGCCCGCCTTCGTATATCTGAGAGACAACGCCATCAACTGTTTCCTTGTCGATATTGCTGAGCAGGCCCCGTTCATCCGGATCGGGAAGCCTGTCGATAAGTTTTGCAAGAGTGGAAGATCGTTTTGCCATAATCATTATCCTTTCTACAGACTAAGTCTGTCGAGAGATTCTTATAGATGCCAGGGCGCCCGCATCGGCTTGCTCAGCATACGGTTGGCTTCGTTATCGTTGACGAAGTGTTCTTTGTCAGGGTCCCAACGCAATTTTCGCTTGAGAATCATGGCGATATTTCCCAGGTGACAGACGGTGCAGGAACGATGGCCGATTTCCACAGAAGTTATCGGCTCGTGCCGCGTCTTGATGCAATCGAGGAAGTTTCGCTTGTGGTCATTACTCTCGTATAGGTGAACCTCATTCGGCCCTATCACGGATGTTTTCAGCGACTCCGGATGAGTTCGAAATATCCCCCAACCGGCATCAATCCATCCTTCGCTGCCCTCAAAACGCGCGAAACGACGCATCTCGCCGCGACCAAACGGCTGGCTAATCAACTCTACTCCATTGGCGTATCTGGCCCGGAAGTGAATCTTATTTGGCGCAGTGTAAAGGCCGTCTCCGGGAAACTCAGCACCCAAATCTTCGATCTCCACC
>JAIVYN010000326.1:0-3822 GCA_048635425.1 Candidatus Aegiribacteria sp.
CTATGATAAAGATGCACCAAAATGTGATGAGAAAATCTTTGAATTGGGTGTGCCGATTTTGGGCATCTGCTACGGAATGCAGTTAGGCTGTCAGATTTTAGGGGCAAAAATTGTTGCCGCCCAGAGACGCGAGTACGGACGAACAACTTTGTCCATTCTTGAGAAGAGTGATTTGTTTGCGAATCTGCCGGATTCAATCACGGCCTGGGCAAGCCACGGCGACCAGCTCGCCCCCGCCAGTATCAAGCGGGGGGACGATTTCGTCAAATTAGCAACTACCGATACCTGCCCATTTGCTGCAGTAAAGCACAAAAAAAGGAAATTTTTCGGTGTTCAGTTCCACCCTGAGGTCTCACATACCCCCAAAGGAACGCTGATTTTGAAAAACTTCCTGTATGATATCTGCGGCTGCAGCGGCGATTGGAAAATGAGTGATTTTGTCAGTGAGACTGTAGAAGCGGTTCGCTCTCAGGCCGGCGAGGCCAAAGTGATATGCGGCCTGAGCGGCGGTGTTGATTCGTCCGTTGTGGCTTCGCTGGTCCATAAGGCAATAGGAGACCAGCTTGTTTGCATTTTCGTTGATAACGGCCTGCTGCGAAGTAATGAACGCGAAGATGTCGTGTCCACCTTCCGGAACCATTTTCATATGGACTTGCGTGTTGTTGATTGGTCCAGGCAGTTTTTGGCAGGTCTGGCCGGCGTGACCGACCCCCAGCAAAAAAGAAGGATTATCGGCTCCGAGTTTATCAGGGCCTTTGAGTCGCAGGCTCTGAAAATTCCGAATGCTAAGTTTCTGGCTCAGGGAACGCTGTATCCTGATGTTATTGAATCAGGCTCGAAGGGCGGTAACCCTGCGGCAAATATAAAACTGCATCACAATGTGGGGGGGCTGCCGGCCGAGATGGGCTTTGAGCTGATTGAGCCGTTGCGGGATTTGTTTAAAGATGAGGTGCGGGTGGTCGGCGAATATCTCGGACTGCCGGAGGATATCGTTTGGCGCCATCCTTTCCCCGGACCGGGCTTGGCCGTCAGGGTAGTTGGAGAGGTTACACCCCAAAGGCTGGAAATTCTCCGGGACGCCGATGAAATCTTAATAGACGAAATAAAATCGGCAAGGTTGTATAGAAAGGTATCACAGGCCTTGGCCGTGCTGGTACCTGTCTTGACGGTTGGGGTAATGGGCGATGAACGAAGCTATGAAAACATTATTGCTGTTCGTGCGGTTGAGACCGTTGATTTTATGACCGCTGATTTTTCGCAAATCCCTTACGAGGTGCTCGGCATCATATCCAGCAGGATTATAAATGAGGTCAGGGGCGTCAATCGGGTCGTTTACGATATATCCAGCAAGCCACCGGCGACAATTGAATGGGAATAGGGTTTTCAGTTGTTACCACTGTTACCACGACCGTCATTGCGAGCACCTGACCTGATTCTCAGGAAGTATGCAGAAGAAAATGGACCAACAATGTCATTGCGAAGGAGCCGCAGGCGACTGTGGCAATCTCAAACCTCGCAATACGAAAACCGTTTATTTTCTTAGGAGGCCTGCGAATCAGGCCGTGGCAATCTAATTTGTGATATCGCAAAGATAGCCTGATGGGAACAAGGCAATTTTACGTTTATATAATGACTAATAAGGGGAATTCCGTTCTGTACACAGGGGTAACAAATGACCTCAGAAGGCGAGTATATGAACATAAGCAGAAAATGATCGAAGGATTCACAAGGAAATATAATGTTGTAAAGCTTGTCTACTATGAAGCATTTGCTGATTGCACAAGCGCAATACAAAGGGAAAAATAAATAAAAGCAGGCCCACGAAAGAAAAAGGAGGAGCTAATAAATAGTATTAACAAAGAATGGTATGATCTGTACGAAAAGTTATGAGATTGCTTCGTCGCTGCGCTCCTCGCAATGACCAACTCGTCGCACAAAGTGTCATTGCGAGCGAGGCACAGCCGAGCGTGGCAATCTATGTCTGCCTTATGGATTGCTTCGCTGCGCTCGCAATGACAACAACGTTTATGTTACCTTGAAGAAATGGATAAAATTTAACAGTTAGCTTTTGATTCTTGTAAGTCGTTTAATAACGAATATGTGTCTTTTTTTGAATGATAGTCAAACGCGAAATCACCACGATCGTAAGCGTAATAAATACTTCGTAATATACTTACTGACGAATCAATCAAATTTTTAAGGTCATTTGGTGAGATTCCTGCACGCGCGAAGGCTTTTTCTGTGTCTAAATTGCCAAGGTGCGCAAACACATTATTTCGTAGGACCTGTAGATTTTTAACCATTTCAACAGTCTCACATAACTGATTCCTGATTTCTTGCAACTTCGATGGTTTAATAAGACTATGTTTTTGAGCAGATCCGACTAATGAGTACATACTTATTCTATTATTCTTAGTGTTTTTATCTAATATCTTTGACAACGTTAGCAGTATAGCTGTGAACTGAGCACTTATGGAAGGACGGAAAAAGCCAAGATATCGATTCATAACCTTTACATATTTTGGCCTATCATCTTTATTTTTATATATGTACCAAATATTGTAATGTTCACTCGCAGCAACTATAGCATCCTTCACCCTATTCAAATCTGCTTCGAATTTTCTTTTGACTTCTGGTCCACTCATCGTAGACTGCTATGTTCAATTATTCCTTGCTATGTTCGAATAACTCGGGCTGTTTTGAGTCGCTTTTCTTTTTATGGCACTTAAGTCCTAAATGCTCACAGGCCTGTTTGGTAACCTCTCTTCCCCGTTTGGTTCGGCGCAGGAATCCGATTTGCAAAAGATATGGCTCGACCACATCCTCCAGCGTGTCCCTTTCTTCGCCGAGTGTGGCGGCAATCGCCTCGATACCGGCCGGTCCGCCGTCATAGACGTTAGCCAGCGCACGCAAAACCGCCCTGTCTAATTCATCCAGGCCTAACGTGTCAATCTGCTCCATTTTCAGGGCGTTTTCGACAATGCCGGTACTAAGTACCCCTGAGCCTTTTACCTGTGCATAGTCACGGACTCGTTTAAGGAGTCGATTCGCCACTCGCGGCGTCCCGCGGGACCGGGCCGCAATCAATTCCAGCGTCCCGTCCTCGCACTGCAAACCAAGCAGCTCCGCCGACCTGTCTAAAATCTCTGTCAGCTCCCCAGTGTTGTAGAAATCCAGATGATACAGCATCCCGAATCGGCTGCGAAGCGGAGCACTTAAAAGCCCCGCCCGTGTCGTGGCACCAATTAAAGTAAAACGTTTCAGTGGAAAATTTATCGTCTTTGCGTGCAGACCGCTATCGACGGTGAAATCAACCTTGAAATCTTCCATCGCCGGATAAATAAACTCTTCGACCGGCGTGCTGAGCCGGTGAATCTCATCGATAAAAAGTACATCACCGGTGTTTATATTACTCAAAAGACCCATCACATCACCGGCTTTTGCCAGCGCCGGCCCCGATGAGCAGCGTATCCTTGCCCCCATCTCATTCGCCACGACATGGGCAAGCGTTGTTTTGCCGAGTCCCGGCGGGCCGTAAAACAAGATGTGCTCCAACGGTTCAGACCTTTGCTTGGCCGCTGCTATCGCTATTGCCACTTTTTCTCTGACGTTGCATTGGCCTACACACTCGCCTAAGAACTTTGGCCGAAGTGAGACGTTAAAACTCTCCTCCTGCTCGTTCAAAGATTGCCCGCTTATAATTCTACCTATCGCCATAATATTTAGTCGTTAGTCTTTGGTCTTTAGTCTTGAGTCTTGAGTCTTGAGTCTTGAGTCTTGGGTCTATCTTAAACTTCCACTCCCTGCTGTAACCTATATACC
>JAIVYN010000327.1:0-3818 GCA_048635425.1 Candidatus Aegiribacteria sp.
ATCAGGAATATTTACGCCCTTTCTTTCCTTAAGGACACCTCCTTCGACAACGACTGCTTTTAAGCTATTGACGGAGGTGCTCTTTATGCGCAGGACCAGGTTCCCATCATCAATATAGATAAGCTGTTTTGGCTTTAACCGGCCCAAATCACCTTTGTAATCAAAAGGTATTGTTCGCGGCCCACATGCTTCGGCCTCATTGCTCAGCCACACTACTGTGCGGTTCTTTAAGAACCTGGTTTTAGCACCTTTGAATCGCCCTACTCTGATTCGCAAACCCTCCAGGTCCTGCATTATCCGAATGTGTCGTCTGTACTTTCTGTTTAGCCGACGGACAATCTCTATAGAGTCGAGATGCTGTTTGTGGCTGCCGTGCGAGAAATTCAGCCTGACTACATCCAGGCCGGCTGTGAACATTTTCCGCAGGACAGTGTAGCTGCTGCTAACAGGGCCTAACGTGGCGATGATTTTTGTTCTTGGCATTCTATCAATTTCCGACTCGACTGAGCTCGCCAAAGTCTATCCCTATGAGTTATAGGAAGATGGAAAACTCAGAACCACCTCAGTTGCCGGGCGGGATGTGCTTTTGTAGGCTCTACTTACCCAATGGGATTCCGCGCAACACCAACCGGTCAAAACGATAAGGCGATTCCCCAGCCGCCCACGCCATACCGCGGAGTAACAGAATGCGGCAATATGGGTCATCAAATGTCCAGGTATAATGCCCAAGTATGCAGCTAAAAACACGTCCTTTGCCGCATTCATAAGCATAGAACATCGGTTCCGGCTTAGTCCGCTGGGAGTCTTCGCTGATTGTCTCATTGGAGGTCGCCAATACCGTGACCTTGCTGAGGTCCCCCTTCAAAGGCCAATAGGCCTCGTCCAATAAATGAATTGTCTCGGGCAGACCTAAACAGATAGGGTGCTCCGGGGCAGCAATCTTCAAGTCCATCGGGCCGTGACGCCAGCGGGTATAATTATATTCCCACGCTAACCCTATGAGCTTTGCCAATTGACCTACGATATCCTTGCCTTTGGGAATTATCACAGCCGGGTGCAGGATGACAAAACCCCCGCCTCGCGACAAGAACTCTTCCAGGTCCTCGAGTTTCTGTTCGTCCCACTGGACATAACAGAATGCGGCAATCAAATCGGCTGTTTTGAGCTGCTCCTTGCTCGGCCATCCGTAGGCCGTTGAGACTTGCACTTTCGGTGCACCGGCCAGAGTCCTTTTTTGTTTGGCCTTCGGGGCCGGACCATAGAGGTTGACCTGTTTCTCCTGCCCGGCCTTCCTGCCCCCGAGCAAAACTGCCCATCGCTTCTGCCATAAGGGATAATCGTGCTCGTTTGGGCCGTGGTCCTTCTTGAACGCAACAAGAACAATGTTGAGCTCGCGAAGATTCCGTCTTGCCGGCGGCTTTGGAGCTTTGGCAAGGACCGCTTCGACTTCGCTGCGGCTGCGCGGTTTTGGCGCCTCAGCCGCCCATAAACCTGAGGCGATCTGCGAGCTAATAGCCGCTACAATCAATACATAGAAAACTGTTTTGCTTCTCATTATTTTTCCCTTTCACTGCACAAAATCTACACCAAATGACAAGCACTGCTCAGCACGTTGCACTGCCTTGTTGTCACTTATAAAACGATGATTACAAATCTCGCTATATTTTGCTACAATCAGACCAAATTGCAAGCCAAATATGTGGGATAACCTACAACAGGTGTGGCCGGATTTTCCGGTAAGCGATTTTACGTTCATTTTGGCTTTTTGGAAATTGGCCCATTCGACTGCGCTCAGGACAGGCTTTGATTGGGTTTGAATTGGGTTTGTTTTGACCAATTGTCCAATTGAATTTATTTTCATAATCCGTTGTATTATATGGATATACATTCATTTGACTTTTTTGGAAATTGGGTTTGTTTTGCATAAAAAGGGTTGATTTGTAGAGGACTCTCGACAGATGTAGAGGGGAATTTCGTCAAACGGATGCGCAGCTCGTATCGGTTGCGTTAAGCGTAAATCGTCGTTTAAGACGTAGACAGATATTCGTTCCCTGGTCTGCTGATCTCCGCTCACCGTCATCCCCTTTTCCTGATTGATTCCGTCCAAGGAAGGCCGGATCTTCGATGTTTAAGATTTAGAATTCACGAATCTGAGACTGCTGGCTCTAAGTCCTTGCCACTCGGTGGCTTACGACATGCAAACTGAAATGTCATCTTCGCCTGCTGGCGGTTTATGTTAGCCTATTAGCTAACATAGGCGTATTTTAATATATTTACAAACAATGTCAACAAAAAAACGAATAAAAAAGCACTTTTTTTTAGCCACAGAGAAGGCAGATAAATAATCAATTTATTGGGACAGTGATTAGCACGGATTGCTGAGTCGATTATGAACATGCCTGCTTGTTTGCCAGCCGACGGGTCAATATACTCGATGAAGGCTGTTTGAAATCGATGAACGAATTAGAATGGAGAAGAAGAATAAGTGATTGTTCTTAGTTTTTAAATGGGAAATCCCGGATTAGACCAAGGAGGTTGGAATGAAGAACGCATTGCTATTTCTGTTGGTTTGTCTGCTGCCCGTAGGATTGTTTGCTCAGCAGGGAGGCAATCACCAGCAAAAGACACTTGTCTTCACGCACGTCACGGTGATAGATGCAACCGGCGCGCCAGCCAAACCCGACATGACGGTGGTGATAAAGGGTGGCCGCATCGCGGCGCTTGGCAAAACCGCCAACCTCGACGTGCCGGAAAATGCGCACATTGTGGATGCCACGGGTAAGTTTCTCATACCCGGCCTCTGGGACATGCACATCCACCCGCTTAATAGAAAGGACTACCTTGCCCTCTTCACTGCCAACGGAGTAACAGGCGTACGTGTGATGTGGGGGGAACCGGTGCATCACAAGTGGCGACAAGAGATTTCGGCTGGGAAACTGATAGGGCCCCGGATGGTCATCGCAAGCCTAACTGTTGACGGGCCAAACGCCATCGGTCCTTTGATTGCCGTCAGCAACGAAGACGAAGGGCGCCAGGTTGTCAGAAAGGTCAAGAAGCAGGGCGCAGATCTTGTAAAGGTCTTCGATGATATACCGCGAGACGCCTATTTCGCTATTGCCGATGAGGCAAAGAAACAGGGGATCCCGTTTGCCGGACATGTGCCCTACTTAGTGAGCGCGGCTGAGGCCTCCGATGCCGGGCAACGGAGTATTGAACACTGCCCCTTCGTTTCGCTGGCATGCTCAAGTAGAAGCGAAGAAGAACTCAAAAAGAAACTCAAAGAAGCCTGGCGTACAATCGGGGACGCCACAAAACTATATGCGGACACCAGCTACAGCGAACAAAAAGGGGCAGCGCTGTTCGCTCGTTTCGTAAAGAACAGCACGTGGGTGTGCCCAACGCTCATAGTCTGGCACAGCCTGTCGTTTCGGGATGAGGAGGACTTAGCGAATGACCCGCGACTGAAATACATGCCGCTATCCACCAAGGATAGTTGGAAGAACGATGTTCACGTTGCTTTGGCAACTGGAGAAGGGCGGGCTGACTTTAGGAAAATATGTGAGAAGAATCTGGCGATTGTCGGTGCGATGAGGGATGCGGGTGTTGGACTATTAGCGGGGCTGCTCTTTTTTTTAACTGCGGTCCTTGTCTTATGGTCTATTTCGCTCGACGGTTCCATGAACGGCCTAAAAGCATATCTTGAGCCTGATTTTTCAAAATTATCCGATCCAACTGTCTGGATAGACGCATACAGCCAGATCTTTTTTACTCTGAGTCTGGGTTTCGGCATTATGATAGCTTACGCAAGTTATCTGCCC
>JAIVYN010000328.1:0-3798 GCA_048635425.1 Candidatus Aegiribacteria sp.
GCTGCGGCTTCGGCTGGCGGTGTCAGCAAAACTCGGACTACCAACCAGTAGGCCTGCGTTTTGCTTCCTTGCCAGCCTTGTCCTCGCTCAGCCAAAAACGAAACCTAATTTCTTTACCAGTCCTAAGTTGTAATATAGTCGGGCTCCATTCCCCCCACCAACAGGCGTATCAGCGTTAAGGCACGACACATCTTCTGTTGTGAAGCTTGGACAAAGTGAGCATTAACCTTAAGCCCGGATTTCCCAAGTAAACCGTGACAAATGAACAGGATTATGATAGTATAGAGCTTATGGAGACCATTCAAGCCAGTTTCGACCATCTGATACGGGAGAACCCAATGGGTGAAGCACGGAAGGACGCTCTTAAGCTTGATTTTGACCGCAGATTGAAGCTCGAATTTCACGGAACTAAAGTGACCAGTAATGCAGGTTTGCTTGCCTACCGGGAGCTTGATGACGCACTTGGTCTGACCACTATGACTGATTCAGAGTTGTGTGACAATCGAACCGGCAAGAATACGCAGCACAGCATTGCAGCATTGCTCAGACAGTCGATCTACAGCAGACTGGCAGGCTATGCAGACACCAATGATGCCGAGCGTCTGTGTGTTGATCCTGCGATGAGGCATGTTGCAGGAGGTAGAGCCATAGAACGTACCGCTGACTCGACAAGCCTTATGGGCAGATTTGAAACGCAGATACTGACTCAATCCCAAAACCTGGAGCTATTGATGAAGTTGCCAGGTGAATGGGTTGATCGAGTACACCAGCGAAAATTACTCAAGCAGATTATCCTTGATATGGACAGTTCGGTTAGCCCGACCTATGTCAATCAGGAAGGCACTGCTTACAACGGTTATTTTCAATGCATGTGTTATCACCCATTGTTCTGTTTCAATCAGTATGGCGATTTGGAGCGAGCACTTCTTCGCAATGGGAATGTCCACAGTGCCGATGACTGGCAGAGTGGTGGCAAAGGTGGAATGGCATTGCGGAGAACTATTTCCAAGAGTCAGTTTCATAGTTACGAATCTGCGCTTCAAATCCAGTAATGTAGTTAAGTTTTATAACAAACGCGGTACGGCAGAACAGTGGGTCAAAGAGGGCAAATATGCGTTGAACTGGACAAGACTTTCCTGCCACGATTTTATTGACAACCAGGTTCGGCTTCAGTTGTTTGCATTAGCTTACAATCTTGGTAATTTCTTGAGACGTTTGGCTTTGCCAAAGAAGATAAGGGACTGGTCACTTAGGACGCTTCAAGTTAAACTGATAAAAATCGGTGCCAAAGTGGTAAGGCATTCATGATACGTGATATTTCAGATGGCAGAGTTGATGGTATCAAAATCATTGTTCCATGAGATTCTTGAGCGTATCGGTCATTTGAAACCTGTGCCAATTGAGTCCGGCTAATGCCAAGAATTGCTGAAAAACTTGAATTTATGAAGGGGTGAGCGGTCAAGGTCTGTGCAAAAGCAGAGTTTGGAAGAAAGGTGGGGCATAAAAAACGTATTTTCGTGCAAATTTTCAAAGAAATTGTCTCGAAATCGAAAATTCATGATTGTTCAAGGTAATTTTAGTAAGTTCATTGATGTCGTAGGGATAAATTATGTCTTTTAAGCGTGTAAATGGGAAATTCCATATAATGCGAATTTTTTATTGACTTTGGGGACATCCGGTTCGAAAATACTATTTTAAGATGAGAATTGCACTCAATAGAATAAGGAGATTAGAAAATGCCAACGTATTTATATCATGCTACACCTAAAACAAACGCCCAAAGTATACTCGATACTGGCTTACAACCCCGCTCGGTAGGGGGGGAAGAAACAACGTATTTATGTATGTCGGGAACAGAAAGTGGAGCCACGACCTTAGGACGGGCGGCAAGCGACATCATCTTCCGTGTGAACTTCTCAAATTTGGATGCTAAATCATGGAGCAAGAGCGGGGCGGGCAAACAGGAGTGGCGGAGTAAAGAAGGCATAGATAAAGATCTTCTAGAATACCGACGCTACTTAGGCAAGGAAAGCCAAAAGACCTGGCGAAAAAGAAGTCAAAACACGGTTTTGGTGTTATAAAAGAGGATAATCATTAAAGCGCTTTATAGCTAAATTGTTCCGGTATAAATACGACATAACAAATCGCTCCACTCGGAGCCCAAAAAGCTATCGCTTTTCGGGTCCGGTGAGCTTGTCGTTTTAGGCCAAGAAGCGACTACACGGAATATCAGACAACATCTTTACAAGCTTCGTCAGATTCCATCCAAATCGACGGTTTTCATATATTTCTCCGGCCATGGTGCCAAAGAAGGCGATGGGGCTTAAGGGCGGTTGGCTCGCCCAAATGATGTTAGCCGTGATCACGCATCAGGTGAGCTGAGCCAATTTCAGCCAGTCGAGCCCCGCTTTCTTCACAGCATACCCTACTTCACGTAGATAGTTACCGTACGCAACCATCCAATGGAAACCTCGGATTTCTTCAGCCAGTTGCCCGACATCGCATTTGACTGCTATATCCAGATGTGTACGACAGATATCGTAAAAGGGAGTATCAAGAATCTCTCCTGCGAAACCCAGCCATCGTCGACCGGCAAAATCAGGATTAAGCACGGTGACTTCTTGCCCCTTAGGCATTTCCACCTTGGGTGCCGCCCCAAAGTCCGATTCGTAGTGCGTCAGGATCCTCGCCGGCTCCAATTCCTTGCCGTTCATCCTTCTCGGGGCGGTACAATGAGAGACGGTCAGCATACCATCGTGAGGCAGCGAAGGATTGCATAGAAAAACAGGTTTGCCGGAAATGTATCGCAGAAGGATTCCTGAAGGAATCACGACAAAGTCCGACTCACAGAACGCCATATAGCCGTCATCATTTAACAGGCTGAGCGGCAAACATGCTGTCGTTTCCGCGATCGGCATAATTGTTGACATGCAGTGATTGATCGTAATCGCATCTGTTTGGGCCTCATCGAGCAAATCCCGAAAGACTTCGCAGAGAACAAATGCCTGATATACGTAGGCTCTCGAGGTCTCAAGGACTACGTTCTTCTGCTTGAGATACTCTTGGGCCTTGTTGCGACAGTGGTTGACAAGGACTTTATTCTGCCGTGCTTTCTTGATCCTCTCACCGAGTTCGGAATAGGAAACGGGAACGATGTCCAATTTCCAGCTCTGCCGGGCACGGTCTTGTGCTCCTCTGCCGCCTGCTCCCCAGGCGCCGGCACCGCCTACTGCGACGATTCGTTTCCCGAGAATGTTTTTCAACCCATAAAATGCTCGCAGACGCCACAAGAGCTCGGCATGGTCATCCACGACAATGTCATGGACATCCATGCCGGGTTGGTCGAATTCGTCATAAGTCTTCCGCAAGAAGTGAGTGTGTGCGCCAATATACATGTAGTAGAGGGGACCTGAGCGGTGACGCACAAACATTAGATTCCACTTGTCCGGTGAGGCTAAAGCTTCCAGAACCTTCGGGGTCCGGCGAGCGGCGTACATGATGAGGACATCGTAATCATTTTTGGTCACAGCCACGGCCTGCTCTACATTTCGCACTGTCACCAGGGGATTGATTTCCAGTGAAAAATCGGCGGAGGAAGCCATCTGTCTTAAGTCTCGCCGAATTCTCTGTTCCTCCTCGCGGAGCTCCTGTTCGTTCTGAATGGCCCCCGTCCAGCGCCAGCTGGTTAATGGCTTTCGTTGGTAGATTTCGCAATTGAAGACCGGCTGAACTTTTAGTGGGTGAAAGATAGGCTGCTGGTGCTCCGCCTTGCTCGCCTCGGCAAATGCTGCATTGACC
>JAIVYN010000329.1:0-3775 GCA_048635425.1 Candidatus Aegiribacteria sp.
CAGATGAATAAATGTACCCTACGCGGAAATGACTGACGCCAGAATGACGCCAAAGGCCAATTCAGGATAATATCGAGATGGAGGCCAATCCTAATAATGGGGGCAAGTACTTATATACAATATGCTTACAAAAAAGCGGGCGATGGGATTCGAACCCACGACATTCAGCTTGGGAAGCTGACATTCTACCACTGAATTACGCCCGCAACTACTTTATTTTCAAAGACTTGCAACAGGCAACATGCTGGCAACCCCAATTTTGTGCCAGTTTTTGTGCCACTTGATACATATTACACTCCAATTCTATTGAATATATACTAATTCGGGAAGATTTGCCAGCATTTTTTGAGAAGGTCATACCTCTGCTTCTTTTGCTTCCTTCGATTCTTTGGGGCAGTTTGTGTCAGTATGTTGTAAATCGGAACCTGATACTACATCTTGCGTATAAAGGTAGGATTTTTCTAGATCATCCGAAGCTCCTTCAAATCTCTTTCCACTGCCCCGGAATAGGAACAGGAAACTTGCCATTCTCATCGGCTTTGACGGGGGCCGCGCTATCGTAACTCAAGTCATCAAGGTATTCACAGAATTGGAATCTGGACTTCATCATCTGGTCCCAGGTAACCGTCTGACCGGTATGACAGGCAGCGCGGCCCATAAGCGTTGTGAGGTCCGAGTAGATCGCACGTTTGACTTCATTATGCCGTCGATCGTTGCGGATGCTATAGATGAAGTCGTTCCACTCGTATTGCCACGGACTGTAGCGGTCCTTCGTGGGTGTCCATATGATATTGTCCTGTCCGATCCGCTGATCCTTGAACATGTGGACGGTGGCGGCGTGGGTCCTGCCGGAAAATTGCGCGGCGCACTTGGTGCCGTGAATGAAAGTAGCGAACTCGCTGCGTGTCTTGGCAATTCGGCGAAAACCACAGAAGGCCTTAGAACCGTCAGCAAACGTGTATTCCATCGAGTAGACATCGATGTTCTGTCCATGATCCGTGCTGTTGGGCACCCGGCCGCCCATGCCGACGACAGATACCGGCCAGGCCCCTTTGATCCAGCAGCACTCATCGATCTGGTGGATGAGGTAATCGACCATATGCCCGGAGCCGATCCAGAACAAATGTATCCTGCCGAATTGCAGTTGGCTCATCAGCTCGTTGGACTTTTCGCCCTGACTCTTAAGCCATCCGCCGCCTCCCAGGCGGTTGGCGCGGATCAGCGGTATCTCGCCCATCTCACCGTTGCGGATCTTGTCAATCAGCGCCTTGCGTGCCGGGGAATGACGGCACTGCAGTCCAGCGGAGACCTTGACGTTTTTCTCCTCGGCCATCTCTCCGGCCCGAAGCAGTCGATGCAGACCACCCGGATCGGAAGCGAACGGCTTCTCGAAAAAAACGTTGATACCCTTCTTGATAGCGTACTCCACGTGTACCGGACGGATGTAGGCGCGCGTTGTGCACAGGGCGATATCACCGGGCCTGAGAATGTCGACGGCCTTTTTGTAGGCGTCGAAACCGATGAACTTGCGTCCTGCGCTGACGTCCACCTTGTCCGGGAAGCTTTTCTTTAGTGCTTTGAGGCGTGGTTCCATTCGTTCTTCGTGGATATCGGCCATCGCATACAGTTTTATGGGCCCTGCGTTAGGAACACTCAGAGCATCACCAACGGCACCGGCACCGCGACCGCCGCAGCCGATCAGGGCCAGGCGAATCGTGTTGTCGTCGCGGGCGAAGGCGACGGGCGAGATGCTCCCGAGCACCGCAGCGCCTGCGGCCAGTGCACCACTTTGTTTGAGAAACTCTCGACGGTTGACATTGGACTTGTTGACGGATTGAGTCATGTTTGCCTCCTTAGTTGATAATGGAATTGATAGGAATTTGCTTTCTTATTATGGGTGTAAGGCAACGCATTTGTCGCCGTGAACACAAGAAAAAACAACTGAGATTTTCCATTCGACTTCATAAGATGGTGCTCCTGCACACTTGAAATCCTATGATACAGAGTTCTGCATCCGATGTCAATCACTTTAGCCGTCATTCTAATTTTCGTATAGGATAAGCCAAGGTCTGTACAAAAACAGGGTTTGGCACAAAGTCGAGGCATAAAAAAACCATGCTTTCGTGTAAATTTTCAACAAAGTGGCTTTGAAAGAGCAAATTCTTGATTGTTCAAGGTGAATTTTGTAAGATTATTGAAGTCGAACAGAAAAAATTAGGTTTGTTAAGCGTTTAAATAGGAAATGTCGGATTATACTAAAATTGTCCGACTTCAAATTTAACAGAGGAGGGGTGCCGTTTATGTATCATCCGGGACCATCTGAAAAAAACTCATTTAATGCATGCCCGAAAACCGGCAAGCCGATAAAGCAAAAGCCAAAAAAAAGATGGGCCCTTTGGCTTCTCCCCTTCACGGGCTTGGCCGCACTCATCTGGTTTCTTGTGCGAGTGATACCAAAACCCTCTCGCGCAACGTACCCCTGCCAGCAGGTGGCCTTTCCTCTTGCTTCGGGTTTTATAGTCTGGCTCACAGGTACTCTGGGATCAATAGCTGCATTTCGTAAGGCGCAAAATTACTTTACAAAGACACGCTACGTTCTGGCTGCTATATCCGTATTCATCGGCTTCATCTTCATCTGGTTGGTAATGAGTAATACAGGAGAGGAATTAGTCCTTGCACAGGAACCACAGCTTGTAAACGACCCGATTGGTGTGGCCAAAGGAGTTAAACCTGGACGAGTCGCCTGGATTCACGACCCGAATGCCACAGACTGGATCTATATTAGTCGTAATCAGACCAAACACTGGTATGAGCATGACCACACCAACCAAGCGGTAGTTAACAGAATGATGTCAACAGCTATCCGTGCGCTAGCAGGTGAACAAACAGATGTGGCTGCATGGGATGCAATATTCCAGTATTTTAACCGGCAACGAGGCAAAGGAGATATTGGCTACAAACCCGGCGAAAAAATCGGCATCAAAGTCAACCATACACTAAGCTATAACGGGAATCCGGCAACAATGGATAAAAATCCTACATCGCGTAATCTTATGAATTATATCGATAATTCACCTCAGTTGACTATCGCTCTCCTAAGGCAATTGATAGATGTTGTAGGGGTGGCTCCGGGCAATATTTCAATCGGTGACCCAGGCAGGATTATGCCAAACTACTGGTATGATATGGTTGAGCCGAATTGTCCTGGTGTAGTCTATATCGCGAGAGTCGGCGGCAAAGGGCGAACCCAGTCGCAGTGGTCGAGTGTTGAGTTTAACTGGAGTGACCCGGACTCAAAACACTGGGCGGGTGTCACTGAGGAAGATCATATACCCATTTGCTTCGCACAAGCCGATTACCTCATAAATTTCGCTATTCTCAAAAGCCACAGCACAGGCGGCATCACCGTATGCGCCAAAAATCACTACGGGTCACTCATAAGGAATCCCGACGCAGGGGACCAACCAAATCGCAGCAACTGGTACAATATGCACACTACCCTGCCAAGCAATACTCCAGGAATGGGTAATTATCGCTGCCTTGTTGACTTGATGGGTCATCAGCAATTAGGCGGCAAGACGTTGCTTTGTCTTGTCGACGGGTTATTCGCAGGAATTAACTGGGATTCGCAACCGACCAAATGGCAGATTGAACCTTTTAATGACGACTGGCCTTCGAGTATATTTCTTTCAATGGACCAGGTTGCGATTGACTCGGTATGCTTTGACTTTTTGTACAAAGAATGGAGCGACCATCCGCATATATCCGGTGCTCA
>JAIVYN010000330.1:0-3771 GCA_048635425.1 Candidatus Aegiribacteria sp.
GATGTGCAGATAGTCTTTTAACTGCTCGGCGAATTTAAAAACAAGCCTGGTCTGGGCGCTTTCCGAGCCGGTCATATTCAAAGGCAGCCCTAACACAACGGCTTCGACTTTTTCACGCTCGACTACCTCTGCAATTTTTTTGAGCAGCTCCTTTTGGCCCTCGATTACAGCGAGTGGAGAGGCAATAGTCTCGCCGGAGTCACAGATTGCCAATCCGGTGCGTTTAGAGCCATAATCTATTGCGAGGTATCTCATTTTTTGTCGCGCATATATTCCGCATTCGGCGTCATTGCGTTATAGAAACTTTTCGCCGGCGTGCTGCTTTATCAACTCGAGCAGCTCTTTTAGTCTGTGGGTCTGGTCAATGTGGCATACAAGTGTGGCATCGGGGCTGTGAGCTACGACCATATTCTCCAGGCCTATAGCGGCAATTAGATGGCCCTTCTCTTCGGTAACGATAATGCTGCTCTTGCAATCAAGCAGCTCGCTCGTGCCAGCCACGACGATGTTATTTTCTTTGTCGGAACTGATAATATCGGCAAGTGATGCAAAGGAACCCATATCGAGCCAGCGACAATCCAGCTTTATGGCGTGGACTCTGTCAGCCTTTTCCATCACGGCGAAGTCGATGCTTATTTTGGGCAGCTTTACAAACCAGTCCCGGAGCGTTTGCTGCTGATTTGGATTGCCCCAGTCGGCTTGTATTCTGGCTAACGGTTCGGTAGCCTTGGGCAGAAACTTCGCCAAATTAGCTAAGATTGTTTTGGCCTTCCAGACGAACATACCGGAATTCCAGAAGTATTGGCCGGTGTTGAGATATTCTTTTGCGTTTTGTTCATCCGGTTTCTCCTTGAATGCTTCGACCGAATAAATCTTATTTTTACAGCCGGGATACTCACGGGCGTTATTACATTTTATATAGCCGAGCGAGGTGCTGGCGAAGGTCGGCTGAATGCCGAAAGTAATCATATCTTCCGGATTGTTATTCACAAAAACAAGGGCATCCTTGAGGGCCTGCTGCAGTACTTCCGGTGGTTTTATAATCTGGTCGGCGGTAACCACAGCTATCGTGGCCTCGGGGTCATATTTTGTCAGAACGGTTGAGACCAGCCCGATGGCGCCGGCCGTATCGCGAACAGCAGGCTCAGCTATGACATTATTAAAGGGCAATTCGGATAGGTTTTCACGGACTATGTCTGCGTAGCCGGCGTTTGTAAGGACGATTATGTTTCTCGTATCGAATATCGGCGAGAGACGCTCAAAACAACGGCGAAGAAGTGTTTGGCCGTCGATGAGTTTTAAGACCTGCTTGGGACGTTTTTCTCGGCTGAGGGGCCATAGTCTCTTGCCCGTGCCCCCTGCCATTATCACTGCGTAATCCATTTTTTCGTATCCTTCGACTGTCCCTTAGGCTTCCCCTTCGACTGCGCTCAGGGCTTCGGCTTATTCAGGGCTTCGGCTAATTCAGGACAGGTCTCGTATTGTGTGATGCGTATATCGTATATATATCAAACCAGAAACTTTTTGTCAATTTTCGTTAGAGACCGGATTTCATTCACCCTTTTTTCATATTCATCACCCCGTTTGCCCATAAGAGCAAATGTAGCTTCTTTGCCTAATTCGACAGCAGGTTGGTCATAGGGATTGATATTAAACAAAGCACCGGCGAAAGAAGTCGTTACTTCAAATAAATAAATAAACTGGCCGACTGTATAGGCGTTCACTCTATCGAATAGAACCGTCAGACAGGGACGTTCGCTCTCCAAAAGTGCATACTCGGTGGCCCTCTTCTCATTGTTTAGCAGCTCGCTCAAATCCTTGCCGGCAAGGAAGCCGAGTTCCTGCGCATAATCGGGAGCCGGGCCTATTTTGATGTCTTTATCGAAATTGCGGACCTGAAGGAAAGTAAACAATTTATCGTTCGGCCCTTCGCGATATAGCTGCACCTGGCTGTGCTGGTCGGTGGTACCGAGAGCCTTGACCGGTGTGGGGCCAATATGAACATCGTTTCCGGTTAAATCTTCTTTTTTGCCGAGACTTTCCGCCCAGAGCTGTCTGTACCAATCAGATAAGTCCTTGAGGTGGTAACTATATGGCATCATTACAGAAATTCTTTTGCCGCGATTGTAGAAGTGGTGGTTTATTGCGGCATTGATTGCAGCAGGATTTTTGTAGAAATCTTCGCACTTAACCCTGGTATCCATATCGCGGGCACCTTCTAAAAGTGAATCGATGTCAATCCCGCACATAGCGGCACTGAACAGGCCGACCGCACTTAAAACACTAAATCGGCCGCCAATACCCTCCGGTATTACAAGGCTTTTAATACCCGCATTGTTGGCGATACGGCGGAGAATGCCCTGATTAGCATCGGTAGTAGTGATTATCTGTTTTTTACAATCGTCGGGTCCGAGTTTATCCAGGAGCAATTGACGAACAATCATAAATTGAGCTGCGGTTTCTGCCGTCCAACCGGACTTACTAATGACATTAAAAATAGTCTTGTCGAGCTTATCACCGAGCCAGTCCAGAAATGACGACAGTTGCTCAGGGGCAATGTTGTCAAAGACGAACAGACGCGGGCCGCTCCGCTGTGTGTCGTCAAGATTGTGCATATAGGGATTCAGGGCTGTTTGCAAAGCAATATTGCCAAGGGCAGAGCCGCCAATACCGAAGACAACAAGATTCTCACATCGACCTTTTAATTCCTCAACCAGCTCCTTGACCTGTTGAGCGATTTTCGAGTTATATGGGAGGTCCCTGTATGGAGTCTCACCGTCCTGCCTTTCCTTATTGAGTTGTGATATTAAGGGCAAGGTTTTTTCGGCAAGTTCTTTTAGCTGCTCAGGCGAGATGCCGTGCTCGTCACCTATAATATCTGCCATAACAGTTTTATAGTGGACTTTAATTTCTTGTTTCGGCACTTATCTATTCCTTTTAAAATCGTTCTTAAAATTCCTGCTTCGCGAATATTTCATCTATGTTTTCGTCAGCGATATTGATGTCCCTTGAAAGCCTTTTCTTTATCGACCCAGCCGCCTGGGACGTTCTCGGTGTGGGCTTGTTTTGCATAGGCTTTCATCTTGGATAAGATGTCTGGGTGCTTATCTGCTATATTGTTCTGCTCTGAAATGTCATTGTTAAGGTCGTACAACTCGAACGGTTTGTTCTTGCCCGGCTGAACGGCTTTCCAATCACCCATTCGCACAGCAGTTTGCCCTCTGTACTCCCAGTAAAGAAATTTATGCTTTTTCTGCCTGCGGCCGGCGGCACGCTCGCCCAGCAGTGTCGGAATGATTGATATTCCATCAATGTTATCCGGCGGTTCAACGCCGGCAAGTTCCGTCAAGGTCGGCATAACGTCCGGGAAGTACCACAAATGGTCACTGACAACGCCGACTTTAATCCTGCCGGGCCAGCGCACAATCATCGGGATTCGCAGGCCGCCCTCATATAAATTTCCTTTTTGTCCTCGAAAATGCCCGTTAGAATCGAAGAAGTGGTTGAAATAGCGTGCTCCGCCGTTATCGCCGCAGACGAATACAATCGTGTTATCGTCAATTTCGAGCTCTTTGAGCAAATCGAATATTTCTCCTATTTGGCGGTCAATCATTTTGACCATAGCAGCGTACACCTTTGCATCATCCGGCCTTCTTTGGCCTGCGGGCCACGGCTTGTCCTTGAATTCCATCCAGGCAGGTTCATCTTCCGGGATTCCCCATCGGCCGTGGGGCGGAGTCCATGCGCAGTAGCAGAAAAACGGCCTATTCT
>JAIVYN010000331.1:0-3766 GCA_048635425.1 Candidatus Aegiribacteria sp.
TATCCTTTGTGGTGCCGCCCACTTATAACACATATATGCTGTTGCCCACAATGCGATAAATCCGTCTTATTCATGGTCTTAGCCGGTAAACTCACCTTAAAGTAACCAACTTTTTTGCAGTTGAACCAAAAAAAGAAATAACTTTAGGCACTTTAGGCACTTCAAACTTTAGTTCACTTATCTTACTCACTACCCACCTCATCCATTGTGATTGGTGTTATCTCTATAAGAAATAAGTTTTTCGCGCCGCGTAAAGCGAACAACAAACTTACTTTTCGGCTAATTTAGCCGCTTTTTTCAAAGGTGCCGCACAGGCACTGAAAATACGCACAGGTCTGCTACTGATTTTCTGCTTCATTCTTTTGCCGAAAGGCATCCTGCGGAGTATCTGCACGCTCAACTAATTCCACCTTTTTCTGATTTGTCAAAATGTCATCGAGACCTCGTTGTTCTTGTCTTGGCGAGGCAGTAAACATTTTTACGGCTACTATCGCCAGAAAAATTGCGAATACCTTCCGCAGTGTATGGCTCGACAGCCGAGAAGCCAGTTCCGTCCCAAACAAAACACCAACCAAAGCGCCCAATACAATCAACGCGATAATAGCCACATTCATCTCAATTTCGGGATTCTTCCAGTACCGGACTGCCCCAA
This sequence comes from Candidatus Aegiribacteria sp., assembly GCA_048635425.1. GTDB lineage: Bacteria > Planctomycetota > Phycisphaerae > Sedimentisphaerales > Anaerobacaceae > NIOZ-UU13. The sequence continues at coordinate 653 of JAIVYN010000331.1, forward strand.
CCAATGCCATAGGTACCATTACTGCCAGAGCTGTTCCCTGGGCAGACTTTTGCTCAAAACAACAAAGCAAGACAAGCACGGGTACAATGACTGTTCCGCTACCCAGTCCCAGAGTGCCGCTAACGATACCTGCAAAGACACCCAAAAGGATGAAAACCCACCAGTAATTAGATAACTGACCTATCATAATATTGCTCCAAAAAGATCCCAATAGACTCAACGTTTTCTGACGCAGACATTATAAGAGTGACAGAACCCCCATCGCCGGAAAAGAAGTTCTCCTATTGCAGAAAACGCATAGTAAGCTCGACATGCGTCTTTTTTCTCAGCGATAGCTGTCTCTTGGTCTTTTGGAGACTCGGCCAACATGACCGTCCAGGAAGTTTACATTGACACCACCTTCTGTTTGTCCCGGCTTGCGGCCATGTGGGAAGATACCTTGCTTACGGAAGAAGTCGCATATAACCCAAATTTCCGCGGGACTCGCACTAATGCACTGGCGATATCGCTCATCCTGGATTCCACTCTTACTTGTTTGGCCAAGCCAATCTCGATGAGCCTCCATGCCATGCAAAGTCAATTGTCGCGGCAGGTAGTAGGTGGGATCACGCCAGGTACTTCCATCCAACTCCTGTTTGTTGGCTCGGTAGCTCCAGTAAATGTATGTAATATTGCCAACAATGCGGTTTTGTGGCGTGTCAATCACTGAATCCACACCACCAGGAGGAATACCCCCGTTTGGATCGTTCGCGAACTGCTCCAAAAATTTGGCTTGCGGACAATAGAAAGCTTCTATCAGGCCGTCGTTTCTATAGGCATTGAGCTTCTGCAGCAAAGCACGGTGAGGATTATGTTCAGTCGCCTCCAAAGGATAACGGTTATTTCTGTCATCGTTGGCATACAAAATCAGGGCAACATTTACCTGACGAAGGTTACTGAGACAAGATGTTTCATTGGCTCTAAATCGCACCTTGTGCAAAGCAGGTATCAGTATCCCCATCAATAGAGCGATAACAGCAATGACCACTAATAGCTCGATTAAGGTAAAGCCCACTATAAACCGCTTCTGATTTTGCATTCTACTCATTATTTTATCATCGCCTTTTTCCATTCACATTTTATCCAGTTTTACGGAATTCGATCCAAATTCCATAGTTAACATTTTCACTGCCGGGTGGTTTCGGTATATCAATGCGGTAGTCTTTGATTCCCAGCTCATTCATAATATTATACAGTTCATTAGCTTTTTTTTCCACATCATATTTCATTTTTTTACCCTGCTTTGCGCGTATCTTTTTTGCCGTCTCAACAGGCAGATTTCTCGAGAAGCCCCGTCCAATGTAAGCCACCGCGCCTGGTTTGAGCACGCGATATATCTCGCTGAACGCTCGCACCTTATCCTCCCAGAAGTGGTAAGACCCCCTGGAAACGATTATATTTGCATAATTATCGTGAAAAGGAAGATTATGGGCATCAGCGAAGATGGCACTCACCTGGTGCCCAACTCCATGTTCTTCCGCTTGCCTGTAGAAATTCACAAAGTAATTCGGATTGATGTCGGCATTGATCCAGTGCATTCGCGTGCGCTTACACAATTCGACAATGAGCGTGCCCGGACCGCTTCCTAAGTCAATTCCGATGCCATCTTTTTTGCTCAGGTCGAAATCTGACACAATCTGCTCAGCCAAAGGGGCATATACAGGTGCCAATACCTTACGGCTGGTTCTTATCATACCGAGAGCTTGTTGCTCGGTATATTTCTCGTCCGAACGTAACGACAAGGCTTTATCGTGGAAGCAGCCTGCTCCGCAAAATAACAACGTCAGGATAAGCAAACCAAATCGCTGGGACAGTTCCATCGTCAAGCTAATCTCCACTCAAGACTTTGGCATCAGCTAAATACTATGAGTACCGGTCGTACGTAACAACAAGATTAACCTTCCGTCTCACTTTCACCGGAGGCAAAGACTCTTTGACCAAAGCACAGAATCTGTCCATCTTCAAGAGTTACTACTGTACGGCCATTGCGGTCAACGGCCAGGCCCCAGCTAACCGGAGCCGACGGCACGGATTCAGACCACAGGATACTGCCGTCATTAAGATTTAAGGCAACAATCTCTGATTTCTCAGCAACCACTACTGCATTGCTGCACACCGCCAAAGCGACACTGTCCTTGCACTCGTAGCTCCATAGCGGCTTATCACTAACACCAAGTCTTTTCCAATCAACATTGAAACGATTACTGGGCTGCGCCATCTTTCTTCTTAATAACTCTCTGTCAATGTTGTCAAAGCATAAAACCTTCTTACTGTTCTGACTGCTGACCCAAACAATATCCCGGCCCCCACTCGATGTTAGAAAAACCTTGTTGAAAACGGTGTTATCAAATACATCATACTTCGGGTGTGCATAGAATGGCTTACCGCAGGCCACGACCTGGTCTGCGAGCAGAGAAAGCTCCCAGCCGCGAGGGCTTTGCGACTGACACCTTGCCAGCGGTTTCGGGTCGTTAAGGCATTTACCATCTGAAATGTTATAGACAGCCGGCGAGAGGGATGTGCCGCTGGCTAAGTAGAGCTTGCCGTCGTGAAGTAGTTGATGGCCCTGCACGCTCACTCCGGTACGGGCCTGCTTGTCCAGATGACCTGACGTGTTATTCTGCCACTTTATCCGGCCGGTTGTGGCGTCGAGCGCATAGACATAAGTGCCGTCATAATTAACGATACCGGCGGCAACATAGGCAATCCCGTCTTCTACCAACACTCCGCTTGCGGCCGGCCAGGTGGACAGCAGCGAGCCATATACAGGGATCTTGCGCTGTGCCGGAGCTGCACGAAACCGCCAGAGAAGCCGACCCGTCTGTGCCTCGAAGGCATAAACCCATCCATCGCCGGAACCCACAAGAGCACGACCCTTCCAGATTGTTGGAGGAAAGCGGACCGCACCCTGTGGGCCGCTCCCTTCGATTCCTCGATTATCCTGTCGATCACCTTCAGCTTGAGACAGTCCCGGGCTGTGAGCCGCAGGGCCTCCGCTGCATCGGGTGCCTTTTCCCTGCTCTTCCACAGTATCGCCGCGCATCCTTCGGGTGATATGACTGAATATATCGAATG
>JAIVYN010000332.1:0-3739 GCA_048635425.1 Candidatus Aegiribacteria sp.
CCTTAGCTACCAACAATGAAATTATAGTCTCGTCACCCATATGCTGGCTTATCTTGCGAAGAGTCAGGCAGCGGTCAAGGGCCTGCCGGTAATCGCCTTCGGCCGCGAGAATTCTGGTCTCGGCGCCAATGATGAAGACCAGTTTTCTCGTCTGAGCAAGATGGGACATCAGCATCGAAAATCCGTCGGAATATTTCAGACCCCAGTTGCAATTTGGAATCTCGGCGGCAGCTACGGCAAGATTAATCGCTCCTCGGCAGTTTTCGATGTATTTTTTGATTCTTTCGTTTGGTTCGATTTTGCCCCTTGATAAATCGGCCACCATTTCCTTCATCGTATCGTCCGCTTTTTCATAGGCAATGTATGACTGATAGTAAAGCAAAGCAGCATTATCCGGGTCCGGCGGATAGGCAAGGGCAGAAGTGGCAAGTATTAATGACATAAGAGTAACACACGTAGCTTTTGTTAATTTTTTGGTAGTAATCGTTTTCATGGTTTTGTCCTTTCTGTACTTAGCTTTTGGAACCGTTAAATAAATCTCCCAGTGATATACTGGCCGGCTGTGGTCCCAGAATCTTAAGGGCCTTTTCACACTGATTTTCAATTCCTTCTATGCCGTCCCGACGATAAGCGATTGTTAGCGATTTCATCGTCATTATCTCAGATGGGGACTCGACAGTTTCTAAAAATTTGGTCGTGATGCTTTGCTCAGACGGGCCCTGATGAGCAATATAGAAGCTGATTGATACTATTATCACAGCCGCTGCGGCGGTCAGTTTCATCATTCTGCTTAGGGTAACTATCCTGGATGTGCTCGGCTTATGGTCTGCCGATTTAGCCCGGATAGTTTGCTCCATAGCTGCAAACGAATCGTACAGTGTGCGCTTATCCATTTCGCGGCTGGTTGTCACATGCGGCTTTCTAACTCTTACGAATTTTTCTATATTCTCTTTCGGTCTCATTTGGTCACCACACTATTCAAAATTGAACGAAGCTTATCCAGACCATATCGGTATCGGCTCTGGACTGTATTGATGGAAATACCAAGGGCCTTGGCTATTTCCCGAAATCGCAACTCGTGATGCAGGTGCAGCACAATAACCTCTCGCTGCTCGTATGGAATCCAGTAAAGTAAATCATTTAACCGTCTGGATTCCTCGCGGTCGATTGCATTTTCCATCGGCCCATCCGAATTGGAGCCAGCCGCTTCCATAACGTCCGGCCCTGCATCCCGGCCCGACCTTAAACGGTTCCTGTCGCGGGCACAGTTGGCAACGCAGGTTGAAAGATAGCCTTTCAGGGTCCCGCTGAGATTGAAAGTCCCTACAGATCCGGCAAACGACACAAATACATCGTGCACTACGTCTTCAGCGAGGCTTCTATCTCTTAACAGGGTGACAGCCAATCCCAGCAGGTCATCTTTGTACTTTTCATAGATCCGCCGCAGAGCATCTTTGCTTCCGCGATTAAATTTCCAAACAAGTATCTTATCTTCGACCATTAAATCCACTTGTCCAATCAAAGAAACGGCCGTTTCTTACTGGTACAACGAATGACCCACCCATTTTAGTCTAATTTCCCCGAAATTTTATTAAAAAAGCGCACAAAAAAAGCCGACCCCTGCTTGTCGCTGGCAGGGGCCGGCCTGTTTTCGCTGATGATATACACAAATCACTTTTTGACCTTGAATTCGAGCATCCGCCTCATACGTCCTTTTTGGAATTCCTCGCCCTGGCAGCGGAGGGCAAAGCCGTCGGCAGTTTTCTCGTACTTAAAATCCTTGCCGCTGAATAAATCTCCCGGCAGACCGTCAGGCAAGGCATCAGGCAGCTTGCCGCTCTTAGCCTTTATCATATAAATCTCAACTGCTGTCCTGATGGAGTTGGAAATTGTTTTCGTCCTTATCTCAATACTATAAATTCTACCGAACGCAGGTGTCAGAAGAGAGGTCAGTGTTGCAGCAGGATTCTCGGTGATCTCTTTCCCCGGCCTTTCATTCAATTGCTCCAGCCGACTATAAACCTCGGCATAAGGTATCGAACTTTCCAGAACCTCATCGAGAGAATTCATATGCTTTATATAATAGTCTCTGTTTTTGGCGAAAAACACTTCTTCACCTTCGGCAAGTCGCTTAATAGCCATTTTCTCAAGATCTCCAGCTTCTCCAGGCCCGGAACACATAGCCAGTAGCTCATCACGTTTATCAACTCGCATTTCCGAAGAAAAACATTCTTTCTCTAAGCGCATCGCGACCCTCAGTGACGGTGTTTTGAACGGTACCTCTGCTAATTTCGCCTTGAGCCAAGTCAAGGTTTCCAGGTCCTGTGGCATATCGGCAAGGATATCCTGAATGCGGCTTGCAACCATCTTGTCAATTGACATCGATACCAAAAAGGAAATGGGTGTATCATCGCCAACATGTTTGCCTATCTTATGAACTGTTAAACAGCGGTTAATAGCTTTCTTGTAATCGCCTTCGGCTGCCAGAATCCTGGCCTCTGCAGTAATAAGAAAGACCAGCTTTCTCGTTTGAGCAACATGGGCCAAGTTGATCGATACTCCATCGGAATATTTCAAACCCCAATTGCAATTTGGAATCTCAGTGGCGGCTGTCGCAAGGTCAATTGCTGTCCGGCAGCTTTCGATATATTTTTTGATTCTTTCATTTGGTTCGATGTTGCCCCTTGATAAATCGGCCACCATGTCCTCCATAGTATCGTCAGCTTTTTCATAGGCAATGTATGACTGGTAGTAAAGCAAAGCCGCATTGTCCGGGTCCGGCGGATAGGCAAGGACCGGAGAGGTTAGTATCAGTAGTGTCAGAGTAACGACCGTGAACTTTGTTAATTTTTTGGTAATAACTGTTTTCATGATTTTGTCCTTTCTATTTATGAACCATTAAATTCGCTAAGTAATTCCTTAGATGACAAACTGGCTGTCCGTGGTCCTAACAACTTCAAAGCTTGCTCACATTGATTCTCTACAGCTTTGATTCCTCCTCGGCGAAATGCACGTTCAAGCGACAGCGCAGTCATCATTTCGACCGGTGATTTTGTGGCTTTTGAAACTGTAGTAGTATCAGCCTGCTCAGACGGGCTCTGGTGAGCAATAAAAAAGCTGATTGCCACGATTATCACAGCCGCTGCGGCAAGTTTGGTGAGCGGGCTTTTTAGAATTACTTTCAATATGTTGGGCTGCCGGGCTGAATCCCCTTTGGCTGCGTGTGAAAGGAGTGTTTGATATTCATCTGGGTATTTTTGCTTCCATTTCTCGGCGTCGAACCGCGGCTTTTCCGTGTTGATAGCGCGGGAGATTAGCTCATCCAAATGTTTCTCATTTTTTTCCTTGTCCATAATCAAACCTCACCAAAACCGTTACGCCGTAAATAATCAGCCATTTTTTTCTTTGCCCTTCGCAGTCTTCCGTTTATTGCCTGTTCGGAGATACCCAATACCGAAGATATCTGCTCGTAAGACATACCATCATAGTATCGCAGAAAAATTACTTCTCTTGCCGGGGCCGAAAGCCGGTTCAGGGCCTTCCTGACCTCCTCGGCATCATCATCCGTTTCCGCTGTAGCCGCTATCATCGAAAGGTCCTCTGTAGTGCGAAGCTTCTCTGTGTTGCGGGCCATATCTCTTGCGACGTTCCTGCAAATAACAGCGAGCCAGCCGGCGAATCGATTCTCTTTTTTTAATTGCGGCAATTTGACAGCGGCCTTCGCAAATACCTGCTGGGC
>JAIVYN010000333.1:0-3661 GCA_048635425.1 Candidatus Aegiribacteria sp.
ACGTAGAAATAGAACATATTTTGTAGCTCTTTTAGTACCTCTGCCTCTTTCATACGGTGACGTGGACACGGATTTCTCGCGATGGGCAAATGTTGCCGATAAGTCTCTCAGCGTTCGGCCAGGCCCCACCGGTGGTTTGGAATCAAACATCACGGCCCACTTCGGTAAAGGCATCCTGGAATCAGCCGTCTCTGGCGGAAACGTCCTTTGCGATATACATTTTGACGACGGTACTGTAGCAACGGCAGACGTGGGCAGCTACCAACCAAACGCCTGGAGCCTTTATGATATGCACGGCAACGCCTGCGAATGGACTATAACGACATATAAATCATATCCTTACAGCCCTGATGATGGCTTGCCGCTGCGACTCACGTCGCAAGACGTGGCAGCAGGTCGCGATTATCCAAACATGGCAGGAAGGAAGGTGGTTCGCGGCGGCTCCTGGTGCGACCGGCCCAAAAGATGCCGTTCCGCTTTTCGCCTCAGTTACCCAACCTGGCAGCGGGTCCATAACGTTGGCTTCCGCGTCGTATGCGAGATGGGAGTGGTGAGTAGTGAGTGGTGAATTAACTAATTAACTACTCACCATTTAATAAGTAAGGCTTCTGCAAAATTGAGGTTAGGCATATATTATTTAAGAAAATCTGTTTTTTTTGATTTTCTTAGATAATCGGCTAACTACTTATTACACAATAACTTACTGTTTGAAAAGAAAAAAACAAAAAACGATTTTTTCTTTTCAAAGTATGCCTAACCTCAATTTTGCAGAACTCATATTAACAAGTAGTAGTTATGGAGCAAGTTAAATATGAACAAATACTGTATGAGGAAAGTAACAGCGTGGACATACGTGTTTCTGGTGTTCGCCGGCTTCGTGAGCATCACGACTGCCGCTAAGGCCGGGAGGAGCTATCTCTCTCCGGCAGCACTGGTCGCAGACAACCAGAGCAAAACGCTCTATATTGCACAGGCCACTGCGAAACAGGTGGCGGTTTTCGACATCGCCGCCGGCAGGGTAACCAAAACGTATTCACTTCCGGATATGCCGAGTGGACTGGCACTATCTGCCGACCGGTCGTGCCTGTATGTCACCTGCGCATTGACCAAAGGACAGGTCAAGGTAGTCAATCTGCAGGCCGCGAAAGTCAGTAATACCCTGCCTGCAGGCCACACACCTATGGCGCCCGTACTCAGCTTAGACGGCAAGACCCTCTACGTCTGCAACCGGTTCAGTAATAACGTCTCGGTCATTGACATAGCTGCCCGCAAGGAGCTGACCCGGATACCTGTCCAGCGTGAGCCGGTCGCGGCGGCAATTACCCTGAACGGGAGTTTTCTGTTCGTGGCCAACCATCTCCCGGCCGGCGCTGCCGACAGAGGAGATATCGCCGCGACCGTTTCAGTCATTAACACTAAGACCAATAAGGTAGTGAACACTATTGGGCTTCCCAACGGCACCACATCGCTGCAGGGAATCTGTATCTCACCCGATGGCCGATACGCCTATGCAACACATATTCTCGGCCGTTATACAGTGCCAACCACGCAGTTGGAGCGGGGATGGATGAATACTAATGCACTCAGTATTATCGATGTCCAGAACAAACAGCTAATTGATACTGTCCTTTTGGATGATGTGGATAATGGCGCCGCCAACCCGTGGGCCGTTGGTTGCACAAGCGATGGTAAATATATCTGTGTAACCCATGCCGGAACCGATGAATTGAGCATAATAGATGCACCTGCCATGATGGACAAAATCAGGAAATATCACGCTGACCAAAGAAACGCTCAGAATCGTACAACGGGACAGGATAGCTACGGAAGTTATGGTACAAGTTCAACACCTTCATCACCTTCATCAAACATTCCAAACGAGCTGAGTTTTCTTTACGGGATTCGGCAGCGTATCAAGCTTTGCGGCAAAGGCCCTCGTGCACTTGCAATTGTCGGTTCCAATATTTACGTTGCGGAATATTTTACAGACAGTATGACGGTAGTTGATATAGGCAAAACGACGGGGGCCAAAACTACTGCTTTAGCACTCGGATCAACTCCAAAAATGTCTATTAGGCGCAGAGGTGAAATGCTTTTCCACGATGCTTCGCTTTGCTTTCAGCACTGGCAAAGCTGTTCAAGCTGTCATCCGGGCGGTGCGCGGGTCGATGCCCTGAACTGGGACCTGCTTAACGATGGTATAGGCAATCCTAAAAATACAAAAAATCTCCTGTTTTCACACAGGACCCCGCCGGCGATGATTACGGGGGTGCGAAAAAACGCCGAAGCAGCCGTACGCGCTGGAATCAGACACATCCAGTTTGCCACATGTCCGGAACAGGACGCCGTTGCAATCGATAAGTATCTCAAGTCACTCAGACCGGTTCCGAGCCCTTATCGGGTCAACGGCAAACTAAGCGCCTCAGCCAAACGGGGGCGAAAGCTATATAGCAAAGCACGCTGCGCTTCATGTCATAAGGGACGACTGCATACGGACCTGCGGCAATACAATGTGGGCATAGGCAAAGGGCTGGATAAAGACCGTGAGTTTGATACGCCGACTTTGGTCGAAGCCTGGCGGACCGCACCATACCTATACGATGGACGGGCTGTTACTATTGAGGAAGTCCTCACAAAGTACAATCCCGACGATAAGCATGGGCGGACGTCCAACTTATCTGATAAGGAAATTACAGATTTGGCCAACTTCGTGCTCTCACAGTAAAATCTTAGAGCACAACGATAGTATAAGGAAATCGGTAAAATGAAAAAAGGCGCTTGTTTTTTAATTCTAACACTGCTTTATCTGCCCTTAACTTCAATTAGCTGTCATACGTACGAAGCTGATGTTTCAGCTATGTCGGACGACGTGACCATCGTTAGCCCATTGGATGCAACGGCAGCAGAAAGTTTAGCGGCAAAAGAGATTCGCCGTTATCTGTATTTGCGGACCGGCAAGCTGCTCCCAATCGTCCAAAGTAAAAACAAACTTCCTTCGAAAACTTCCCTGATTGTCGTCGGACAAAAGAACCATCCTGCTGTCAAAGCATTGTCGGACAAAGATAAAAAGCTGGCCTCCACGGTGGCTTCCCTGGGACCTCAGCAATATCTGCTTAAGACGATAGCTTTCGGAGACCATCAGGCTGTACTTATTACCGGCGGCGATTCTATCGGAACGCTTTATGCCGCTTACCGATTCGCCGAACATTTGGGCGTGCGTTTTTATATGCACGGCGACACAATTCCAGATAATCACATTGCTTTGAAAATGCCCAAACTCGATGAAAAGGGCAAACCATTATTCAACCTGCGGGGAATTCAGCCGTTTCACGATTTTCCCGAAGGGCCGGACTGGTGGAATACCGATGACTACAAAGCCATCATTGCGCAACTACCCAAGATGCGTATGAATTTCTTCGGATTACATACATAGACCTCGTGGTTGAAGACAGGCAGGAGGAAATACGTGTTTGTGTTGCAGATAGGGGTATTGGGATTTTCGAGGAGCACCTGCCCAGGATTTTCGAACGCTTTTTTATGGTTGATACCTCATTGACAAAAAAAGGAGGTCTTGGATTGGGTTTAGCCATCGTCAAGGGATACGTAGAGCTGCATGGGGGCAGGGTGTGGGCGACAAGCGAACTAGGAAAAGGCTCAAAGT
>JAIVYN010000334.1:0-3722 GCA_048635425.1 Candidatus Aegiribacteria sp.
CTTGTAAATAAATTATCTTCCATTTTTGGCTGGCAGCGGCTTCGGCTGGCGGTGTCAGCCTTGTCCTCGCTGGAGCCAAAACGAAACCTAATTTCTTTACCAGTCCTTAAATGCCGCCAAAGCCAGCGATCTTATCGGCGTAAATGATTCCAATACACGACAAAATCCAAAGTACAAAGCCAATCTGAAACGGCAAATCAGTGAGAATAAGCTGCACCGGGCCTGAGAATTTGCCCGTTTGTATCAGCGCACTAAAACGGAAGATGCAGTACAAAACCAGGGGTGTAGTATAGACAAGATTATTATTACCGAAAATCTGGAACGTTCTGTCGTCCATCGCATAAAGCAGAAAACATACCACCGCCAGACCGCTGGTTACGTCGAGCATGTGTGCCAGCAGTTCGGGTGTATAGCCTGTGAGTGTATTTCGAAATGACTCGCCGTCCTGGCGTAGCCGGGCTATTTCACTTCGACGTTTGCCAAAGGCCAGAAACAGGCACAAAGCAAAGGTGCAGATAATCAGCCAGGGCGAGATAAATACTTCGACCACAACAGCCCCGGCAATAGCCCGCAGGCAAAAACCAATCGATATCACCACGCAATCCAGAATCATTACTCTTCTTAGCACAAGCGAATAGAGAATCATCAGCGTAATATATGTCAGGATGATAATTGCAAAGGACGTGCTAAGTAGAAAACCGCCAATAATCGCTACCGCAGCACATAAGGCAGAGATTACAAGGGCATAACCGATTGTTACGCTGCCCGCTGCTATGGGTCTCTTGCATTTTTCGGGATGGAGGCGGTCTCTCTTACGGTCGATTATGTCGTTTAGGATATAGACAGCCGAAGCAGCTAAACAAAAGCATAAAAAACCGCCAATCGCCCTGCCAACAGCCCAAAGCACTTCATCGGCCGGACCAAGAAGTTTCCCGGCGAATATCAAGCCGGCAAAAACAAAACCGTTTTTACTCCAGTGAGAAGGACGCATTATCGAAAAATATCTTTTCATTTCATCTCTCATTAAAAAATATTATGAAACAAAGCTCTTGTATTTCTCGTTGACACTTGCCTGCACAAAAACTATTATAAATTAGAATACGAAAGCTTCCACAGAATAAAACTTTAAGCACGAAGAATTATTTATGAATTCACGAACACAGAAATCCAGGGTGGTGGTACTAAGAACCGATCCCTCCACGGTTTTAGATACATACACTAAGGTTATGCACATTGCAGAATACGAAAAGTATATTTCTAAAGATATAGATACGCTTATAAAGCTCAACTTGTCCTGGACAAAATACTTTCCAGCCTGTTCATCCGAGCCCTGGCAGGTTGAGGGAGTAGTAAAAACTTTAATAGAGGACAATTTTTCAGAAGAAGCACTTTTGCCAATTGAGAATAAAACTGTCGTAACTAATCCCGTCAAAGGTGCTCACAACAATAAATGGATGCCCGTCTTTCATCGGTATGGCTTAAACTTCACGGCATTGCCTGATGTCGAATGGATTAAATATGAATTTAAGCATAAACTTCTGAAATTGAATCAGATTTTTCCCGAGGGGATTGAAATACCCAAGATGTTTATAGGCAAAAATATCATCCATCTTCCGACTTTAAAGACACACGGCCACTCCCAAACTACAGGAGCAATTAAAAACGCTTTTGGGGGTTTACTTAAGGAAGTGCGGCACTATGCGCATAAATATATCCATGAAGTTCTGGTTGATTTAATGATCATGCAAAAAGAGATTCATCCGGGAATTTTCGCCGTAATGGACGGGACGGTTTGTGGTGATGGAGCAGGACCGAGAACGATGGTTCCAAAAATAAAGAACTTCATCCTCGCAAGTGCCGATTCCGTTGCCATTGATGCGATAGCAGCCAAAATGATGGGCTACGACCCTATGGAGATACCTTATATCCGCATGTGTGATGAAATGGGGCTCGGAGCTGGCAATCCCAATAGAATAGAAATACTCGGTGAGAATATCGATGATGTCAACTTTGGCTTCACCACGAAACGAAGTTTTGTTATCTGGGGCGACCAGATGCTCAGAAAAGGCTTTTTAAGATTTTTTGAAAAACCCTTGCTCCATTCACCTCTGGTTATCTGGGCTCCATTTGCCTCTAATCTATACCATGATTACCTGTGGTATCCAACGGTTGGAAGGAAGAGAATTAAGAAATTTATGAAAAGTGATTGGGGGAAATTGTTTGAAAAGTTTTAGAGCCTGGAGGCATATAGAGTCTTGAAGTGTATACAAAAGCTGCCCGAAGATGACACGCCAAATTAGATAGGTCATGATATGCCCGCATACTCTATATCAGCTTCATCTTACGAAGGTTCCTTAGACACCGTTGGACACACTCGAGAGGCGGATAGGCGTAACTCTCTTGTTCGACAATATACCACTCGGTCTGGCCGAGGGCTTTGCAAAGAGCGAAAAAGGCCTTCCAGTTAACGTCACCCTCTCCGATGAGAGCTTTTTTGTTCGTCTTGCTGAATTCCTTTACGTGCACAGTGATCGCCCGGCCCGGGTACTTGTAGAGGTAGGGGAGAGGGTCCGCGCCGCCGTGTATTGCGTTGCCCACATCAATCTGCATAATCACATCCTTGCGTGTGTTACCGTAGAAGGTGTCCCAGGGCAGCTCACCGTCCATTGCTGTGAATTCGATACTGTGATTATGGTAGCCGACAAGCATTTCGTGCGGCTTGACTTTTTCCGCCAGCTCGTTGAATAGCTTTGCGGTATCGAGCCAGGCCCGGCGTGAGGTCCTGTACTTTTCAGGTAACCCGGGAACGATGAGGTACTTGTTTCCCAATGTTTTGTTGAACTCGATGGTCCGGCGCAGATTGTCCCCGAGCAGCGTATCCAGCCCAGTGTGTGTGCCACAGCATACAAGACCGTTGTCGTCGAGCATCTTGCGCAATTGCTTGGCGGTGCGGTCGTAGTAACCAGCGAATTCAACGCCCTTGTAGCCCATTTTTGCCACGGCGGCAATCGTGCCCTGCAGGTCTCGCTTGCAGTCTTCACGCACCGAGTAAAGCTGAAGCCCGATTGGGAATCGGCGGCGGCTCCTGTTCTTTGCCCGTTGCTTTATCTTCTGGTCCTGCGATGCTCCATCCGCACTTGAGGCCAACACGGCTGCTGCGGCGACGCTTTTTGCGATGAAGCCGCGTCTCGAAACCAATCCTATATCGTGTGATAACATTCGATCCTCCTTCTGTGTACTATACCGGCATCTTCTATTCAAACCTCCTCAACTATACTCTGAGGTACTTGTGCTCCAAGTTATAGCGTATTCGATATAATAAGTCTTAGAAATCTAACCACTCAGTCGATTTTTCTTGAGCTCCAAGCTTCTTTCTATCATATTCATCTTGGGATATGATGCTCCTGGAAGACTCGCTGCACTAAACTAAACTCCTACTCGCCTTGTCCAGAAAATACGAAGTGCCCAGCCCCTATATGGAGAAATTCGTTCAAAGGTGGACATCCTGCTCCGGACTGCCAGCTTTTTTTTCGCCTTTTTTATGCGTTTTTGAGGGTAAAAATGAGGGACAGAAAAATTTTTTCAAAAAATCATCATTTTTTAGTTGACTATTTTATTTATGTCAAATATATTTGCTATAATTCAAATTAGGAGATAGAAACATGACCGCATCAAGGAAAACAAAGAAGGGCAGGCGAAAGAAGGCCACAGCAGAGCTCACC
>JAIVYN010000335.1:0-3610 GCA_048635425.1 Candidatus Aegiribacteria sp.
AGCTAAGCTTTACATCCGTAGCAACAAGCTCGGCACCATCAGCCGGATCGGGCTTATAGGCGGTCCTGGGTGGAACCGTAAAGCTCCAGACATTGCCTTCGTATTTCGTAGTACCGTCAGCCTCAAGCTCATCAATCCGCCAGTAATATGTCGTGCCGGGAATAAGGCCATCCGGAAAGGCAAATCCGGGAAAGCCGGCAACATAAAACGATAACGTCTGGTTGCCCTGGAACGCATTCTCAGCACCGGCCTCCACATCGTCAAAATTGTCGCTGAAATACACATCGTGCGAGACGGCAAAATCTCCCGGAACCCATTTTATATTCACCCACGTATCCGAATGGTAAGCACCATCCTCCGGCGTGGGATCAAGGGCTTTTGTAAACACCGGAGGGATACCGTTAAACAAGTCCTCTATCTGCTTTGGCGTGAGAATCCGGTCGTAGATGCGGAAATCATCCAGACGGCCGTCGAAGTATCCATCGGCCGCGTACTGTGACCTGCCAAGCCAGTTTTGATTAGTCTCGCCGAGAGTGCTCGGCGTGTGTCTGGCAGTAGTGTTCCGGGCTGCAAGCTCTCCGTCGAGGTACAGTGAGTGGACGTTTTCATCTGCATTCATCGTTAAAACCACTTGATGCCATCCGCTGGGCAAGGTCACCGGCGCGGTCGTCTGGTCCTCATCATTGAAAGTATCAATCGTAATGGCGAAACGCATCGAGCCATCCGTGCCCATACGCGGCGTAAGGAACATGTTGACTATCGTGCCGGTTCCGAAGTCGAAAATACGCTGCCAGCCGCCACCCTCATTAGAAAAATCAACCCATGTGGCGAAAGTGGAGCTTCTCAGCGAACTAATTAGCGAGCCGATAGGCAACTCTACATAGTCGTCGGTGCCGTCAAATTCCAAAGCGCCGCCTATTTGCCCGGCCACCCACTTTGGCTCACCAAACAGGGTGCCATCATAACCATTGCCGGAACTGTCCTGGGCGGTTGTGCCGGAACCGTCATCGAACTTCCAGTGAGCCACCAGATTAGCCGAGACATTACCCGCTATGCTCAGCACCAGGATAAAAGAAACCAGATACATCAATTTTTTACACATAATAATCCTCCTTAAATAATGTAGTACTCTGTCAAGATTGATTATGTAAGTAGTTCATGTATGTCGATATCTTCATAGTGATATAACACGTTGGAATCGATTAAGGAGAATCGGCTATGGAGAAGTACATTGTAGAATTGACAAATGCAGAACAGAAAGAATTGGCACAGTTGGTCTCGAAAGGTAAAGCAGCGGCTCGAAAGATTACTCATGCCCGGATTTTACTTCAGGCAAACGAATCACAAGATGGCCCAGCCTGGACAGACGAACAAATTTCGGAGGCCTTTGGTATCCACACCAATACAATCCACGGCATTCGACGGCGATTCGTCGAGCATGGATTACAGGCGGCTTTGGAACGTAAGAAGCAGAGTCGTCCTTCTCGTAAACGCATTGTCGATGGTGATGTTGAAGCTCATTTGATTGCCTTACGTTGCGGTGATCCTCCTGAAGGAACAAATCAATGGACTCTGCGGCTGCTGGCGGACAAATTGGTGGAAGTGGAGATTGTACCGAGTATTTGCCATGAGACCGTGCGTCAGGCACTAAAAAAAACGAGTTGAAGCCGCACTTACACCAGTGCTGGTGTATTCCTCCGAAAAGCAACGCCGAATTCGTCGCGGCGATGGAGGATGTACTTGATGTATACAAACGGCCTTATGATCCGACTCGACCGAAGATATGCATGGACGAGACATCCAAACAACTCGTAGCGGATGTTCGCATCCCGATCCCGGCCAAGCCGGGGCATCCACAACGGTACGATGTGGAGTACAGTCGTTGTGGCGTTGCAAACATCTTTATGTTTACCGAACCATTGGGCGGTTGGCGACGAGTCGGTGTCACTAAACATCGCACCCGATTAGATTGGGCCGAGCAAATACGTATTCTCCTGGAAGAAGATTACCCGCAAGCAGAAGTGGTTGTTTTAGTTATGGACAACTTAAACACGCACAGCATAGGCTCTCTATATGAAGCTTTCCCGCCTGCCAAAGCCAGAGAGCTTGCCCGCCGGCTGGAAATTCATTATACTCCGAAACATGGTAGTTGGCTGAACATTGCCGAAATAGAATTAAGTGTGTTAAGCCGACAATGTCTTGATCGGCGAATTGAAAGTATTGAGCGGCTGGAGTCGGAATGTCATGCGTGGAATGTGGAACGGAATGAATTGCAAAAAGGTGTTGATTGGCAGTTCACCACCGCCGATGCGAGAATAAAGCTGAAGAGACTCTACCCACAAATACAATATTGACAGACTACTAGTATAATAGTTGGTAATGCTGTGTTTATCACACGACGAGGTAGGCTTCTTGCAGAATCCCAGGATACATCAGCATACAAACGATCAGGACTTCTTCCGAAAGAATTCTTACATCCGGTTGTAGTGCAGAAGGTTTGGTCAGCATTTATCCGAGGCGATTATGACACCGCAGTATTTCAAGCATTTAAGCAAGTTGAGGTTGGCGTGCGACAAGCAGGGTCATATGAGCATTCAGATATTGGCGTGCAGTTAATGAGAAAAGCTTTTAATCCTGATAGTGGACCTCTTAGCGACCAAACAGCACTTCCTGCTGAGAGACAGGCATTGTCTGATCTGTTTGCAGGAGCTATTGGATCCTACAAGAATCCACATAGCCATAGAAATGTAGCGGTCAATGATCCTGACGAGGCAGCAGAGATGATTATATTGGCAAGCCACTTGCTGAAAATTGTTGACTCCCTATCTACATCTACATAATCAAAATATAAAGAGGGCCGTTTCAGAGACAATCTCGGTTTGTAGTGTATACCGTCTATGAAACACACAACCACCCACGCCACGTACACGGCAAGGCCTCTTATGCTCGCTCTGGTGCGTTGAGGTTGAGGAGATAGTGTTGGTGGGGGTATTCCTTAAATTCGCAAGTTATAGGACGTATTTTATTGACAGAATGACCTCGATGTAGTATATTGACATAATTGTTAAACTCCAAGGCAAGGACGGAAGGGAAGAACCACCGTTTGGTGTATCGGTGATTTTTCTTGCAAAAAACACGGTTGTCATAATGTCAACCCTTGAGATGGGTGCAACCATAACGCCGGTTTGTTAGCGCACCCATGCTGGGGTCTTGAGTAAAAAATTACGTTTTTGCTGCTAAACATTACATTAATACCTTTCGGAGATGAACCTTATCCCGATCTTTTAAAAAACATACCAAATCCCCCTTTATTGCTTTATCACAAAGGAAATTTGAAAGATTTCAGCAATTGTATAGCCACAGTTGGACATAGGAATCTAACAAGCCACGGACATAAAATGGCTAGAAAGATTGGAAAAGAATTTGCTACAAAATTTATTAAAGCAGCAAACGAACTTGCCAATTAAAATATAATTCATAAATTTAGAAAATCATAATATAAAGACAAAAGTTAAATAGAAAATTTCTCGTTAGATGACTACCTCCTTAATTTTCTAATAAAATATTAAGACTAGCCTGTTATTGATATTTTAGCAATGAATAATAAAAT
>JAIVYN010000336.1:0-3609 GCA_048635425.1 Candidatus Aegiribacteria sp.
TCTATCAATGCCTGCCTGAATGTTGTCGAAATTCACCTGGCCATCATCAACATAGATGACCTTGCCATAGGCAAATGGGCAGAGCAACATCACGATGAGCATCAAAGGGATTGTCCGCAAAACTCGTGAATTCCTCACCTCCATAGTTCTCAATCCTCCGCCCCCCATCTTTGCGTAATAGAATAGCTGGCTGACTCTCATGTTTTACTGATATGCAGTATACCAGATGGTGACTGTCCCCGTCAAGGCGGAAGTACAGAAATGCTCTGCTCAATTTATGAATACCAGCCGCTTATTCCCTACCAGTGGCCATACTTTATAAAATAAAACTGCTGTCGGAATGATTCGCTTGATTGTAAAACCGAGTTGAGAAATTTTATTTGGCTGCCAATTACATCCTCAAAGCGGAATGTAGCTTAATCACGGTCCTTGAGCAATTGTAAAGATATGGAAGGCTCTGTATTCGCCTGCATATCAAGGGCACTTGATGAATCCTGCGAAAGCTGGCTTGCGATATGAACTGCCGTTTCGATGGCAAAGACCAGTGTAAAATCGTCCAACCCAACACCCATGGCGTTTTCCAGCTCAGATTCGATAGTCGCCGTAGCATCTTCCACGCGTGCAACCTGTCTATTGAGGTATTGCTTGTATTCATTAAGATTTGTTACCGCCTTTTTGATATTTGACAATGCTGACTTTTGGTCGGTAGTCAAATCAAGTCCTTGAGAATTAAAACTAAAGTCCCTTGCAAAAATATCTACCCTTGAACCGTCACCAATTGGGATTGATATACTCTTACCGTTTGCGGTGAATATCTTGTTGTAGTTATATTCGATGCCCTGAACTATCTCGTTTATTCCTTTGGCTAAGCTCTTGAATTCCTTTTGCATTGCTTCTATCTGTACTCGTGAATAATCCGGGCTGGATGCCTTTTTGGCCAATTCTTCCATTCTGGCTAATTTGGCGGCGATGCCGTCGGCGGCGTTGGCAAATGTCTGAATTATGGAGATAGCAGTGCTGGCCTCTCTGGCGCTTAGCCGGACATCTGCGATGTTACCGTTGAGCAGTTCTCGAATTGTTGCCACGGCATCGTTATGGTTTGGTGCCCCTGTCGGACTGCTGTTCCCGCTGTAAGCTCCATTAACGATATACGCGCTGTAACTAACGTCTAATACATTTCTGTATTCAAATTCAGAAATTTTTCCTCCCCCAATTGTCTGTTGTTCATACTAAATATCGCACAGTCTCGCGAAAAAATGTCCCCCACAAGGTATGACACCGCGGAAAATGAAAATTGCTTTTTTATAGCGTGCGACACACAGACTTTGCCCCTCGCTTACTCCGTATCTTCTTCCTGGTCTTCTTCTAATAATCCCTTTACCCAGTCTCTCAGCAGTTGCACAGCCCTGTTTGGCTCAACGTTGGCTTGTGCATCGAACAGTACAGACACATCCTCCAGAGTTTGGCTTGAGGCGTAGCCTGCAACTTCCTTTGCAAGGGCCATGTCGAATAGATCTTCATCAGCCTCGATACCCATATCGTTGTGAATCTTAAACTCAATAAGCCCCACCATATTTTCCAGATGCGACACCAGCTCTTCGAGGTATCCGCTGTAGTAGCTTGACTGGCTTGCGATACTCTGGATAGCTGCCAGCGCACCTTCGGCGTCCGTTGTCAAATCCAGACCATCGATATCAATACTCAGGTCTTTGCTGACGATATCGATGCTTGAGGCTTTTCCGATAGAGATTGATATCGTCTTGCCATCAGCACTGAACAGCTTATTGCCGTTATATTCGGTGTTCTCAACTATGTCGTTGATTTCCACGCCCAGCCCCTTGAATTCTTCCTGCAGTTTGTCTAACTTTTTCTCTGAGAAGGTGTGGACGGCCTTTTTGGCCAGTTCTTTCATCCTTTGAACTTTTTCATGAATTCGAGAAACAGCTTCGGCAAATATCTGCATCATCGAAATCGCTTCATTAGCGTACCTTTCGTTCTTTTGACCTTCAGACATCTTGCCATGAAGCAAATACTGGATTATTGATGTTGCTGCATCGTCGTCCGATGCAGCGTTTGGCTGGTTATTCGTTTGGTTATAAGCTCCCGTGATGACGTGCACGCCATAACCAACCTTCGTTAGGTTTCCGAGTTCCATTGTCTTTCCCCCACATTGTCTTCTTCGCAGTGCCACTCCAAATCTCACTCTTTCAAATAAAATATAATAAAAAAACAGCTATAACCAAAAAGTCTGGGAAAATTTACCAGGTAAGATTTAACGACTGCTTTTGCTGTGTTGTCGGGTGTTTTTTTCGGACGCTTGTAAAAGCCGTCAAGGCCAAAAGGCGGCAACCGTCACGATTAACCAGATGACAATGCCCAGAGCGAATTTACTCGTAATGCCGAAGAATTCGCCCAGCCCCGCTCCCACAGCGTAGCGTAAAGAGTGCTCAGCCTTTGTTCCGCGGGAGAACTCCATGCCCCATACGCACAAACCTGCCCCGGAGCAGGCGCCAAGAAGCGTCCCCAAAAACGGTATAGGAAACAAAAACGTGCCGAGGACGGCACCTGTTACCGCCCCGAAAAGTGCCGCGATTGAGCCGGGCCAGCTTGCTCCTGATTTCTTGGCCCCTATCATCCCCGCAGTGAACTCTACGAATTCGCCAAGAGCTGCTAAGATTACTATCACAATCAATGTATAGATGGAAAAGACACTTTTGTCCCACTGCCACCAGGCGAACAGGCAGGTGGATATGACAATCAGCCAATTGCCCGGCAGGCCGAAAACGACCAAACCCAGCCAGGCAGCATTGAGCAGAACCAGTATAGTTGACCAAAGATAAACCATTTGCTAATTTTAAGGTCAAAGGGGAAGATAATCAAGTTGTAAACGGATATGATTTGACTATATGCCCCCATCGCGTAGGCACCGACAACAAGAAACTTAGGCCGGATTTTCCGGCAAACGATTTTGGCCTTTCGGAAATTGGGTTTGTTTGGGTTTGTTTTTTTGGGCTGGAAGGCGGTTTCATTTTCATAATCCTCTATAAAATATAAGTTTGCGCTCATTTTTGGCTTTACAGAAATTGGCTTTGAATTGGCTTTGTTTATTCGGACCTTGAAATCATCTTTTTTTCTGTAATCCTTTGTGATAAAGTCATTTGCGTTCATTTTGGCTTTTTTGAAATTGGGTTTGTTTGGGTTTGAATTGGGTTTGTTTTTTCCACTTAGCCAATTGTCCAATTTTTCATATATACTTTTCATATAAGAGTTTACGTTAATTTGAGCGTCCTTGACATTGGGTTTGTTTTGCATAAAAAGTAGCTGATTTGTAGAGGACTCTCTACAAATGTAGTGCCTTATAGGCACGTAAATAACTTGATTCTCGATTCTTGATTCTCGATGGTTGTGATGGTTCATTGGTTAATTTAGTTAATATGGATAAATTTGACCATCAGGTTGCGAGTTTCGTCAAACGGATGCGCAGCTCGTATCGGTTGCGTTAAGCGTAAATCGTCGTTTAAGACGTAACCGAAAGACAATAAACGAAACGAGCAGCGTAACCTCAACCGGATATTCGTTAGGCTTTTTTGGCGTGCCCAGCACCAAATT
>JAIVYN010000337.1:0-3668 GCA_048635425.1 Candidatus Aegiribacteria sp.
GCCCTGAGTCTGCTGGATAGATTAATTAGCACCGGCATCGAACCGCTGAGCAGCCGGTTACTTGAGGAGTTTTTAGGCTGCCCGAACAGCGAAAAAATCTGGAACCTCATCGGGCAAATCGGTGACAGCGATGCAGCCGGGACACTTGCCGCGATAGAGGATTTAATCAGTACCGGTATAAGCGAGGTCCAGGTCGTTGATTCGCTTATTGATTATATGCGCGACTTGATGGTGGTCAAATCCACAAGTCCTGACAGTGAGCTTGTGATTTTGACCGGCCAGCAGCGGAAGCGGGCCGGCGAAATAGCTGAAAAGTTTGATATCGCCGGGCTTGTCTATAACATCTCGACGCTGGAGAAGCTGCGATGGGCCATCAAAAACAGCGATACAGGCCGGGCACTTTTAGAAGCTTCGCTGTTGCGATTTGCCTTAAGCGAACATTTCCTGAATGTGGATGAGCTTCTTTCGCGATTGCAGGGGAGTGCATCGCCTAACATAAAAAAAAAGCGACCGCTCGACCGTAACATACCCATCAAGGCCATAGCCCAGCCAACCAAATCGCAAACCAGCGAACCGGCCGATTTGTCCGGACTGACTGACATACACTCGATACAGGACAATTGGCAAAGTCTCTTGGGAGTTATTACCACCAAACTCGGGCCGAGTACCGGCGGGCTGTTAAGCTCCGCCGTGCCGGCTCAATTTGAGGACGGCGTCTTGACACTTGAGTTCGGCGCATCGGCTCGAATGCAGAAAAGAATGTGCGAAAGTAACGGCCGAACCGAGCAAATCCAGGCCTTATTGGGTGAGCAGCTCTCAATGCCTGTGAGATTGGTGTTTGAAACCGCTGCCGAACAGCAAACCGAGGCCGTGCCTGATGCAAACCAGCCGAAGACCAGCAGCCAAAGAAGAAATGAGCTGATTAACGACCCCGCCGTCAAAACAGTCCTTCTGGGCCTCGACGCAACAATAACTGGTATCGAGGAAGACTAATTTCACCCAAAACATAGTCTATGAGCATTTTTAAACATCCCCAAGAATTTTTTAAAAGATCCCTGACAAATCGCACTTTTCTCTTTAGGTTTATTTACGTCAATGGAATTCGACGACCTGTAGGTGTGTAATCTCAGGATGTCCGTTGAACAAATAATTATGAGGCGTCGCTCAACAATATAAGGGAGTTTTATTATTAACACTTCAAAGTTTCCACAAGAGTACCGTATTCCAGTCAGCCAGGAATACATCCGTAGTGTCAGGAGCCCATAGCGCGAGGATTTAACGAACATTCACGCTTTCGTGAAGATACGTGACCTTGCAACAGGAGAACTTCCCGATAAGATCAATCCAAGATGCCACGACAAGATTCCCATAAGGTCTCGGGTTCCCCAAGCCATCCGCAAATCACTAATCGACGATCCGACCACTTTCCACCTAATAAACAGAGGCCTCCTCATTCTGGCAAAAAAAGCCTGGTACAACAATAAAACCAGAATATTGCATTTTGTCATAGGATCTGAAGATGACCACGGTTTAGTTGATGGCGCAACTACCGACCGCGTGCTGGTCAACGACTTAAAGAAACCGTCGCCAAGTATGCCGATTCGGCTCCAGAGTTAGCCTCCTGGATGGAGGCGAATATCCCTGAAGGACTGAGTGTGTTTAAGCTGCCTAAAGCTCATCGAAAAAGGTTGAGGACAAGCAATTGGCTGGAGAATCTTAATGGGAAAATCAAGAAACGCACCTCGGTCGTCGGCCTGTTCCCCAGCGTAGAGTCGGTGTTGCGATTGGTCTCAGCAGTATTGATGGAGACGGATGAACGATGGCTCACCGGAAAACGATATCTGAACATGAACACAGGAGTGAACGACTGAACCGTCTATGCAAAATGAAAAAATTTACAGACAACTTCTTGCGTAGCCATGTTTTGCGATCCTTCATTTCCTTAAACACATCCTCGATGATGAATTGACTGCGATATGCTTCAATAATTTTTGCATCAGCCCAGTCATCCCGGCTGGTAATGAGTAAGTTTTTGCCAAGCCAGGTCTGTGAGAGTTCATCCTGTGCCGCGGTATCAATAGTATAGTTCAATTGTGGAATCTTATCCGGGCCTTTGCGAATTTTTACTTTGATAATGCCCTTCAGGTGTTGTCGGCTCAGGATATTCCTGCACTGGGTCTCTATGGATTTGATAGTTGGGACTTTGCCGCGTTTGATGATACCGCCGGCACGATCCTGCAGTTTTGTTCGCAGTAACGAAAGCTTCTCGCTGGCTTTGGTAATATCATTCTGCAGCGTCAGCCATTGGGCATTGAAAAGATTCTGGTTATAGGTAACCACAAGAGTTCTTTGACGGCCGTAAACCTTCTTTGTAACACGCAATGCCTTTGTCCCTTCAAGCTCAACTGACTGACAGGGCACAAAAGCCGAATCGTTATTCTGTATCCGGGCCAATTCTTTGTGTTCACCCAATTTCACAGAACCTACAAAATCCAGCCCTGCCGAATCAAACAGGGCAAAGTTATCAGCGGAATTGTTTCCCTTGTCAAAAATTACAGTTGTATCAGGCACAGAACTGTCATCTCCGGAAAGTTCCTTGAAAAAACTATGAAACCTTCGGAGCATCAAAGGAAACTGTTTGGCATCATTACGGTTGCCTTCATACACATCATAAAATAATGGCACATGGCCATCGGCACAGCAAAAAAGAGCGTAACTGATCTGTCTCAAGTTGTTACGGCCCTGCTTATTTTGACCCCGTTTGGCTATCTGGCATCGAGTATTGAAGGTGTCGATGAAGGTGTAGAAGTTTGTACCATCGTATGAAACTGAAGACAAGTCGATATCTTCGCGTCTGAGAACGCCTTCTATAATACGTTTCCAGATCAATGCCGCTGTCTTGACATCAATCCTGTCCATATGATCCCAGAACCGCTGTGATGCAAGCAAGGCTTTAGAAGCGTGTGGAATCTGTCGCAACAGGGACGTTTGCGAAAACCATTCCCACATGGAGCGTTTGCTGCTGGGACAAATCGCTCTGTTGACCACTGCAATGGCCAGGTATTCTGCGGTGCTCATCCCCTGTTTGCGTTTAGGGCATAGCTGGTCTATATGTTTGAGCAGTTCAGCGATGACAGATTCCTGCCATAACGCCGTGGGCAATGCCCATTGGAACACCTCGGCGTATAACGGTGCCGGACCGCCTTGATCGATTGCCTTGACGATATTTTCAAGCTTACCGAGGTATTTTTGCCATACTCGTTTGCACCTGCCGTCCACCCATGCCCACTTTGAATAGTAATAATAGGTTCGTCCGTGAATTTTTTTTGGTTCCAGTCTGTCCATAATCGTCTCCTTGCAACCATAGCAACAAGGAAAACTTTAGGGCATAGGAACAGAGAAGTCAAGGCAAAAAATTGTTTTTTGATGTCTTTAGAAGGTATTTTTATTACTGCATTTTAGGGCATAGGATTACAAGTGCATAACCAGTTTACGTGCAAGCACTTACGGAAATCTGGTGCGTTTAAGTAGGAAACTCGGGCTAGCTTTAGAAAAGATACCTCTTGCAGATGGCTTTAATGGCGGGGTAACAGGTTGGTGGAATGTAAGGGCATATGATGATTCATCCGTATCTGCTCGAGTATTTAAGGTTCATGGTTCAATAGACT
>JAIVYN010000338.1:0-3625 GCA_048635425.1 Candidatus Aegiribacteria sp.
GGCTGGAAGCTCGACGTTGGATGCTCGAAGAAAAGCGACCCAGCAACGCTGGGTTCCGATTGAAACCCGCCGTTGGCGGGTCAAGCTTCTATGACAAGCATCGATACGAGCATCGACAACCTTAAACGAAAACTGCACTTTAGGCACTCTAAACTTTAGGCACTTGTGTATTGCGACGGGTGGCAGCCTCAAGCGCAGCGCCCCGCCCGAGCTTGTCGAAGGCTTGGGGATGGTTTGCTGCCACCTGGTCTTTTTATGGGTTTTTTAAGAAAGAAACGGGGCATAAAAAAAATTCCAAAAAATTTTATTTTTTTATTGACATCTTCTACAAATGTAGTAAACTTGTTCTACGTTTGTAGAAGGAGCAAATATTATGAAACTGACTCAAGCAGAATGGCTGATTATGAATGCGCTGTGGGTTGAATATCCGGCGACAGCTCGGGATATTACCAGGCGGCTGCCGGACCAGGTCAATTGGGCCTATACGACCATTAAGACAATGTTGACTCGGCTGGTGGACAAAAAGGTCGTAAGTGAGAGCAAGAAAGGCAATACGAGTGTGTATAAGCCTATTCTTTCCAAGCACAAAGCCCGGCGAAGTGCCCTGCGAACTCTGGCCAACCAGGCCTTTGATGGTGCTTTTGGGCCGTTAGTGCATTTTTTAGTGGAACAGGAAAAGCTCACAAGCAAACAACGCAAAGAACTAATCAAAATACTGGCGGATTATCGCAAAGCAAAGGGAGGTCGAAAATGATTGAACAAATCAACAAGATTGCCGAGATTTGGTGGAGTTGGATGTGGCCGATGTTCTGGCAGGTAGGGGTGCTAATCGTTCTTCTCGGCGTGGTAGATTTAGTTATACGCAGACGTGTCTGGCCACAGCTCAGGTATGCACTTTGGCTGCTGGTTTTGGTGAAGCTGGTTTTGCCACCAACATTTTCCCTTTCTACGAGCCTAACGTCGCAACTACAGCCGTTGGCCGAACAGGTGCTAATGCGGCAAACAGGCATCGGTGGGATTGCAACTGTACCGAATTTGGAGCGAGATTTAACAACAGCGAAACCATTGGTTAATACATCAATCGGGCCAAGTGTAACTTCGCAAGAGACTGGAAAAAGTGATGTACTTGGATCTGCCGATAGGGAAGTTGGTATAGTCGCACCAGCGGGTGCGGTAAAACCTTCCCGGCAAGCTTATGCAATGCTGATATGGCTGCTGGGAACACTGGTATTGGCCACTTGGCTGGTTGTGAAGCTTCGGCAGTTGCGGGGTGCACATCGTGGAAAAGCGGAGGAAGATGCTCTGCCGCCGTGGTTTGGAAAATTATTAGCTGATACAGCAAAAAAACTAAATCTACGACGGCTCCCGGAAGTGGCTTTTTCTGAAACCGTCGTTTGTCCGGCTGTGTTTGGGATATTCAGGCCGATACTATTACTGCCTAAGGGAAACATAACTGGCTTTTCTCGAAAAGATACCGAGCATATTTTGTTACATGAACTGGCACATATAAAACGCGGCGACTTATGGGTGCATTCCGTTTATATGGTGCTACAGGTCGTATATTGGTTCAATCCGCTGTTGTGGTTTGTTCGGCGGCAGTTGCGGCACTTGAGGGAGCTTTGCTGTGATGCCACTGTAGGAAGGATTCTACAGGAGAAAACAGCCGATTACAGGCAAACCATTCTGGAAAACGCTCGGCGGTTCCTCGCCAAAACCGTTGAGCCGGGAATGGGACTTTTGGGTCTATTTGAGGATTCCAACCGACTGTTGATTCGACTTAAATGGCTGGAAAAGAAAACCTGGAAATACCATCACCTGCGGAGCGCCACAATTCTTGCCATTGTCGCCCTGATGTTGGCCTGTGTTCTGCCTATGGCCAAAGCTCAAAAGTCAGACAAAGACGATATGCCCGTCAGCAGCGGGGCCGATAAAGGCGAACGCATAGTTGATAAGGGCGAGTTTGCCGTTGCCACTGCGAAGCCTGGTCGTCGCATAACGCTCCGGCAGGTATGGTCGGGCCCCGGGGTTACCTACGGAGCGCCTTCCCCTGACGGCAGGTATCTCTCTTATGTGGACTGGGAGACGGGCGACCTGGCCATTTATGAAATTGCCACCGGAAAGAAGCGCCGTCTTACGAATAAGGGCACCTGGGATGAATCCGACGAATATGCCTATTCTTCCAGATGGTCACCTGATAGTACACAGATAGCATATCAATGGTGCGACAGAGAAGGGCATTATGTTGAATTGTGTGTTAGAGGGCTCGAAGACTCAGAACATCACATTCTCTACAGTATAAAAAACAGAAACGAATGGATAGAACCTCACGATTGGTCCCCGGATGGCAAGCATATTCTAGCATATCTCTCCGAAAAAGATGGAAAACACAAGATTGTCTTGGTTTCCGCTACAGATGGGTCTGTGCGTGTTCTCAAAACGCTGGGATTCTATCTGAAGAATATGTGCTTTTCACCGGACGGGCGCTACATTGTGTATTCCTATCCACCAAAAGAAGACTCCCCAGAGCGAGACATCTTCCTGCTCACCTCAGATGGAAGTCGCGAAATTTCGCTGGTTAAACACCCCGCCGATGACTTCGTTATCGGCTGGGCACCGGATGGAAAAAATATCCTTTTTGCCAGCGACCGAACCGGAAGCCTCGGTGCATGGCTCATTGCCGTCGCTGAAGGAAAACCTCAGGGAGCTCCCGAACTGGTTAAGGCGGATATTGGGCGATTTCAACCAATGGGATTCACCAGGGATGGTTCTTTTTACTACGGACAAAGTGAACGAAAACGAATTAGAGATATTTATATTGCCGAACTCGATCCGAAGACAGGTAAAATTCTTGCTCCACCGAAAAGGGCGATTACACGTTTTGAGGGTTTTAGTGAAGGAGCCGACTACTCACCTGACGGGAAATACCTGTCCTATGTTTCTATACGGCGCACTATACCCTTTATTACTGCTGGTCCGTCTCATCCTATCGTTCTCTGTATTTATTCCCTTGAAACCGGTGAGGAGCGTGAATTATTCCCTAAACTAAAAGCAATTCGAAAACCTCGTTGGTCTCCTGATTGCCGCTCCTTTCTTGCCAAGGGTATGGATTATAATAATCGTCGGGGAATCTACCAGATTGACGCTCAAATGGGAGACGTCACGCCTATTGTGCTAAGTGATGAGTATGAGGAGGTAACGTTCGGAGGCGAATGGTCTCGTGACGGAAAAGCTATTTTCTATGCGCGTGGCGACAGGAATGCTAAGATTTACCAGATTCTTGTTCGAGACCTTGAAACCGGCATAGAAAAGGTACTCTATCATGCACCTGAAAAGGAAACCTCACACTTCCGTATATCTCCAGATGGCAATTGGTTAGCCTTAAACATCATGAAAGATAAAAGTAAAAGGGTGCTAAAGATCATGCCAGCTGCTGGAGGAGAACCCCGGGAACTGTACAGATTCGAGGAAAGGTATAGCCTTGAAAGTCTTTTAATCACATGGACTGCTGACGGAAAATACATTCTCTTCGCAAGGAAAGGACCCAGTGATCAGAGATGGGAATTGTGTCGAATCTCTGCAGATGGCGGAGAACCCGAGAAACTTGGATTGGAAATGCGCCGGTTAT
>JAIVYN010000339.1:0-3588 GCA_048635425.1 Candidatus Aegiribacteria sp.
TCTACGGTGACGTCATGATGGAAATCGACTGGTCGGTGGGACAGATACTCTTAACGCTGAAGCGGTTGGGCATTGATAAAAAGACATTGGTGATATTCAGCTCTGATAACGGCCCGTGGCTGAGCTATGGCGACCACGCCGGTTCGGCCAAGCCGCTGCGTGAGGGCAAGGGCACAACGTTCGACGGCGGACAGCGGGAGTCAACCATTATGCGCTGGCCGGGCCAAATACCAGCCGGGACTGTCTGCAGGGAACCGGCTTCGACGATGGACATTTTACCTACAATTGCGAAACTCACCGGCGCACAATTGCCTGCTCATACCATCGACGGTAAGAACATCTGGCCGTTAATGTTAGGTGAGCGGGGAGCAAAAAGCCCGCACGAAGCGTTCTTCTATTATCGCGGCTATGCACTCGAAGCGGTCCGCAGCGCAAAGTGGAAACTCCACCTGCCTCACAGTTATCGCTCGTTAGGTGGACGCAAGGGCGGCACAGGCGGCCAACCGGTCAAGTATGAGCAGGCAAAGATTGGTCTGGCGTTGTTTGACCTGGAAAAAGATATAGGCGAGCAGCGCGATGTCTCTGCCCAATACCCGGATGTGGTCAAAAGGCTTTTAGGCTTCGCCGAGCGAATGCGCGAGGACCTGGGCGATTCAGCCAAAAAAATGACCGGAAAAAACAGAAGGCCACCCGGACGTTTATAACCAGTTCATATACAAAAGAATACCGCTATATATGCGATTACGGGCTGATATTAAAGGTGCTGGGAGAATTGTGCAAAATTTCAAGAAAAAAGAGAAATTTGACGAAATTTAAACAACAAAGAAACTGTTTTGTCGTATAAACATATAGAGACGGGCAGGTTTGAAAGAAGTTTTATTATTTAAGTCGTTATCATATTTGCCTTCTTAATTTCATATCACAAACCTGCCTGCCGAAAGGTTTTTTTGAAGTTTAATGTATGTTTTTGAATGGAGAAGAATTTTGCGCGCAGGATTTGCGCCGACATGGAAAATTTGACCAAAAGGCAGGTTTGAAAAACTCATTATAATTTAAGTCGCTATCATATTCACCTTTTTATTTCATATCCTGAACTTGCCTGAGGAACGGCTTACACGATTGAGCTAAGAGCAGCTTTGAACGTGGGACGGCCTGACTTGCGCGGACTTTCTCGGCGAAAAACCGGTTTTTGGGACTTGTTTTGAACCGACCGTTTTTGAGCGAAAAAAAAGAACCATGGAGATTCGCAAAAAAACGGCGTTTTGAGCTATACGTTACTTTTTGGCAGGGACTGTCATAATGCGAGCCCGGCAGTAGGTTGTACTTATTGTTATTACAGAGATTATTGAAATGTGCCCAAAAACGGTCGGTTGTGCGAATCTCCGAAAAATTGAAGGAGAAAGAAAATGGAACGCAAAGGTTTTACATTGGTTGAGCTTCTGGTCGTAATTGCGATCATAGCTCTATTGATGGGCATTTTGATGCCCGCCCTGGCCAGGGTAAGGCAGGTTGCCTTTAGAATGGTCTGCGGGACGAACCTGTCCGGCATCGGAAAGGCAATGCTGATTTATGCAAACGATTACGACGATGAGCTTCCGCGTGCCGGCGGCAGAAACAGCACGTGGACCGGCACAATCCCTCAGTGGCTGGCCGATAACCGATTCACCGCTTACGGCTTAAACGCCGACGGCAGCGGCGGCATGGCCACCATTACCTCCAGCTTTTATCTTCTGGTCAAGTACGCCGAGGTAACGCCCAAGTCGTTCGTTTGCAAAAGTGATTCCGGGACCACGGAATTTAAGCCCTCCGAATACAACGCGGGCAACAGGGAGCTTATTGACCTCTGGGACTTTGGCCCTGAGGCGGTTAAGCATTGCAGCTACGCTTACCATATGCCTTTTGGCCTGTACGCCCTGACCACATCGAGCGAACCGGGTATGGCGATTGCAGCCGACCGCAATCCATTCATAGACTCTCCCGCTGCAGAAGCCCAGAGCAAGATTGACCTGTGGCCTGGCTTCAATCCTGAAGG
Organism: Candidatus Aegiribacteria sp.; assembly: GCA_048635425.1. Taxonomy (GTDB): domain Bacteria; phylum Planctomycetota; class Phycisphaerae; order Sedimentisphaerales; family Anaerobacaceae; genus NIOZ-UU13. The sequence continues at coordinate 2,033 of JAIVYN010000339.1, forward strand.
TGGCAAAGAAATCATCCAAATTGGAAACGCTCTTGCTCACCAGGAAGATGGGCAGAACGTCTTGTTTATGGATAGCCACGTGAGCTTTGAAAAGACGCCTTTTTGCGGTGTTAATGAAGACAATATCTACACCTTCTGGGACGGTGGAGATATTCGTACAGGCGGCTGCTTGCTTATACCTGGAACCAGTGAGCCACAGGATAGATTGGATTCGTTCCTCGTGAACGATGGCGAAGGTGGCGAGCCCCCAATAAAAGGAAGAACATGTTTTCTTGCTGATACACCCGTGTGGATAGATGGGGCACTCGTGCAGATTTCAGAAGTTGTCCCGGGGCAGACGGTCGGCAGGTTTGGTTGTACTGTGGCATTGCTGTGCTTAAAGCAAATCGAGAAAATACAGGAGCATCAGGGAACCTTCGAATGCCGCGATATAACGCTTGAAAACGGCAACCGCATCAGCGTTGTGGCAGCACACTGCTTCATGCTTGATTCCGGACGATGGGTCGCTGCCCAAAATCTGCAAAGTGGTATGAAGTTGAAATCATTAAACGGCACAGTTGCTATCAAGAGCGTTGTAAAAAGAGCAATGCCTTATGTCGGCAAGGTGTACAATCTTAAGGTTAAAGATGGCGAACGGTATTTAGTAGGCGAAGACGGCGTGGTTGTGCGCGATTGGTAAAGCAGCCTGTTGGCAGCAGTTTATTTTTGGTTAGCCGGATCGCATAAAGACAGTTCCTGCATTTTTGTTCTCTCTGAACGGCCTTGTGTGAATGAGCACAAGGCCGTTTATTATTTTTGTGAGTAAAGGTTGTTCAACCATTTGAGCGAACATAGAATTTGTCTTTATCCGTCGTTTATGTTAAACTTGTGTTTTGTTTTTAAGGGAGTTCAAGATTGGGACAAACGCTTACTTACAAGATACTTGGCAACCACCTTGTTGAGGGCAGTCTTGCCGCCGGTGAGCAGATTGGGATTCGTATTGACCAGACGCTCACGCAGGACGCCACGGGGACGACGGCGTTTTTGCTGTACGAATCCATGGGAGCTGGTAAGGTTAAAACCGATTTGTCGGTCAGCTACGTTGACCATAATATGGCCGGCTTCGGCCCGGAGAACCATAATGACCATTTGTATCTGCAAACGATAGCTGCAAGGTGTGGAGTTTATCATTCACGGGCGGGCAACGGCATCTGTCATCAGGTCCATTTAGAGCGGTTCGGCAAACCCGGAGCGACGCTGTTGGGCAGTGATTCACATACGCCGACGGGCGGCGGAATCGGCATGTTAGCTATCGGGGCCGGCGGACTGGACGTGGCGGTGGCGATGGCCGGTGGGCCGTTTTACCTGAAATGCCCAAAGGTTCTGGGAGTAAAACTTACCGGCGAATTGAACGACTGGGTGGCGGCAAAGGACGTTATTCTCAAGCTGTTGAGTATACTTTCAACAAAAGGCAATGTCGGCTGGGTGGTCGAATATTTCGGGCAAGGCGCAGAACGGCTCTCTGTACCACAGCGGGCGACAATAACCACTATGGGGGCCGAATTAGGTGTAACAAC
>JAIVYN010000340.1:0-3467 GCA_048635425.1 Candidatus Aegiribacteria sp.
CAGCAAAACTCGGACTACCAACCAGTAGGCCTGCGTTTTGCTTCCTTGCCAGCCTTGTCCTCGCTGGAGCCAAAACGAAACCTAATTTTTTTACCAGTCCTTAACAAACAATCAGCCCTCTGTTCATCGAGGGCTGATCTTGCAGTTCCGTGAAAATTCCAATCTCAAGGGACAGGGATAGAAAAATATGACTTAATTTATGTGCCCCTTACGGTAGCGTTATTGGATAATCATCCACCCTTTCATCGTAATCATCGAGCCAGCAGGCATCGGGATTACTCTTGAACACCATAAAGCGTCCGCTGTTGTTATCGTCGGCCGCCCGATGATATTTGAAGTACACACACTCTTTCGTCTTGCCGAGGATTTCAATCTTGCCGGTCGCGTGCGACATTGCGTACCGGACCCGTTTGGCAAGGCCGGACACCATCGATTTTGCCTGCTCTACAATCTCGTAACCTTGCTCGATAGGCACGGTATAGGCCTTGTTCCCAAGGGCCGGGCGACACTGGAAAATATAATAAGGTGTCGCGCCAATGAAGGACAGCTTATTCAGCAGCTCTCCCATAACCGTCGGGTCATCATTCAGGCCGCGTACCAGCGGCGTCTGATTCGCAATCATTGCACCGGCTTTCTGCAGGAGGTGAACACTCTGAACCGCCGCATCAGTCAGCTCCTTGGAATGCACGAAGTGTGTCATCACATATATCTTCTTGCGCTCGGTGCTGTAGTTTTCTATCATCTCCAATAAAGACGGGTCATTGATAATCCGATACGGATTGAACGCAGGTATTTTTGTCCCGATGCGAATTATTTCAACGTGCTCGATTTGGCGGAGTTGCCGGATAATATTCTCAAGTTTGGATGTTGTCAGCACGAGCGGGTCTCCACCGGTCAGCAGCACATTGTTTATCTCGCGATGTTCTTTAACATACCCGATTGCTGCCGGCACATCCTGCAAATAGGCCTTTTGTGGTTCTATAAACACTCGCTTACGGAAGCAGTACCGGCATATACCGTCGCAAACGTTGCTTACGAGAAACACGGCGGTGGAATTATACTTGTGCTCAACGCCGGGCATAACCGTGTAACTATGTTCATCAGAAGGGTCGAGTTTGCCCCATTCTTCAAGCTCCTGCAGATGCGGGATAATAATGGTTCGTATCGGGTCGTTCGGGTCATCCCAGTCGATCAGCGAGAGGTAGTAGTCATTACCGCGAAAAGAAAACCTGTCGGTAACCTTTTTCAGCTCGGCTTTTTCCTGTTCGCTTAATTGCTCAATCTGTTCCAGTCTTGTCAGGTATCTGGTTTTGGCAGCGGTTTTTGTACCCATTAGCTTTACTCCAATTTAGCAACTGGTAATTGGTGAGTAGTGAGTGGTGAGTAGGCAACTCACCGATTAACCAATTAACCACTCACCAATTAACCATCTTGGCCTCTGGTGTATTCGGTTTTTGAGTACCTTTTTTCATAGACACTCTTTCGCCTGAACACCTGCACAATAGTCGCCAGCATTATCCTTATATCGGTTAACAGGCCGGCATTTTCCACATATTTAACGTCGAGTTCAAGTTTTTCTTCGCGTGTGAGCTCGGCCCTGCCCTGGATTTGTGCCGAACCCGTCAGGCCGGGCTTGACAAGAAGCCGTTTTTTTTGCCGCTCGCTCCACTCGGGTATCTGCGATAGATACAGCGGCCGAGGCCCGACAATACTCATATCCCCTTTTAATATGTTAAATAACTGCGGCAGTTCGTCGAGTGAAGACTCCCGCAGAAACTTGCCGACTTTTGTCAGCCGCCGGTCTTGGCCGGATTTCGGACTGGGCCCAAAGGGGTCAACGTCGAGTGTCATTGTGCGGAACTTGTAAAAGACAAACGGCTTGCCGTTTTTCCCCGCCCTTTGTTGCTTGAATACTGCAGGGCCTTTACTGCTAAGCCTAATGGTTATCCCTATCGCAACCAAAACCGGAGACAGAATAACCATCGCAGCTAAAGCAATGAAAATATCAAGTCCACGTTTACAAATATTAAAAAGGCTCATATTTCATTTTCGATTTTCGATATCAATTCATTCTTTGTAGAGCAGTTATCAGTTTATCCGAATGGGATGTTGGCGTCAAGGCCACAGCGATTGGTCTGGACAGATTCGACTTCGTTCTATACACTGTGTAAAGCCTGCAAAACAGATTCTTGTCCAGGAATTGTTCAGATAGAGGATAGAAACTATGTTGGACAATCTCATAGGCCCTGAAAGGTCTCTAAGCTGGGTATTACAATTCTGGCCTGTGCTGGTGTTTTCATTTATCTCGGCTTTAGTTGCCACGTCGTTATGCAAGAGCATCGCAATAAAGTTTGGAATCGTTGACAAACCTGACAACCTGGTAAAAACTCACAAAGGAACAGTCGCCTATCTTGGCGGCGTTGGCATCTTAGCCGGGCTGACCGTCGGCGTACTTACAGGCATTTATTGCATTGGCGACCAAGAGCATTTTCGCTTGCCGTTCACCTGGCTGGTGGCGGTGTTGGCCGGTGGGGCGATAGCATGTCTTATCGGGCTGGTGGATGACATATTCGACATAAAACCCAGGCAGAAGATATTAGGCCAGATTGTAGCTGCTGTCGTTTTAGTTTTGGTTGGCATAAGGCCGGCGCTGTATTATTCTCTGGCCGGGGCAAGAATCCCGGAAAATATTGAAGTGATTTTGGGAATTCCGATTGTAATTATCTTTGTATTGGGTGCGAGCAATTCGCTAAATCTTCTGGACGGTCTGGATGGTCTTTGTGCAGGTGTTACCGTGATTATCACGGCTGCCTGCTTATTGTTGGCGATTCATTTAGGCACGTGGGGTTTCAGCGAGGTTGGCGGCGATGCGGTGCGTGTAATTATATGTTTGGGACTTCTCGGTGCGGTATGTGGCTTCTTACCCTTTAACCGCCATCCGGCCAAAATATTTATGGGAGACGCCGGGAGTATGCTGCTCGGTTTTGTAGTGGCAGCCCTTATGATTTTATTTGCTGAGAGGATACCAAGGTGGTGGATGGCTTCGGTCGTGGTCTTTGGGCTGCCTATCCTCGATACGGCTGTTGCGCTTGTCAGGCGATTCATTAATAAGCGTCCGTTGTTCGTTTCCGACCGCGGGCATATATACGACCAGATGATTGACAGAGGAATACCTTTGAAAAGAACCGTTGCCATTTGCTATGGCTTAGCTGCAATGTATGCCCTGATTGGCCTTGCTATGAGCCAGATAAGAACCAGATATGCACTGATTGTGTATGTAATCGTGTTTGTTGTTTCAGGAATTGTAGTCTGGAAGAAGGGTTATTTGGAAATGGGTAATTGGTGAGTAGAATAAGTGAAAAGTGTCTAAAGTTAAAAATGATGGCTCAACTGCAAAAAAGTTGGTGGGTTGATAAGAAATAAACCCTGTAACTCTTTTGGATTTAACGCTTTAAGGCAACAGCATG
>JAIVYN010000341.1:0-3569 GCA_048635425.1 Candidatus Aegiribacteria sp.
GCAACTAAGCAAGAGGATGGGAAGACTTGAAGCTGCAGAAGACGATAAAGAGTGAAGGCAAGATTCATGGTCGCGGTTTATTTGAGGGCAAGGAGGCGAAGGTCACTTTTCGCCCTTCTCCCGCGAATTCCGGGGTAACCTTCGTTCGCACCGATATTCCTGAGCCGGTGCGGATTAGTGCTGTTGCGTCCAACCTTGCCGAGCGTAGCCGGCGCACGACGATTAAAAAAGGTTCTGTCAGTATAGAGACTATCGAGCACTGCCTGGCTGCGATTAACGCGCTTGAGATTGACAATTTGGTTGTAGAAGTTAACAGCTCTGAGCTGCCGGCTCCGGATTGCAGTTGTGCCGAGTATTTCAAGGTTCTCAAACGCGCAGAGATGGTTGAGCAGGAGGTTAGCCGGAAAGAATTTGTTATCAAGGAGCCGATTACTATTACCGCCGGCGATGCTTGCGTTTACGCCCTGCCGTATTCTGATGACGGATTAAGTCTGACCTACGATCTGGATTACGGCGGGCACACGGGTATCGACAGGCAGATTTTCAGTTGTCGGCTAACGCCGGAGAACTTTGAGAATCATCTGGCAACGGCCCGAACGTTTTTGCTTGAGGCTGAAGCCAAGCAGTTTCAGGCACGGGGAATAGGAACGCACATCGGCCCCCGTGACATTCTGGTTATCAACTCAGACGGGCCAATTAAGAACAGTTACAGATTTCCCAATGAGTGTGTCAGACATAAGATTGTTGATTTGATTGGTGACCTTGCCTTAGTGGGCCGAGCAGTTAAGGGCAGGATTGTGGCTTATAAGAGCGGGCATGCGTTGAACCAGCAGCTTGTAAGAAAATTGTACGAAGCGGCCCAGCAGCAGGAGCGAATTGCCGAGTTCGGGACGGATGCCCTATTGGATATTCGGCAGATTGGGAAGATTCTGCCCCACAGATACCCATTTTTATTAGTGGACAAGGTAATCGAAATTGAAGGTGATACGCGAATAAAAGGCATAAAGAATGTAAGCTTTAATGAGCAATTCTTCCAGGGCCATTTTCCCGGGACCCCTATTATGCCGGGTGTTCTTATCGTAGAAGCCATGGCACAAGTGTCCGGTTTGTTGTTTGCACAAAGGCTGGAACATACGGGTAAGCTGGCAGTGCTGTTGAGTATGGATAATGTAAAATTGCGTAAATCTGTTATACCCGGTGACCAGCTTATCCTTATAGCTGAAACAAACAGATTGAGGAAAAGAACGGCACAATGTCGTTGCAAAGCGATGGTCGGCGATGCAGTGGTTGCCGAAGCACAAATCAGATTTATGCTTGTCGATGATGAAAAGGTATAGAATCGGTAAAGTGCCTAAAGTGAGCTAAAATGAACTAAAGTGCCTAAAGTTATGGATTGTTTTTTAACTTTAGGCATTTTAGGCACTTCAAACTTTAGGCACTCCAAACTTTAGGCACTTTGATTTATGAAGTGGAGGTAATAGAAGGAGTATGAAGTTGCAGATACATCCCAGTGCAGTAGTTCATACGGACGCCGAGCTGGCTGACGGAGTTATAATTGGTCCCAATTGCGTTATTGACAGCGGAGTCTCAATCGGTTCTGGTACGATACTTGAGGCCAATGTTGTGATTAACAAGGATGTCAAAATCGGAGAACACAATCATTTTTTCGCGAATTGTGTGATTGGGTGCCGGCCGCAGACGCTGCGTTTGAGCTCAGGTGACGAATTCGGCAGGATTGTAATTGGTGACGGAAACATCATTCACGAACAGGTAACAATCCATCCCGGTATTCAGCCTGGCGCAATGACAAAGATAGGAAATGATAATTTCCTTATGGTCGGTGCTCACATTGGACACGATTGCATACTTGAAGATAAGATTGTCATGAGTAACCTTGTGCAGATAGGGGGTCACTGCAAGATTGAGACTGGTGTTTGGTTCAGCGGTCTGGCTGGGGCACATCAGTTTGTTACCATAGGTAAGTGGTCTTTCGTGGCGGGACTGGCTGGGATTACTCGGGATGTTCCGCCTTTTCTGACTGTCAGCGGGCATTATCCACCGCGGGTTCGTGGTGTTAATAAGCGAGGCCTGGATCGAGCCGGTCTTAATGACGAACAACAGAAGCAAATATTCGAAGCGTACAGGAAGCTCTATCGCGAGCCGGGCACATTGCTGGAGAATGCAAATGCTTTGGCGCTGGAGGATGGACTCGATGAAAATGTTCGGGCTATAATTGACAGCATAGCCAAAAGCAGCGAGCATCAGTTCGGAAGGTATCGTGAGAAGTTTAGATGACAGACACTGACGGACACTGACCTTTCAGTGTTAGTCCGTGTTCAAAGGGTACACAATGCAAAATACAAAAGTGCGAACCGCAGTTGTGGGCGCCGGCAAAATGGGGGCCATACACGCGAAGGTCTATGACCAGCTTCCGCAAAGTGATTTTGTTGCTGTGGTCGATATTGACGTCAACAAAGCCCGGCGCTTAGCCGATCGATATAATTGTATGGCCTTTACTAATTACGCCGATATCTTAGAGAAAGCTGACCCCGCTAAAAGTTCGTGGATAAAGGGGACCGGTGAGTCTTTGGTAGAGACTTTTAACGGGATTGATGCGGTAACGATAGCTACTCCAACAGTGACACATCTGAAGCTGGCAAAAGACTTTATCAAGAAGAAAATTGCGGTGTTGATTGAAAAGCCGTTGGCAGCCAACGTCAGAGAAGGAAGAAAAATTGCAGGACTTGCGAGGAAAAATAACAGCGTTGTAGCGGTGGGTCATTCCGAGCGCTGCAATCCGGTTGTTCAGGCGATTAAAAGGCTCAATATTGAGCCGAAGTTTATCGAGGCCAACCGCATCAGTCCGTATCCATTCCGCTCGACCGATGTCGGGGTCGTGCTGGATGTGATGATTCACGATATAGATATTATTCTGTCCCTGGCGGCAAGCAAAATCAAGAAAATAGACGCAGTAGGTGTCAGTGTTATTGAAGAAGAGGAAGATATCTGTAATGCAAGAATTGTTTTTGAGAATGGCTGCATTGCGAATATTACCGCTTCGAGACTGGCCCTGAAAACCGAAAGAAAAGTGCGGGTGTTCAGTCGGCAGGCGTATCTGACTGTGGATTATTTTAAGAAGAGCGGAATTGTAATAAAGGCTGACCCGAATACGAACGTTGTTAAGTGGATACAGGAGCACAAAGAAGCTGGTGATTTTGACTTAACGACAGTGAACTGGCCGGACTTATTGCACATTGAGCAGTTAGAGATAGACGATAAGGAGCCCATCCGTCTGGAGCAAGAGGCTTTTCTGCGGGCGGTTATGGACAGGGACTTTATGCCTGAGGTTAGTGCTGAAGAGGGCCTGGCTGCACTGCAATGTGCCCAGAAGATTCTGGCATCGGTCAAAAAACACAAATGGCATGAGAGAATAGAATATAACACTTAGGACTTGTAAATAAATTATCTTCCATTTTTGGCTGGCTGCGGCTTCGGCTGGCGGTGTCAGCAAAACTCGGACTACCAACCAGTAGGCCTGCGTTTTGCTTCCTTGCCAGCCTTGTCCTCGC
>JAIVYN010000342.1:0-3517 GCA_048635425.1 Candidatus Aegiribacteria sp.
CTCGGTGAGCCGACGGTTCGAATTCACGATGTCGTTAGCAATCTCGGTAATACTCCGGCACCTCATATGATATTGTATCATTGCAATTACGGCTGGCCGCTGGTTGATGAAGGGACAGAGATTGTATGCAAAGGCAAATGGGCGTCGCGTGGAATGGATATGGACAACGCGGTATTCAACAGCAGACGCAATTTCAGAAAATGCTCTAAGCCGCTCGACAGCCATAGAGGCGGCGGCGAAGGCTGCGCTTTTATAGATGTGGCCGCTGATAAAAAGGGTATTTGCACCGTCGGTCTTTACAATCGAGGACTCGGTCTTGCGCTTGTTTTGAAATATAAGAAAAGACAATTACCCTGGCTTAGCAACTGGCAGCACTGGGGTCCCGGCGAATACGTTACCGCTCTGGAGCCGGGAACGAACCCGCCAATCGGCCAGAGCAAAGCCAGAGAGCAGAAAAAACTAATACACATCGCGCCGGGAAAAAGCAAAACCTACGACCTTGAAATGATAATCTTAACGGATAAAGAGCAAATCAAACGCTTTCTGAAGGCCGCGGGCCAATAATTATGACAGAGCACATATTTACGGGTTTTGGATTCGGGCCGATCCAGGGCGGTCTGTTTGCCAAGGAAGCATTTCAAAGCGGCAATTTTACACGGATAGTTGCAGCCGAGATTGACGCCCGGTTAGTCGATGCGGTCAGGGCCAACAACGGCAGCTACTACGTCAATGTGGCCAAAGCCGATGGCATCGAAGTGCTGAAGATTGATAATGTCGAACTGCTTAACCCAAACGTTGCAGCAGATAAGCAAATTCTTCTTGAAGTTTTGGCACAGTCCACGGAAATAACTACCTGCCTGCCTTCTGTAAATTTCTATGAATCGGGCGGCGCCAACAGCGTTGCTTCATTGATAGCTGATGGTTTGAAAAACAGCACAGCAAAAGCAAAAATAATTTATACGGCGGAAAACAATAACCGAGCGGCGGAAATATTAGAAAAGGCCATTGTCAAAAAAATTGGTGCCCTATCCGAAAAGCCGGTGCAGTTTCTAAATACTGTCATCGGCAAGATGAGCCGAGTTGTTACAGACACGGAAGAAACCGAAGCACGATGCGAAGGTTCCCGAGGTCTGCGAAAACAGGGAGGTTTTCGCTCGGAAATCGCAGAGTTGAATTTGAAGACCATAGCACCGGGCATCAACAGGGCTTTTCTGGTGGAACAGTTCAATCGAATCTTAGTGAGCCGAACGCGAATTCCTGATTTTAGGCCGGGTATAGAGGTCTTTATTGAAAAAGACGACCTGTTGGCTTTCGAGGAGGCAAAACTTTACGGCCATAACGCCATACATTCGCTGCTTGGCTTCATAGCCGCCGTCAAGGGCTATACGAAGATGACCGAACTGGCGGATGACCAAGAGATTATGCAAATCGGCAGAGCCGCTTTTTTACAAGAGTGCGGCGCCGCACTTATAAAAAAGCATGCTCACCTCGGTGACGAACTTTTCACCGAAGCAGGTTTTAAATTCTCTGCCGAGGACCTGCTCGAACGAATGACCAACCCTTATCTGGGAGATACGGTTGTTAGGGTTGTTCGCGATGCAGTGCGCAAACTCGGGGTGAACGGGCGCATATTTGGGACTATGCAACTGGCGCTGGAATATGGTATCGAGCCAACGAATATGGCTTTAGGAGCTATGGCAGGTATTGACGTACTGCTGGAAAAAGCGGACGAAAATAATCTGCCCGGCGATTTGCGTTTTGGTGATTGGCGTAAATTAAATGACTCCAAAATGGAAAAAATTATCAACTGGCTTTGGGCCGGCCGGACATCCAGATACACCGACCAACTCATTAAGTATGTCCAAAACGCGCGAAAACCTTTAACGACTTTAATAAAAGAATAATCAGTTTTGCCCATCACATAACTTTTGAGGATTGACGGTAAGGTGTACACGACTTATAATGACGGCGGTTATTTTTGAAAGGGTTTATTATGGATTTTGAACAGGACAATAATTTGTCAGGGCCTACGGAGCCACAGCCGACAGGGCCAATTTCCGGCCTGGGTGCGGGCAGGACGAGAATGGAACCACGAAGGAAGGGAGCGGGCTGGAGGATTTTCTGGGGCATTGTTTTAGCACTGTCGGTTATGGCAAATATCGCACTATTCCTAATGTTGATTGGTGTAGTTGCTATGTTTGCGACGGGGCAAAGAGGCCTCCTTACCGAAGAAGTCATACGAGAAGGGCCGGCGAGAACTAAAATTGCGATGATTACAGTGCAGGGCGTAATATATGGTGAAGTAGCCAGCGATGTTTATAGGCAGCTAAAGGCGGCCCGGCGGGACAAGCATGTGAAAGGCGTCATTGTTCGGGTCAATTCGCCGGGCGGAACGATTTCAGCCAGCGACCAAATCTACAAGGAAATCAGCAAGTTCCGCGAGGAAGAAAAAAAGCCGGTCATTGCGTTTATGCAGGGCATTGCTGCTTCGGGTGGTTATTATACGTCGGTTGCATGTGAAGAAATCATAGCTGAGCCAACCACGATTACCGGCTCCATCGGAGTAATAAGCTGGTATTTTGTTGTCCAGGAACTGCTGGAAGATAAGCTCGGCGTTTTGCCGGTTGTTGTTAAGTCGGGCCAAAAAAAGGATTGGCCCAGCTCGTTCAGGGCACCAACACCGGAAGAAATTCAATACATGCGAGACAAGCTAATCACACCTGCCCTTGATAGGTTCGTGGAGGTTGTGGCTGAGGGAAGAAAAGCGTCACTTACGTTGGATGATGTCAGACGGCTTGCTGACGGCGGTATTTTCGGTGCGCAGGAGGCACTTGAGGAAAAGCTAATAGATAAAATTGGCTATCTGGATGAGGCAATAGAGCTGGCCAAATCTCTGGCGGGGATTGACAAGGCCCAGGTAGTGGAATATCGCAAGCCGTTCTCTTTGACCGACTTCCTGAGCTACCGCAAGTCAAACTTATTAAAAATCGACAGAACCACGCTGTACGAACTTGGCACACCGCAGATTTTATATCTCTGGAGTGCATATTGAATGATAAGCTTTATTGAGGAAAATTACGAATCGCTCAAGAGCCTTTGCAAACAGTACCGTGTCAAGCGCTTTGAAGTATTTGGCTCATCTTTAACCGGTGAGGGATTTGACCCTGAAAACAGCGACCTGGATTTCTTAGTGGAATTTCTGCCGTTGCAGCCGGGTGAGCATGCCGATGCCTATTTTGGCCTGCTTGAAGCATTACAGGATTTGTTCAACAGACATGTTGACCTAGTAATGCCTCGTGCAATAAAAAATCCATATTTCCTTGAATCCATCAATAAGTCTCGTGAGGTAATCTATGCAGCTTGAATTAAAGCAGTAAAGGTGAAAAAATGGGCGATACAGGATTCGAACCTGTGACCCGCTGATTAAGAGTCAGCTGACAGAAAACCACAAGCCAAAAAAAATAAAGACTTACAACAAGGCAAAACAGGCGCTTACAAACCAGCTTACAGAAAGTAT
>JAIVYN010000343.1:0-3389 GCA_048635425.1 Candidatus Aegiribacteria sp.
CAGGGCTATCGAGCTTATCTTCAATCACCATTTCCAGAAAATCGTCTTTCTCGACATAGTCGGCAAAAGACAAATTCTGCAGATTCTTCCACTTCTCGTCCGCAGCAAGCTGGTCAACGACAAGGATGTCGCTAATCTGTCTTCTGTTCAATTCGGCAATCAGTGCCGAACCGATAAAGCCGGCTCCCCCGGTGACTATAATCATCGTGCAGCTCCCTTATTATACAATTCGTGTTTTCTGAAGCTTAATTCGCCGTCCCGAATGTGTCAAATGTTTTTACCGTTCGAGCGCACAAAAAAAGCCGCCTGGAAATAGGCGGCCCCAAAATAACTCAACAACCCAATGATTCTTTAGCACAAAGCGATATAACTCGCAATTGCCAGAATCAAGATTCTCCTCTTGTTAAAAACAAATGGAAGCCAGGTTTCGTAATAAAACTTTTCCATCGAGTATCCCAGAAAACAGTACGTTCAAATATTTTGCTCTCTTACGATGTTACTATCATAACCGAAAGGGACAATAAAAGCAAGAAAAATCGCCACCCCCAAGACGTAAACACTTGAAAACTAAATACTTATGTTCTGAAAAAAAGATATTTTTTTGCGGCTTTATAAATCCAACACAAACGTAAAAAATCTCATTCCAGCCCTCGTACCTTTATCTGCCTTTGCTGAGGTGTCAAGACCGATAAGAAGGAAAATATCAAATGTGAAGATGCTAATAATTTGAGTGCGAATATTTCCAGCGAAGTTTACTTGACCTTAAAACTGAGACGGATTATACTGCCCGGCTCTTACCTGCGTAAAAAGTATTTAATGAAATGTATAGTTGACAAAACAATTCATATCGCGTTATAATATCGCGATTGAGTAATAAGGAGACTGAAAATGACTGAATATATGCAATATCTGGGATTTTGGACACCCGGGCCCGTTGAGCTTATCATTATTCTTATTATCGCGGTGCTTCTATTCGGCAGACGGCTGCCCGAGATTGCCCGCGGTCTGGGTAAGAGTCTGACCGAGTTCAAGAAGGGAGTTCACGAAGTAGAAGAAACCAAGGATGATTTGGTAAGTGAAGTAACGAAGGTAAAGGACGAGGTCGCAGAAGAGGTCAAGGGCGCCGCCGGGCTGGACGAATCCGAGACCATGAGCTAACATACCTGAGCTGAAAGTTTCTTCAGACTCGCCTTACGGATTGAAATGGGCAAGACCAAAAAGAAGAAGAAACAAGACCCCCTCGATAGCACTATGAGTCTGGGCGACCACCTTGAGGAATTGCGGATGCGCTTGATTCGTGCCTTGGGCGGGCTGATAGTCGGTACTGTCATTTGCCTTTTTGTGTGTTCAAAAATAATCACCTTTATAGAAGGACCATATATCGGGGTTATGGGTGCAGAGGCACGCCTGCAAATACTTGCCCCTGCCGAGGGATTTATAAGCTACATAAAAATAGCTTTAGTCTCAGGTCTGATACTATCATCACCGTGGGTCTTTTATCATATATGGATGTTTGTCGCCGCCGGACTTTATCCGAATGAGAAACGCTATGTTCACCTGGCGGCACCTTTTTCGGCGGCACTATTTGTGATAGGGGCTCTTTTTTTCATAATTGTAGTAGCACCGCTCACGCTTGGTTTCCTTGTGAAGTTCAACGAGAGAGTCCTCGGCGTCAGCTCCAATTTCACGTTCGCGAATTACATATCTTTTGTAACTATGCTGATGCTGGTTTTTGGCATTGCTTTTCAGACCCCGATAGCTATTTTCTTTTTAAACAGGACAGGTCTGGTCTCAATCGAGGGGTTGCGCAGGTCAAGAAAATTTGTTCTGCTTGGCATATTTGTAATAGCGGCTATGGCCACTCCGCCCGACCCGATATCGCAGGTGACACTGGCCTTTCCACTGTATGCCTTATTCGAACTGGGCATCTTGTTGAGCTGGTTTGCCAGTCGAAGAAGAGAATCACAAGACAAGCAGCAAAAAGTCTGACCACCCCCTTAATGCACATATTATTGCAGATGTATGTTAACGCTGATTAACACAAACAGAATGGTCCCTCCGATAGGACCAATTGCTCTGGATTATATTGCAGCAAGCGCCAGAAAAGGTGGGATTGATGTAGAAATAGTGGATTTATGCTTAACTGATGACCCATTGAAAATGCTCCAGGAGCATTTCGCTGCCCATAGCCCGCAGTTGGTGGGTATTTCGTTTCGCAATACGGATGATTGTTTTTGGCCGGGCGCTCAATGGTTTGTCCCTGATTTAGCAGAGACTGTACGTGGAATACGAAATATGACCGATGCGCCAATCGTAATCGGCGGGGTCGGCTTTTCCATCTTTGCCCGGCGTATTGTCGAATATACCGGCGCCGACTTCGGAATTCGTGGTGACGGTGAGCAGGCAATAGTGTCACTTGTCAAGGAATTACAGCAAACAAAACGCTTCGAATGCGTGGACGGATTAATTTGGCGATGCAATGGAGAGATTTACAGCAATCAGCCATCCTGGCCTGCGTTACTTTCTTTGCCGAGCAGTCGGGATGAAATTGATAATCTGACTTACTTCAACAAGGGAGGTCAATGTGGTCTTGAGACGAAACGCGGCTGCGACCGTGGATGCATTTATTGTGCCGACCCTTTAACTAAAGGCCCAACAATAAGACTCCGGGAGCCTTCAGAAGTTGCTGATGAAGTCCAATCGCTTATAGCCCAGGGAGTGGAGGTATTGCACTTGTGCGACTCTGAATTCAACATCCCTCGAAAGCACGCATATGCGGTCTGCGAAGAATTCAATCGACGCTCAATTGGAAGAAGCTTGAGCTGGTACACATATATGGCGGTAGTACCTTTCGACGCCGAGCTTGCTAAAGTTATGAGAAAAGCCGGCTGTATAGGTATTAACTTCACGGGTGATTCTGCGTGCTCTTCGATGCTAAAAACTTACGGCCAAGCTCACCTCAAAGATGACCTTGCTTCAGCAGTGCGTTTGTGCCGTGAGAATGGCATAAAGGTTATGATAGACTTACTGCTCGGTGGACCGGGTGAAACACCGGAAACAATCTCGCAGACAGTCGATTTTATTAAGCAAATTGACCCTGATTGTGCAGGTGCGCCACTTGGTATAAGAGTTTATCCGGGCACCCAAATGGCCAACATGGTGGCAAACGAAGGCCCGGCGGAGACAAATCCTAATATCCACCGAAAGTACTCCGGGCCAGTCGATCTCTTTCAGCCGACTTTCTATATATCGCAGGCTTTAGGTCCACAGCCGGCTAAACTTGTAAAAGAATTAATCGCCGGCGATAAAAGATTCTTCGAACCCACTCAGCCGGCAGCTTTACAAGCAGATGAAAGTGGGCAATCAACTGACCATAATTATAATGATAA
>JAIVYN010000344.1:0-3435 GCA_048635425.1 Candidatus Aegiribacteria sp.
GCCACAATGGCGGCATACAGCATGGGACGGCCCCCGAAGAGGTGCCGCCCAATTATAATTATACTGGTGCCTCTAATGCGGTAAATCCCAGCCGCGAAGCGGCTGTTCTTTTAGGAACTTTTTGGGCATTGGATATAACCAGGAATACCAATGAAATTGCTCAAACTTCAATTGTACACGAAGGTTTTGATAGGATTGTTGGTGGGAGTGCTTTTTGGTGTGCTCGCCAATCAGTGGGGATTTTCAGCCTTTGTCTTCAGCTATATCAAACCCATTGGTTCGGCATTTATTAAATTGATTAGTATGGTTGTTGTACCTCTGGTCTTTGCCTCTCTATTAGTGGGAACAGCCAGTCTCAATGACATTCGTAAGCTCGGTCGGATTGGCGCCAAGACCGTGGCTTATTATCTGTGTACGACAATCATTGCAATTAGCATCGGCCTACTCCTGGCGAATACCCTCAAGCCCGGGGAGGGTCTTTCAGAAGAAGCGCGGACAAATCTAATCCAAAGTGGCGGTGAAGAGGAAGGTTCACAAATTGAGACGGCCCTGAAAAAACCAACGGTAACGGATATTCTCTTGAATATTATCCCAACAAATCCCGTTAAAGCATTTGTGGAAGGCAAGATGCTGCAGATTATCTTCCTTGCCTTAATGGCCGGGATTTGCCTTGGTTTAATTCCATCCGAACGAAGCCGGCCCGTAATAAATTTCTTCGAGGGTATTAATGAGCTGATAATTCAAATGGTCCATATTATTATGAAGCTCGCTCCTTACGGCGTATTTGCCCTGATTTCAGCAGTTGTTGCCGATTTTGGATTAGGCATTTTATTTGTTCTTCTTAAGTACTCCTTAGTAGTGATTGTAGGGCTGATTCTTCAGGTCACGATTGTTTACTCTTCGGCAATAAAGATTTTCAGCAAGCACAAAATTAGAACTTTTTTCAGAGGCATTCGCCCCGCCCAGTTGATTGCCTTTAGCTCTGCATCGAGCTCGGCCACTCTACCTGTAACTATGGAATGTACTGAAAAAAATTTAGGTGTCCCCGGGCAAATTGCCAGCTTTGCACTGCCGTTGGGAGCTACCATAAATATGGATGGCACTGCTCTTTACCAGGGAGTGTCCGCTGTTTTTATTGCCCAGTTTTATGGCATGGGTCTGACCGTACCACAGCAATTGACCATAGTCCTTACTGCTGTCCTGGCTTCTATTGGTACCGCCGGGGCACCAATGGCAGGAGTAATTACTTTGGCAATCGTACTAAAAAGTATTGGCGTGCCTTTGGAAGGCATAGCCCTCATTATGGGTGTGGAACGCATACTGGATATGTGCCGGACCGTGGTAAACGTTACGGGCGATGCCTCCTGCGCCGTGGTTGTGGCTTCAAGCGAAAGTGAATTGTAAAAGCCATAACTTATTGAAATAGCTAACTGGTATTTGTTGTGGAAACAGTATTTGTCATTCCCGCGGAAGCGGGAATCCAGCTTTTTCGTTCTGGACCCCTGCTTTCGCAGGGGTGACATCGTCGGTTTTTGTTTTCCGCAACAGGAACTAACTGATTTGATAAGGAAATGAATATGATTGTAAAGAAAACATTCGACAGAATCTTATCGGTTGCTGCTGTGTTTGTGTTCTGCTTAACAATACTCGCAGCAAGATGTGAGGGGTGTTTTTCGATTGTAGTAGGCAAGGAGGCCTCGGTGGATGGATATGTGATTATAGCCCATAATGAAGATGACTTTCCTCCTCAAATTGTAAATCATCACAAAATCCCACGCCGAAAACACTCCCCCGGAGAAAAAGTAAAGCTCCTAAATGGTGGCCGATTAGCTCAGGCAGAGCAAACCTGGGCTTATATATGGTCGGAAATGCCGGGCATGCTTTTCTCCGACAGCTACATCAATGAATGGGGCGTCAGTGTCACATCGGACAATTGCCCTTCACGAGAAGATAAGCCCCAAATCACCAATGGCGGGATAGGCTATATGCTGCGGCGCTTAGTAGCTGAGCGAGCTAAGACTGCACGCGAAGGTGTCCTATTGGCTGGAAGCCTGGTGGAACGCTTCGGCTACATTGACTCCGGCCGGACATACATCATCTGTGACCCTGACGAAGGATGGCTCTTCTGCGTCGTCAACGGCAAGCACTGGCTGGCTCAACGGGTCGGCGATGACCAAGTGGCAATGGTAGCCAACACATATACGGTACACCAGGTTGACCTCTCTGATAGGGACAACTTCCTGGCCTCGAAAGATATCATCAAATATGCCGTTTCGAGGGGCTGGTACAATCCAAAAGAGAACAGGCCGTTCGACTTTGCTGCTGTTTATTCAAATCCCGACTCCGCCTCAAGTTTTTCCAACTTCGGCCGACAGTGGAGCGGCCTCCGATATGTTGCTGCCGAACCAATTCCGCCCGGGCCGGAGCTGCCCTTTTCGGTCGTGCCGCGACGCAAGGTAGGCGTAGCCCAGATTATGCAGATTCTACGCCACGACTATAAGGGGACAGAAACCCAATCCTTATCGCCAATAAAAAGTCCGCAGGAAAGTGGATGTCCTATTTGCAGTGGTGCCACCCAGACCAGCTTCGTTGCTCAGTTGCGAAGGAATATGCCTCTGGATATCGGCATTGTTTACTGGACCTGCCTTGCTTCACCTCAGACTTCATTTTATATTCCATTTCATTTTGGTATTTCTGAATTCCCCGCAGGATTTTGCTTGGAGTCACAAAGACCATCGAAAATCTTCTTTGATGAAAAGGTCGGTTCACCTTTCCGCACCGACCCACTCCAGGCCTTTTGGATGTTCTCAAATTTTTATAACAGGATTTATGGTGCTTCTGCTAATACAATTAGCCGGGTAAAAACTCTCGCTGAGGAAATCGAGAAGAATGCTTCTACTCTGCAGAAGCCGCTTGAAGAGGCTGCTTGCCGGCTATACAAAAAAGATAAAGAAGCAGCGATGCGAATGTTGGCCAACTATTCCAATGGAATCTACCTATCATCTGTAGAAGCGATGCATAGAGCGCTATCGGAAAAGTGATATATAGATCGCTTATGCACAATATTATACGCATGTACGGACTCGATTTTCAGTTCCTGAATAGTACGTACATTGCCATGTTGACGGTTGTGAACTGGTTGCGCGAAAAGAGGTTAAATCAATCGGGGAGACAGGATTTGAACCTGCGACCTTCCCTAAGGGACGCTCTGGCCAAGCTGAGCTACTCCCTGAAAAGCTATGCCTTCGGCGTTAATCGACATTTTGTTTTACGTTCTACTATCTCCTCTCTGCAGCCCCGATTTTTTGCAAATCCCAGTATAATAGCAACCAGTGCACCTGTTGATCCGAACAAATAGGTGAATGATTGAAAACCCATCATCAATGGGCTCAGAGTCATTCCCATTCCCACAAAATCGCCCTGCATGCGTGCCAT
>JAIVYN010000345.1:0-3432 GCA_048635425.1 Candidatus Aegiribacteria sp.
CCTAAGGACCTCATCGCGCAGCCCCATAAGCTTCTGCCACCGCGTCTCGTCAGATGTAAAATCAATCGAACCATCGACTTTCGGCATCTCGGCTATGTGTACACTTTCTACCTGCTGTGATTTGTTTAACTCAACCCAGGCCTCTTCTGCGGTATGCACTAATATAGGTGCCAGCATCCGAATCAGACTGTCCAGTATCCTGTGCATCGCGGTCTGGGCACTTCGCCGCGACAAGCTGTCCGCCGCATCGCAGTACATCCTGTCCTTGAGCACATCCATATAGATACTGCTCATCTCCACTGTGCAGAAGTTGTAAAGAAGCGAAAAAACTCTGTGAAAGACAAAGTTATCGTATGCCTCAGTAACACCGGCTATCAGCTTCTGCAACTGCTGCATCGCCCACTTATCTATCTCAAACATCTCACCATAAGCAACACTATTAACATTCGGGTCGAAATCGTTGGTATTGCCAAGCAGGTATCTAAGCGTATTTCTGATTTTCCTGTAGGCGTCCTGCGTACGTCCAATTATCTCATCGTTGCACCTTACATCTTCCTGATAATTTACGCTTGAGACCCACAGCCGCAGAATATCCGAACCGTATTTTGCCACCTCTTCCTGTGCATTAACATAGTTGCCCAACGATTTCGACTGCTTCATTCCTTTCTCGTCAACGGTAAAGCCGTGCGTCAGAACACTCTTGAACGGCGCCCCGCCCGTCGCCCCAAGCCCCGGCAGAAGCGACAGTTGAAACCATCCCCGATGCTGGTCCGAGCCTTCGAGATACAAATCCACCGGCACAGGCCAGCCCGCTTCTTTTACACAGACGCTGTACCAGCTACATCCCGATTCAAACCATACATCGAAAATATTCTCTTCCTTCCGCAGCTCATCGAGGACGAATCCTTCCGGCAGCTCAAAATCCTCGCCTAAAATCTCCCGCGGCGAATCAGTAAACCAGCTATCCGAGCCATGCTCAGCGATATACTTAGCCACAGCCAATACCGATTCCTTTGTCAACAAAGTTTGCCCTTCGGCGCTGAGGAACACGGGAATGGAAAGCCCCCAGCTTCTCTGTCTGCTGATACACCAGTCCGGCCGGGATTCAAGCATCCCTTCGATGCGCTTCTGGCCCCAAGCTGGAATCCATCTTACTTTTTTAACGCTATCCAGCGCCAAATCACGCAGGCTCTTACCCACATCAGGCAGATCTCTATCGACACTGATGAACCATTGCTCCGTTGCCCTGAAAATCACCGGCCCTTTACTGCGCCAGCAATGCGGATAACTGTGCACAATCTCGCCCTGGGCGAAAAGCAGACCCTCTTGCTTCAAATAATTATTTATAACGGTATCAACCTCCAGAACATTTTGTCCCCGCAGCCACTCCGGCACCGTATTATCATATCGCCCATCATCCATCACCGGCGAATAGACCGCCAAGTCATACTTTTGCCCCGACAGATAGTCCTCAAGCCCGTGACCCGGCGCAGTATGGACAAGTCCTGTTCCATCTTCGATCGTAACGTACTCGGCAGGTATGACCATAAAGGCGTCTTTGTCTGTCGGATTATTCTCCACAAACGGATGCAGGTACCGTAACCCTTCGAGATTCCTGCCTTTTATTGATTTTTTGCTGATAGTGTATTGTCCTTCTTTAAAATCGCCTGCTGCAACTACAGCCTCAACGCGGTCTTCTGCTACTACCGAGATAAACTTTTCGCCGTCTTTTTCGTAAATTAACGCCTTATAGTCTAAGTGAGGATGCACCGCTATCGCCAGGTTAGCCGCTAATGTCCAGGGTGTAGTCGTCCATATCATAAAGCAAACCCTGGGTAATTGATTATTGACTATTGACAATTGATTATTGATTATTTCTTTATCTGCGTTCTTCGCGTTCTCGGCCTGGCTTTGTTCAACCAAGCCAAGCTCGACCAATCGGCCGATGCTTTCCCCGGCAACGGGAAAATTCACAAAGATACTCGGCGACGAAATATCCTTATATTCCAGCTCCGCCTCAGCCAGAGCCGTCTCGCACCCAATCGACCAGTGGATCGGCTTCAATTGTTTATAAACCAATCCTTTGCCGACCAACTCGGCGAATACTTCCAGAATCCCCGCCTCATAGCTCGGCTTAAACGTAAGATATGGATTCTCAAAATCGCCGAATATCCCTAATTCCTGAAACTGTTTGCTCTGAACCTTGACATACTTGCGGGCATATTTGAAACATTCCCTGCGGATATCGAGCTTGCTTTTCTCGTGCACCTTCTTACCAAGCTCCGTTACCACTTTCGATTCGATGGGCAGACCGTGACAGTCCCAGCCCGGCACATAAGGTGCATCAAACCCGGCCATAGTCTTGTACTTAACAACCAAGTCTTTAAGGACCTTATTTATGACGGTCCCCATATGAATATCGCCGTTGGCGTAAGGCGGCCCATCGTGCAGTATATACAAAGGCGCACCTTCACGGGCCTTCCTGATTTGGGCGTAAATATTCTCTTTCGCCCATTGCTTACGCAACAGCGGCTCACGCTGAACCAGATTCGCCTTCATTGAAAAGCCCGTCTTCGGCAGGCACAAAGTATCACGATAACCTTTTGTTTCCTTTTCAGACATTTAACAAATCCTTAAAAAGTCTAAAACAATTAAACGGCATATAGTAAATGCTCTAACTATCATTGTCAACATCACTACTAGCCAATCATATTTCCAGAAATGCCGTTTTAAGATACGGCTTAAATCCCATCTTCGTCCAAAATTCCTCTGCTGATTTGTTCGCAGTCAGATATTTTAGCTCGATTCGGTCAACATCTTTATCTGCATACCACCGGCGCAGCACATCGATAATCATTCTACCTATACCCAGCCGCTGATACTTTTCAGTAACAGCCATATCAAAGATTTCGACATATTTCTCTCTTACAAGCACCGTCGGATACTTTGAAATCGTGGCCTGACAATAGCCAACAATATGTTCACCATCTGCTGCAACAAGCACGCACGAATCTTCTTTCTCCATATTGCTCGTCAGGAATTCCGCAAACCGCTCGTGCCCCGTAGCCGACCTGCTGAAAATCGCATCCAGCTCTTTGTGGAAATCCATCAGCTCCTTCCAAATCTCGACTATCGCTGGAACGTCTTCCATAACCGCTTCTCTTATATTGACTTGCCCGTTCATTTTATCTCCTTACAGCCAAACAAAAAAGCCTTCCAAAGTTGGCTGCTCTGGAAGGCTTCCGTACACGAAATATAGCTTTCTCAGGGCAGCTTGAGATTCTCCGCAATAATTATAACAATCGCATTGTCTATGTTTCTATTCATAATACCCAAACCGAAGCAATATAATTAAACTTCGCACCTATACTATCTACTATAATTGTCGGCCATTGTCAAGCACAAGTTTAAAAAAATGATCCCGGCGCGCCG
>JAIVYN010000346.1:0-3356 GCA_048635425.1 Candidatus Aegiribacteria sp.
GGATCCGTGTTTTATTTGGGAGAATTCTATGACAACGTAGTGATCCACCGACGCGGGGGCAGTACTGCCCCCGCGTCGGTGGATCACTACGTTGTCATAGAATTCTCCCAAATAAAACACGGATCCGCGTGTACCACTGTCCCTCTCCGAGGCGCTGACATCATTCACAAACCACTGAATCATCGGCAGACGAGAGTTCACTAAGGGGTCTATCACAACAGTACCGTAGTATTCGGGAGAGTCGTTGGGATACGGAAAAAGCGGATCCCGAGACGCCATGCCATTAATATCCACCGCTTTGACGTACCAACGTACCATGTCACCAGGACCATAGAGTTCGGAGTGAAGGACAGCAGTGTAGATACCATCATTAGCTACCGCGTCGGCTTCTGTCCCATCATCCAGCATCGGCAAACCGTTACCGGGAAGGCTGCGACTTGCGAACACGAAGTTGATGCAGTAGAACAGCCTCACGTCATTAATGGGGGCAAGCGTCTCTTTGACGCTGGCGGTAATCACAAGATCTTCATCCGAAGCAGGTTGAGGCGGATTTTCCGTAACGTCACGTATCGCCGGACCAACTTGCACAAGAGCTGTTTGATTCGAGGCTCCGGGCGTCGGTTGGATTAAATAGCCCTCCGTAACTTCCGAGAGGTCGAGCCTTTCCACTTGGATCGCGACAAGCTCAGGCAAAATCAACAAATCCGAGCTTCCGAGAGTAACGTTCAGACCATGCATAGCCAATACATTGATACCCTTAATAAGGAAGTCTTTATAATTGGTGACATCAAAATCTTCAAAGCCGATAGCTTCACCATCCGGACGATTGGCAATGGCGCCGGAGTTCCATGTTAATTCTGATTCGTTCGGCGCGTTGGCCCGGGCTACTTCAAAACCGTTCAGATAGGCTACAAAACCATCTTCGTATTTCATTCGCAGTACGAGTTCGTCGATCGCCTCTGCATCATCGACTTCAAACCGAATACGAACATAGACGGTTTGATTAACATTTCTCATAGCACCAACATCGAGTCCGATTAGTCCGGCATAGTCATACCCGACACCACTCTTACCACTGAGCCAGCCCGAATCGTCGAAAGCCGGTTCTGTCCAGGCCTGACCAAACGACCCATCTGTTGGTATCAGAGCTTTGGCCTCGATGCCCTCTCCCAAGAGAATCGCTTCAGTCTGAAGCCTGACGCCGTTACTGCTTAGACCGTAAGAAATGTCCATAAACTGTTTTGGGTAATCCCAATAGGCATGGGCAATCGTCATCCCATCAGGTTCAACAAGGGCGATAGACTCGCTGTCGGCCCGAAGTGAAAAATCTGTGTGTAGCTGACTATCTGAGTTCCGGCGGTCCTTCCCTGATGCAAAAACAACTATGTAGCCGCCCGGAGAAATCTGCACAGGGGGAAATTCCCACTTCTTGAGGTTCTTTACATTATCCGTAAGGTACCATCCGTCCAGATCGATGGTCTCCTGTGTGGGATTATAAATCTGCTTCCTTTACCGGCGGCAAGTATAAGACACTTCACAATCTCGATCCTTGTGTTTTCTGGCGGCAAATTCTTTTATCACATTATAAGCTACTTCATCCGATTGGATTACCGCAAAACAGGCCAACCTTCAGTTCAATACCGTTTTACCAAAGCCCTTGCTATCGCATCTTCACGGTCGGCTTGATGCTCTCATTGGGCAGGAACCGACTTTAAGCTTCCATATCTGCCATCTCTACAAAGCACGTGTGCCAAGATAAACCCGACACCTTTTCCAATCCATCTCGTGGGTCAGCCAAGGTTGAAAAAGAACGAAGGTGTCACATCCCTAAGTCTCTACTCTCAAACAGTCCTCTGGAATGTACCGCCCCTGAACCTGCCTTGCTGCTATAAGGGCGGCGTGCTTGCACGCAACCCTGACACTGCGGCGCTGGTGTAACCGTGAAACGAGATATGCGGCAAAAAAAACATCCCCAGCACCTGTTGTATCTACGACGTGGTTGACCCGCCGTGCCTTGTAGCTAACTACCTCGCCCGACATCAACACGACACGCCCGCCCTCACTTCCATTAGTAACAACTATTTCACTTAATTTATACGCATTCATAAGCTCATCAATTCTCATTTGGTAAGCATCAAGAATTACCTGAAGTTCCGTTCGTTCAGCGTTGATCACTGTACAAGCCAAGAGTGCCTCATGCAAATTTTCCGAGATACCTGGTCGCACTTTTCCTTTCTCGACTCGCCGAACGTATCCTTGGACATCGAGGGTAACCCAAATTCCTTTTCTTGGGACAAGCCTGATAAGCCCTTTCTCAATGTCAAGTGGGTGCAGTGGACCCAAGTGAATATGATCAACACCCCGAATAGTGCGCTGTAATTGACCAGCGGTTATTGGTGCTGCACAAACGGGCATCTCCTGCCACCGTTCATCTCCACCAACATGGTTTACAAACATTGTTGTGGTCTTCGTCACGCCGTTGAAAAGCTGAATATCCTGCTGGCGGAGTATCCGGAACAACGCTACATCTTGTGTCGCTATGTTGGATACCACAGCTGTATGCAAACCGTGTTTCCGAAATGTGATACCAGCATAAGTAACTACACCGCCCATCTTAACAGCACTAATGCCAGGTTGCTCAATTCGGTCAATCGTAGCAGATCCAATTACCAGAACATGATTCATCCTGTCGATTCCCACGAAAAAAATTGTCAGTGAGTGTCAAGGGTATAGACTGAGCCAGCAGGGGCCACAGATTATCGAAAAAAGGCAGCCAGCGTCAAAAGAGCGAGCCCTCATTTCGTTCGCTCTTCGCTCCTAATATTACATATTGAATTGATTTTGTTATTTCCACTGAATGCTACATCAGTCGCCAACAACGTCAAAGGCGATTCGAGTTTTTCTCTTAATAATTCTACTCTTTGTTGATGTAGGCGCTTAACTGCTGACTAATATTTGCACTGTACGCAGTCGAAATCTATTCTTTTGTCGGCGGGCTAAAATACTGAAAAAACTCTGAATCGAAGGGTAAAACGATGGTTGTCCCTTTGCCAAGGGACTTGCCGTAAGCTTCCAACGTCCGGACAAATGAGTAAAACTCAGGGTCCTTTTCATAAGCCTGGGCATATATTTTGAGGGCCTCGGCGTCGCCTTCGCCCTTTGTTTTCTCGGCCTGCATGTAACTATCCGCGAGCAGGATTGTCTTATCTTTGTCGGTCTGTGCCTTAATTTTTACGGACTCTTCCTCGCCTTCAGAGCGATATTTTTTTGCGATTCTCTGCCTTTCGGCCTTCATTCGGTCAAAGACCGAATATGTATTCTCCTGCGGCAGGTCAGCCCGCTTTATTCGCACATCG
>JAIVYN010000347.1:0-3357 GCA_048635425.1 Candidatus Aegiribacteria sp.
CTTAAGGACAAAAATGAATATAAACTCACTTATAACAAAGGATTACAGAAAAAAAGATGATTTCGCAGTCCGAAAAAACAAACCCAATTCAAACCCAATTTCTAAAAAGGCCAAAATGAGCGCAAACGTCTTTATCACAAAGGATTATGAGAATAAAACCGCCTTCAGGCCCCAAAAAAACAAACCCAATTCAAACCCAATTTCACCTACCCCCATTTTTGAACCAAAAACAAGAACTCCTCCCAAAATGAACAGAAAAAACCTGAAAAACTTACCTAACTTAACCTTTGCCGGTACATTTCATCCACCAGTCTTCCCAAAGGCCGGTCATTTGTTTGACCTTCTGTGGATATTGCCCAGCCAGATTATTCAGTTCTGTTCTGTCTTTTTCAAGGTCATAAAGTTCCCAGTCGGCTTGGCCGTAGCGGACAAGTTTCCATTTACCGGTCCGAACGGCTTTGGCCCTGCTAAACTGCCAGTACAGTACATCGTGTCCCTGCCTTTGTTTTCCCTGGAAAATCGGCAGCAGAGATTTGCCCGCCAGGGCCTTAAGTTCTCTGCCGTTGATTTGCTCTGGATAGACGGCGCCGGTTATATCTATGAATGTTGGAACCACGTCAATAATATGTCCCACCTGGTCGGTTATAGTGCCCGGCTTGATAACGCCCGGCCAGGAAGCTATGAAAGGAGTACAGGCGCCTCCCTCATAGTCGGTGGATTTGTATTTCCTGTACGGCGCATTGCTGGCATTGGCCCAGGCCGGGCCCAGCGCACGATAGCCCTCAAGAGGTCCGGGTGGAATATTGGGCGTTGTATCAGGCGTTTCGGGGCAGCCGCCGTTGTCGGCAAGAAACAGCACAAGCGTATTTTCCCATTTGCCGAGCGCTTTTATTTCGGCCAATACCCTGCCAATTCCCTGGTCCATGCGGTCCACCATCGCGGCATACACCGCCATTTTCAAATCGGCCTGGTCCTTTTCCGAGTCACTGAGCGAATCCCAGCTCTCAACGCGCTCATCCCGTGGAGAGAGCTTATATTTCGGGTTGAGCAAACCCATTTCTATCTGGCGCTTGTAACGCTGTCGGCGAAGCTTGTCCCAGCCGATTTTGTATTTTCCGCGGTACTTGGCAATATCCTTCGGCCAGGCGTGCAGCGGATAATGCGGTGCCGTGTACGGCAGATAAAGCAGAAACGGCCTGCTCTCGTCCTTGTACTCTTGAAGCCGTTCAATCGCATAATCCGTGAAGGCGTCAGTGGTGTAGAAGTTCTTGTCCTCAGGGACGTATCCCATAATCTCCTTGCCCTCGATGGCCCAGCGACGTGGTGCCGGCCTTTTTCGACCGGGTTCTCCTTCTCCCGGCCTTGCTCTGGTTCCGGGGTTCCAGTAATTACAGCATCCATCTGCCAAACCATAATACCGGTCAAAGCCGCGGGTTGTGGGAAGCGGTCTTTGATGCCACTTACCGGAGATAATTGTTCGGTAACCGGCAGCACCCAAAATCTCAGCGAAGGTAGCACCATGCTCCATATTCTTAACGCCGACGGCCTGCTCATATTGGCCGGTCAGAAGCGATGCCCGTGTCGGACTGCACTTGGCGCTGTTATAGAACTGCGTAAACCTCATTCCGCCTGCTGCCAATTCATCGAGGTTCGGCGTCTTGATTTCTCCGCCGAAACATCCGATATCGGAATATCCCAAATCATCGGCCATGATAAGGACAATATTTGGCTTTTTGTCAGAGCGAGCGGCTTTCCGCGCCATGGCTTTCGAGCATCCGGGCAAAGCTACAGACGCAGCCCCCAGACCCAAGAATTTGAGAAAATCTCGTCTTGTCTGATTGACTCTATTCATACTATTCTCCTTGCACAAACAGTTATAAAGACAACTCAATCGGTCGGGCGAACCTGTCAACATTTTATAATCAGGTATTCTAAACGATTCAGTTATGATTTTCAAATTCTGCATAATTCCCAGGGACAAGCCCTTCGATCCTTCGGCTACGCTCAGGATAGAATTCTTTTAGTCAAGCTAAGAGAATTCCACTTTTCCCTGGCGGATTTTGGGTATAAAATGAATTGGAAAATAATGAGCAAAGACTACAAATTCAAGACCGAAGAGGAAGACTGAAGCTGGAGAAGCGAGAAATTGAGTTTAGAGATAATGTATGAGTGATGTTACCCGTATTTTGAACGCAATCGAGCAAGGCGATGCCAAGGCTGCGGATGAACTACTTCCGTTGGTATACGAGGAGCTGCGGCGTTTGGCTCGGCTGAAGATGTCGCAGGAGCTGCCCGGCCAGACGCTCCAGGCAACCGCTCTTGTCCATGAAGCCTATATCCGCTTAGTGGGTTCAGAGGCCCAGAATTGGAGCGGTCGCACCCATTTTTTTGCTGCAGCAGCCGAAGCCATGCGTCGCATCCTCATCGATAACGCACGTCGTAAAAAGAGTATCAAGTACGGTGGTGGTCGTAAACGAATCGATCTCAACGATGCAGTTCCGGCAAGCAATAATGAAGCACGTCTGGACGAGCTCATTGCACTCGACGAAGCTCTTGAGAAACTCACAACGAAAGACAAGGTCAAGGCCGATCTGGTCAAGCTCCGCTATTTCGCCGGGCTAACCTGCAAGCAAGCGGCTGAGGTTTTGGGTATCTCGCACAACACAGCCGACCAATATTGGGCCTACGCACGCTCTTGGTTACGTTTGGAGATCACAAAAGGTGACGAAGCCAGTCAGAGCTGACATTATTCTTTAACGGTAGATCTCAAAAACGGCGGTATTAAGTCGCAATTTGCTCGCACAGCGATTTTGATAACAGATGTGCTCGCGAAAAGTATGTGGATAATAACCATTCATTTCATAATGACTTAGCTTGCTTTTTGCCGCCGCTCAGAAAATATTTCCCATATTATTAAGAATTTTCAGATTTTTTCTGGGGTATCTCATGCTCGAATTACGCATTATATAGTGGAACAAATTAGACAAGGAGATAATCATGGGTACCGAGCATAAAGACGAAGAGGCGATCTTTTACACCGCCCTCAAACTGAAATCCCAAGCTGAACGAAACGCTTATATCAAAGCAGCTTGCGGGCATAATATCAATCTCTTGAATCGTGTCGAGGCCTTACTCAAGGCCCACGATACTGAGGACAGCTTTCTTGAAGTCCCGGCTCTTGAGCCGGACGCCACCTTAGACAAACCTCCTATGATTGAAGGCCCGGGTACGATGATTGGTCGATACAAGCTGCTTGAGCTGATTGGTGAAGGCGGGATGGGCTTGGTGTATCTGGCCGAACAACAGGAGCCCGTTCGTCGCAACGTAGCGCTGAAGATTGTCAAATTAGGTATGGAC
>JAIVYN010000348.1:0-3338 GCA_048635425.1 Candidatus Aegiribacteria sp.
CTTTGTACCGCCCGCGAAATTATAACCTTATGGGTTTCGCGTATGTTGATGATGGGACAGTACTGTGCCGGCGATATTCCGTTCAGCGAAGTCTATATTCATGCGATGATACAGGATGGTCAGGGACGCAAAATGTCCAAGAGTCTGGGCAACGGCATTGACCCATTAGTAGCTATCGACAGTCACGGGGCCGACGCAATGCGCTTTACATTAGCCAGCATGACCACTGATACGCAGGATATTCGGATGCCGGTGGAGTCAATGACGCTGCCGGATGGTCGCCGCATAAATACGTCTCCGAAGTTTGACATCGGCCGAAACTTTTGTAACAAGCTCTGGAACGCCTCGCGTTTTGCCTTGATGAATCTTGAGGGGCTTGACCCTACCAAGTTCGACCCTGACAAAATGGATGTTACCGACCGGTGGATTCTTTCCCGTCTGGCTAAAACTATTTCCGAGGTTACGGAGTCTCTGGATAAGTTTAAGTATAGTGAGCCGCTGGCAGGGCTTTACAGATTTTTCTGGAACGATTTTTGTGACTGGTATCTGGAGTGGGTTAAACCGAGAATGCAGGATGAGCAGAAAAAGCCGATTGCTCAAAACGTTTTAGCTTTTGTGCTGGACCAGACTCTGCGCCTATTACATCCGTTTGTGCCGTTCATCACAGAGGGAATATTCCAAAAACTAAACGAAATCGCACCGGCGAGAAGACTCAAGGGCATAGCAGAATCTAAAGAAGCAAAAGCATTAGTTATTGCGCAGTGGCCCCAAGGACTGGATTCTTTACTGAATGATGAGGTCGAAAAACAAATCTCGATTATGCAGACTCCGATTCGCGCAGTAAGAGACATTAAGAATAAATACAATATCTCTCCTACGGCGATGCCAACAACTTCGGTAAACACCTCAGTGCGAGTTGCAGAGATGTTAAATGACAATTCTGCTCTAATTTGTCAAATGGCAGGTATTAGGGTATTTATGGCGGGCACCGAGATAGAAAAACCCAAGAATGCTGCTACCGCAATAATGGATGATATGCAGATTTATGTCCACGATATGATCGACCCGGAAGCAGAGCGGGCCCGTTTCGAGAAGCGAAAGCAAGAGATAGAGAAAGCCAAGGAGGCGGTAGAGGCCAAGCTGGCCAACGAAAATTTTGTTACCAAAGCCAAGCCGGAGGTGGTAGCTCAGGCCAGGGACAGGCTCACCGAGCTGTTGGAGCAGTTAAATACCGTTGAAAAACACCTTTCGGAATTATAAAATAGTAGATGAATGGATGGGTAGATGAGTGGATGCGTAAAGGAACAAATCCATATGCCCATATACTCATAAACTCATATACGCATTTACGCATATACGAAATAAAGGTGGTGCCAAAATGGAAATGGAAGCCGAACTGTCGCGTATAATCATTAACGAAATGTCCGACCAGCAGATAATTGTCTTAAAAGAGCGTCACGGCGATAGGAGTTTTCCTATCGTTATTGGCATAGTTGAAATTTTTGCCATCGACCGCCGATTAAAGGGCATCAAGCCCCCACGTCCGATGACGCATGATTTGTTGGCTAATGTAATTGAAAATCTCGGCGCCCGAATAGAAAAGATTGTTATAAATGACCTGCGTCACCACACCTTTTTTGCCAAGATTCACCTGAGCATGAACGGTCGAACCGTCGAAGTTGATTCCCGTCCTTCGGATGCGATTGCCTTGGGGGCCGCGTCGAACGCCCCTATTTATGTTGCCGAGCATGTTTTTGAGCAGACTTCTCAGTGAGGAAAGTCGAAATAATCAGCAGCCCAACGCCGATGCAAAGCAAACTGTCCGCGACGTTAAAAGCCGGCCAATGAGAATCGCGGTAATAGACGTCGATAAAGTCACGCACTAAACCGTTATTAAAAATCCTATCGTAAAGATTGCCGCAAATACCGGCGGTGAACAGGCCCAGAGCAACGTGAACCAGTCTGTTGTGAGTTCCGCTAAAAAGAAAGACCCCAAGGACCACCACCAGGGCGATAACCGAAATGGCCGTTAGAAAATAAGGCTTGCCGGCGAAGACGCCGAAGGCGGCACCGTTGTTCAATGCCCTGACTAATCGCAGGCAACCATTAATAACCGAAACGTTGCCTTGGTTCTCCAACCAATCGAACACCGCTTTTTTGCTCCACAAATCCAGGGCCAGCCCAGCTACCATCAAGGACCAGAATGTAAACTGTGCTTTTGAATCCGGCAGCGTGAGCGAAAAGCGTTTCAAAAAACCTCGCTCCAAACTCGCCCGGTTACTATTTTCTTCGGTCTTGATCTCTGTCATAATCAGCGTTCAGCGTATCGCATTTACCGGTTGTAATAACTGTCTAATATTTATTTTACTTTGTATGCTTTTAATATCGGCACGCAATTATATCAAAGTTTATACTGCCGTCAAAAACTTTTGGCAGGGCGGGGATGGGTGTGACCCGGTTATTCGGATAAGCTCTAAGTTCATTTTGGCCTTTGAAGAAATTGGCCCATTCGACTACTTCGACGAAGCTCAGTATAAATGCGCTCCCCTCGATAAACTCGGGACAGGCAGGACAGGCTTTGATTGGGTTTGAATTGGCTTTGTTTGGGTTTGTTTTTTTGGGGCCTGAGGGTGGTTCATTTTCATAATCCTTTTGTAAAAAAGCGTTTACGTTCATTTTGGGCCATTAACGAAATTGGGTTTGTTTATTCGGACTAAGAAATCATCTTTTTTTCTGTAATCCTTTGTAAAAGTTAAGTTTACATTCATTTGGGCTCTTTTTAAATTGGGTTTGTTTGGGTTTGAATTGGGTTTGTTTTTATATCCCGCCAGCGGGATAAAATTTGATAACCCTTTGTATCATAGATATTTATATAAATTTGGACATTTGGTGAATTGGGTTTGTTTTGCATAAAAAGGGTTGATTTGTAGAGGATTCTCGACAGATGTAGTGCCTTATAGGCACGTAAATAATTCTCTGGCTTATAGGCACGAAGGCACAAAGACTCTAAGGAATTGGACAGGATAACAGGATTGGAACCACAGATTGCGCGGATTGAACGGATTAAAGAATTTAAAAATAGCCACAGAGGACACAGAGGAGTTTCAGTCAGCTTTGTGTTCTCGGCAAGTTTTGCTCCCAAAGCAAGCTTTGTCGCAAATTCTTGCCTTCGTCCACCAGGCCGATATGATTGGCCTGCTCTTTGAAGCTGACTGAAACGGCACAGAGGATTAACACTGTTTTTAGTTTTTTTTATGTCAGAAATTGTGAGCATTAACCTTTTATTTCATAATTACTTATGTCAAAAATCACAAACAAAACGGCCAGATCGGAAGAGC
>JAIVYN010000349.1:0-3240 GCA_048635425.1 Candidatus Aegiribacteria sp.
GTGGCTACCGTGGCTTTTTCGCCGAAATTTATGGTCTTACTGACCGCCGCGTCACAATGTTGCTGAAAAGCCGCCTGCATACGAATTTGCCATTCTGGCTTGATATCGTAAGCGCATCTGAAAATTCGGCGAATTTTGACAGGGATTTGGATGATTTGTTGAATACTGCCGGTTTTGGCAATCTGGTTTTCCAGCTTCTTGCTGTAAAAACCATGTTTTTCAGCTACCTGTTTGAAGAATGGATTTACCTGCAATGTTTTTGAGCCGTCTAAAATCCGGCGCATAAATACCGGTGAATAAACCGGCTCTATGCCGGAAGAACAGTCTGCGATGATACTTATCGTGCCGGTCGGAGCTACGCAGGTAATAGAAGCGTTGCGGACCTTTTGCTTTCTTTTGGTCCGCCAGATACTGTGACTCCAATTTGGAAACGGCCCACGTAAATCGGCAAGCTCACTGCTGGCCTTGCGTGCGTTTTTATTGATGAAGCTCATAAGCTCCGAGCCGAATTCGATACCCCGCTGTGAATCGTAAGGTATCCCGAGCAGAAACATGCAATCTGCAAAACCCATAACGCCTAAGCCGATTTTGCGATTGCCTTGCGCTAAGCGGACAGTATTTCTGACCGGATAAACACAGACATCTATAATATTGTCCAGAAACCGCACAGCTAATCTAACGGTCCTGGCCAGTGCCGGCCAATCCATATCTGCTTTGTTATTAGTGAAGCTCACGAATTTGGTAAGATTGATACTGCCTAACGTGCAGGCCTCATAAGGCAGCAGCGGCTGTTCACCGCAGGGATTGGTTGCTTCTATTCGGCCCAGCGAAGGAGTTGGATTGTCACGGTTGATTCGGTCGATAAAAACCACGCCTGGTTCGCCGGTTTTATGTGCGCACTTAACAATCACTTTCCAGATGTCACTAACGGTGTAAAATTGGCCTGCTTGTTTAGAGGAAGGTTTGCCTTTGCCGGTCAGTTTGTGCAGCTCGTTAATTGTGTAGTTTGTAATATCGATTCGCCGCGGCAATAAGTATCTCTCCTGAGTGCGGGGATTTTTTACGATGTGCAAAGTTTTACCGGATTTTAGCACCATCTTCATCCAGTCATCGGTGATTTTGACGGAGATATTGAAGTTGGTGAAGGACTGTAAGTTCTGCTTGGCGTGCAGGAATTTCAGTATGTCCGGATGTTCGACACTCATCATGCCCATATTTGCGCCGCGGCGAAAAGCACCCTGCTGAATTGCGTTTGTTGTTTCGGAAAAGACGCGCCAAAAACTGATAGGCCCCGATGTTGTCCCGCCGCTGGAGGCAACGCGGTCGCCTGTCGGCCTTAATCTATCGAAGGAAAATCCGGTTCCGCCGCCGGCCTGCTGAATCAGGGCGGTCTGCTTAATGGCCTCGAATATCCCTTCTATACTGTCTTCAATCGGCAGAACAAAGCAGGCACTGAGCATTCCCCGCCTTTGTGCGTTCATAAGGGCAGGGGAGTTGGGCAGGAACTTCAGGGACGCCATCAAATCGAAATATTTTCTGTGCCACTGTCTGATTTCGCTGCTGTCGGCTCCGTATTTGGCTTCAGCTTCGGCTACTAATGACGCCACCCTGCTAAAAAGCTGGGCCGGTGTCTCGAGGCACTTGCCGTGTTGGTCCTTGATTAGATATCTGCTTCGCAGGACCATCAAAGCGTTTTCGCTAAGTATGGGAACATTTCCAGGTGACGGATGTATATGGGATTCAGCCATAAATGCTTCAACACTAAAATACAAAAAACTTAAAGGGAAAAATACAAAATCATAATATGAAATTAAAAACCTGTTTAACTTTAAAACTCAAATGGTTTTTATATTTCAACTTTGAACTTTTAACTTTTTTTTATCCATCTAAACCGAAAGACCTCACGAATCTTTTCGGTAAATCGTATCCCCAAACGCTGCGTGCTGGATTTGAACTCCATTCGATTCAAATCGTTTGTGGTGGGCTTGGCCGGGGACCTGCTGAATACTGCCAACAAGCCGGCCGCCAGCAAGCTGAGAAATGAATTTATCTTGGTTCGCACACGCATACTTATGATTCGTGGTTTTATAGAGACGCGATTCGCTATTTTTTACAACTACAAAATTATCTTTGTACAGCCAATTTTAGACCGGCTAAAAGCTCCTGGCCGGTTCTGCTTATCGATTCGGATTTGCCGAACAATTGATGCCTGTCCAGAATTTCAGGCTTGTAATCATAGTATCTTTGCACCGACACGATGCCGCCTTCGGCGGCGCCGCTGGTTTTGTATTGGCCGTCTAAAAGCCATGAGCTGACCTCATCGTCGTATTCGGCTGGATAAATAAGCGCCACTGCGAATTTATCATCATTGTATTTAGCCAGATGCACCTTGGCTCGGCAGGGGGGTGTTGTCCCGACAGCTAAACCAACGAGCTTTTTGAAATCTACTCTGGCGGTTTCGAGAGCATTCGAATAAAAGAACATTCCTGCCTCAAGTTGGAAAGTCTGGGAAGTTACGCCTTTTAGTTCGAGCCTGCCGTCGGGATAGGCCCTGTGTATTTTATAGACTTTGCCGTGCTTGTATTTTTCACTTTCGAGCAGTTCGGCTACTTCTTCAGCGGTGAAGCCGACACCGGCGTGGTCGCCGAAGTCGAAGATGAACAAGCCGACATATTTTTCCGGTTTTTGCAATTTGGGCAATTTCATAATTTCATATTATAACCACAGATTTCACGGATTGCACGAATTTTCTACAAGGTTAAAATCAATCTTGACAGACCAGAGTGTAAATGTATTCTTTAATTAAAATAACTGATTCAATTCAATGTTACAAGGGATAATGTTATGTCATTTATAGTAACTATTTATGTACGAGAAGGGATTGTTTTAGCAAGTGATAGTAGGCTAACTTTAAACAAAACTCAACAGGAACAAGATTCACAACAAGTTATTCTACTTGCAGTAGGGCAGTCTGACTCAACGTATAAGACATTTTTGGCTTTAAAAAGATTTGGAATATCGACATATGGAGATGCTTCAATAAGCGGTGTGCCAATTGCTGGATATATAGAATCATTCGTTAGTGAGCGTTTATCAAATGGAGATTACGAAATAGATCAATTGCCACAAAATCTTCTCGATTACTTCAGGAATATTCAACCTATTCCCAATACTTTTTTCCATGTGGCTGGCTATAAAAAGGTAAATAATATTTATGAGCAACATGTCTGGCATGTTTCA
>JAIVYN010000350.1:0-3264 GCA_048635425.1 Candidatus Aegiribacteria sp.
TCCGTGAACGATAGTTTGCTCGGCAAATGGAGGATTGTCATAACCAACTAAAGAACCGTTTGCCGGGTTGTCATATCCGTCTATCCACACGTTAAATATCCTTTTACTCTCGGGGTCGGCGGGGTCAAGGTCATTGTAGGACTCAAAATCGTCCACGACAAGAAAGTTGGCTGTCGTAAAGCTCCATACATTGCCTGTCCAGGGACTGTCGGGATTGACGTTATTGGCCTCGTCAATACGCCAATAGTAGGTAGTATTCAACAGGAGTATTCCGGGGTCAAAGCTCTGGGCACCAAGGTCTTCGGTGCCTTTGTACTCTGGCGAACCGGTATTGGCATTGCGTACGGCCTCTTTATCTGTGCCGAAATAGACCTGATGCGAAACGGCATAGACTCCCGGCGACCAGGTAAGAGTCGGTGTATGCTTGACATCCACAGCACTATTAGCCGGGTCCGGGCTTCCGACGGCGCCCTGAGTAGTAAAGCTCCAGACGTTGCCTTTATGCGTCTCGATGACATCAAACTCATCGACCCGCCAGTAGTAAGTCTTAGCCAATATAAGTGTGCCGGGAGTATAGGTTTCAGTTCCCAGAGGAAGACCCCCAGCGGCATTGTTGACATCGTCGAAATTATCACCGAAGTAAATGGTATGTAATTTCGCACCGATGCCTGGGGTCCAGCTAAGCTCCACATTCAGGTCGATAGATTCGGCACCTTCAGCCGGGACGGGATTGTATGCGGTCTTGGGTGGAGTACTAAAACTCCAGACGTCGCCTTTCCACGGACTGTTCGGGTCGGCGTCATTGACCTCATCGATTCGCCAGTAATATGTCGTGCCCGGAACAAGACCATCCGGATAAGGAAAACCCGGAAAGCCGGCGACGAAAAATGTCTCGGCCTGATTTCCCTGGAACGTGCCTTCGGTGCCGTTGTTCACATTGTTAAAATTCTCACCGAAATAAACATCGTGCGAGACTGCATAAGTTCCCGGCCTCCAGGAAAAGTTCCCCCATGTATCCTCGATAAAGTCACCATCGGCTGGAACGGGAACACTGGCCTTTGCTCGAGGCGATAGTCCCGGTTCAATTCCGGCAACATACTCTCCTTCATAGACATAAACAAAATCCAACCAGTGTGGAATTTCAGAGCCAGCATCCAAGAACTCAAGCTTTACATCGGTGTGCAAGACTTCTGAGGTATAATGATACTCGGCCCACTCGGTCGTCAATTCAAAGTCTGTTGCTCCCCAAGCACTAACAGAGTTATCCGATGCTTTCATCTGTACGGTCAGGGAACGTGGTTCTTCGGCTTTGGCCCAGAAGCTGGCGGTATATTGTTTATTAAGATCGGCCGGGAAGGATATATTCACCACAATGAAGTGCCAGTTCTCAGGTCCTTTGGGATCAACCCTAAGGCTTCTGGTGCCGTCAATAAACTCTGTCTCGTCTACTGTGACGCTACTACCGGCACCCTCATCTGGATTCCAAGTACACCACATTTCCCAGTCCGGGTCATCTAAGATAACCTCGTCCTCTTCAAAGCTCGGATTTTGCAGTAGGTTATCGACTTGTGCATAAGTTACCGGCGGGAAAGCAACCAGCACCAAAACAAGGGAAGTCAAATAGATTAGTCTTTTACACATAATAATCCTCCTTCATAAAATAAATATAGGTTTTCAATTGAAATGTAACAATGTTTTTACTGCAAAGCACAAAATCTCCCTTTCAACTCTGTGCTTCGCATAATACACAATAATTCCTCCTCTATTCTCAAGACTACAGGAAGAGCAAAAACCGTACTTTTAATCAATTTTATTTATACCAGATAAGCCACCTTCCCGTCAAGGCAAATCTCTGGATTATGGGGGAAAAGCGGAAAGGGCAAAGGGATATCGCTCGTTACTGAAGGTCTTTACAGGAACCACTTTGACCTCGCAAAAGACGGTCGGAACAGCCTCTTTTGTCCCTTGCTTATCTACTAAATGCAGATTACAATTTTGCCAAATCAATTTTGGTGTACTTTTAAAAAGGAGATTAAAATGTGTGAATCGTGTGGGTGTACACCGGGTGAAGAACCCATCGAGGGTGAGGTCTGTTCAGGCTGTGGTAGACCAACAGCCGAATGTATATGTGAAACAGAAGAGAAGTAGTTTCCCTTAATAGCCTATCGCAATAACCCGCTCTATTGCGGCCGGCTGCAAAGCCCGATGCCTGCGTTGTCGCTGAAAAAACGTTCTCAACGTGGAGAAAACCACTTCTGGTGAACATTTTTGGCCTGCCGCCTTGGCCTCGGACTTTTTGCTCGGCCTCATAACGACCCGGTTATTCGGATAAGCTCTTAATCCCACTCAACGAGCACATAGATATAATCTACCAATGTTTTTCTTTTAGCAACAGTGTCATTATTCTTGATTTGTAGCTGAAGTGAATTTATCTTTTGGTGAGTATCGGCGAGGCTTGTAACATCCCATGAGTCAACAGCCTCGTGGGATTGACCTTCATGCACCGGGGCCTTTATTGCTGCCCAAACCACGGGTTTAGTTGGCCAGCCTGTGCCTATAGACCATTCTAATTTTCTCCGGGCAAATCGTTCTTCCTCGAAGTGCTCGATGCGAACAACGACTGATTTTATTGCAACATCTGCCTGGATAGATAAGTTTGAAAAATCATAGGATGTGTATAAGCCGGAGTTGATTTCCCCCCGGTTGTTGTCGCTGGATTGGACAAGTTTGACTTTGCCGTCTGCTGATAATGTTTTTTTGTTTCTTTGATTGTAGCCATCCAGTACGGTCAAAGTAGCTACCTTGGGCGGAGCTGGATTTACCGTAATGGTAAATGATTTGGTATCCAAGGCTGGTGTGCTATTGCTGTCCGCGACCTTGACCGCCACATCATTATCCCCCTCCTGGGCACTCGCCGGTGTCCATTGTATCAAGCCGGTAGCTGCATCTATGGTCATACCTGTGGGTTTGATGGTTAAGGAGTAAGTAAGCGTATCTCCTGCATCCGGGTCCGCGGCATTAACATCATAAGTATATAACGCGTCCACTGTAGCTTCGGTTAGAGGTGTTGAAGTTAACCTCGGGGCATCATTGACCGCCTTGACCGTAACATTCACTTTAGCGGTATCAGTTAGGGCTTTGTCGTCGCTAATAGTGTAGGTGAATGTATCGCTGCCGTAGAAGTTCGGGTGGGGGCTATAGCTCATCGTCCTGTCAGGTTTGATGGTGACCGAGCCATTGGTGCCCTGGCTGACAGCAGTCACC
>JAIVYN010000351.1:0-3197 GCA_048635425.1 Candidatus Aegiribacteria sp.
AGGTTCGAGAAACGAAGCTCCTGCACGCAGGGCCATTGAAGGTCGTTTCCAGTTCTTAAGAATCGATCGAGGGCCTTGGACAATCTTGGGCTGCTTGGGTACATTTTCGGCCAATGCGGATAGTGCATCGTTGATGGTGGAGGCTTTCTGCATATGAGCAATTAAGCGTCCGGCAGTAACACTGCCAATGCCCTGGTACAGAGTAAGGTATCGCATCCAGGCCAGTTCATCGTAATGGCTGGCCGCAGCCCGAATCAGGCACAATAAATCTTTGACGTGAGCAGATTGCATAAGCTGAGTGCCACCAATAAAAACGTAGGGGATTTTTCGCTCCACCAACGCTGCTTCGAGAGCACGGGCGCCCCACGCTGTGCGTGTTAGGATCATATGTTCCTGCCAGGCAGAGCCAGCTTCGTGTCGCTCAACCAGATCCTCAGCGACCCACTCGGCCTCATCAAAATCGTCGTCGAAGTCAATAAGTTGCGGCTTGGTACCTTTTCCACGATGAGCGGTGAGTTTCTTACCATACTTGAGCGGCGATCGACTCAACAGCCAATTTGACACATCGAGAATCTCTTGCGTTGAGCGATAGTTCTGCTCAAGCCTCAAAACGGTCGAGCCTGGTATGCGTTTTATGAACGAATGAACATTCTGAAAATCAGCACCGCGAAAAGCATAAATACTCTGGGCATCATCACCAACACAGAACAGTTTGGCAGGATCGCGTAAACCGTCGAGGATCAGCCATTGCAATGGATTGGTGTCCTGCATCTCATCGACCAGAATGTGATCATACAAGCTGCGGAGATGATTGCGAATCTTCTCTACTTCATGCAACCGTTTCGCAAAACGCCGGAGAATATCATCATAGTCAAGATAGCGGTTGAAGACTTTGCGGTTCTCGTATGCGGTAAAGATTTGTAGCACTTTCTCAATTCCTGCTTCATCAAGTTCAGCAAATTCTTCAAGATAGGTACGAACAGGACGGTTGGTATTACGAGCATAGGAATATAAATTGACCAGCGTGCTCGCTCTGGGTAAATCCGCCTTTTTCTTCTTCTTACTGGTTTTGGTAGAGTCCTTTTGCCTTTCGAGGAAATCACTGCGGGCCAGCTTCATGAGTTGAACCTGATCATCACGATCAATAACAGTAGCATTTTCGATGTCGAACCACTTGGGGTGTCTACGCATAGTATACAGGCAGAAATGGTGAAAAGTACCAGCCAGCATACCTTGGCTGGTCTTGCCAACAAGGTGCTTGAGCCGGCTGGTCATCTCCCTGGCTGCCCGACGAGTGAAGGTAAGTAGTAAAATACGTTTGGGAGAAACCGAATTTCGGATCAAATGAGCTGTCCTGGCAATAATCGTTCGTGTTTTCCCTGTCCCTGCCCCGGCAAGGACTAATACATGACCACCATCATATTCGGCAGCTTTTTGTTGCTGGCTATTTAACTGCATCGACTGAAATTTCATGCTTTTGATACCAATGTAAAAACTTGTTCCAATGTTTAACTTTTCAACAATTATACACTGTTTTGGCCGGTTCGCGTAGTCCTTTAGATACGTTTATTGCCGCCATTCGACCGCAGGCAACAAATGCCCACCAAGTAGCAAACTCTGTAATCTTGCTACAGTCTCAAATAATGGTAGGTTTTACCGCCTTGCTTGACCGTATTCCAGAGACTTTGAGAGCAAGGTCGTAGGTTCGAAACGCGCCCCCGCTATGAACCCACGACCACGGAGATAGCTCTGTCCACAACTATGTAGC
This sequence comes from Candidatus Aegiribacteria sp., assembly GCA_048635425.1. GTDB lineage: Bacteria > Planctomycetota > Phycisphaerae > Sedimentisphaerales > Anaerobacaceae > NIOZ-UU13. The sequence continues at coordinate 1,769 of JAIVYN010000351.1, forward strand.
GCGGCCCGGGCGGCTGGTTTGTAGTGAATAAATGTACCCTACGGGTCAGGTTTACGGCTTGAGTTTGGCCTAAAACTCTGGGAATCAGGCCCTCGCCCCGCCGCCGGTGGCCCCTGCGTTGCGGAGGGAGAGGAAAAAGCGAGATATCCACAGGGGCTTGATGACTATATTGTTCTGCGTCTGCGCAGCCAACCGACCAGACTGGCACCAATAGTGCCGAGTAGGACGGCACTGGGAGTGGGAATGGGGTGATAGACCAAGTCCACGTTCCCGATGGTGCCCCCTTTGGCAAACGTGCCGTTGGCAGAGAGGTCCGCGAGCAGAAACGCCTCAGACCACCCAGGGTCTGCTACGGTGCCGAAGCTGAGGCTTGTGAAAGACGACCCGAACGCAGCCTTGAAGATCTGTGCGTTCGAATCATCATCAAACGAGCCGCCCAGATTCTGCGCCGGATCGTTGGTGAAAATGCCCGAACTTGAAACCAACTGAAAAGATGTCAAGCTCGTGCCTATTGGCACATCCAAGGCTACTTCGCCAGTAAGTGCACTGAAAACTACGGAGATCAGTCCATCTCCCACGGTACCCCCCGGCAGAAGGGGAGCAGCAACATCCACCGTAGGAGGGGTGAAATCACCATAGGGACCAGTTAGGTAAAGATTGTTGTTCAAGGCGGCAATAATGTCTAATTGATTGAAAAACCCATCGCCCGTAGGAGGAAACCCAGGCTCCCCGCCCGGCGCCCCATTCCAGTCTCCCTCCCCCCATATTGACGGCTGGCCTGTGAGATACTTGCCTGCTACCATAACTTGGACCAGGTCCAACTGGTTAAATTCGAGATCCATGTTCGCATCTCCTGCCTGCAGGGACACACTCGCCGATGTTGGTGAAATCAAGAACGGCAGGACACATATAATCAATAGCCCTCCCACAGATACAATCCATCTCGTTTTCATGGTTTGCCTCCTCCAATCCTGTCAGATGGGCGTGTGCACACAGCATGCACATAGTACCATCGCGATTTTAGGAAAGAATGCGACACATTATTTATATTTCCCATATTACCAGATCATAGGCATTTGTCAACCCCCAGAGCCAGATTTTTGCCAGCTATGCTCGTATCGGGAAATCTGGGGGCATCGTGGAATGATGGTCGGTTAGCCCCATCTTTGACAACATGAAACTGCAATTCCTTTTTTGCAAAGGAATTGTGCGTTTTGTAGCGGCTCTTGGCACTACACCTAACCCGCATTTTCTATCAGTCTACTCTCAGATATGTTTTACGACAAAAGAATTACGCGATTGATACATTTCATCCCCGCCGTCTACTTAATCAATTACGAGTTTTTGTGTCGCAAAGCCGACACAAATGCTCTATTGGACTGAACCGCTGAAGCGTTATTTGGAATTTTATTAAGCAAAACCATTTAAT
>JAIVYN010000352.1:0-3250 GCA_048635425.1 Candidatus Aegiribacteria sp.
CTATGCCTCCTGCACAAACCTGACGCGATTGATACCATAAGCTACTCTTCCCACGAACTGTAAAAAATGCCTGAATTCTTCGAAAAGTCACCTCTTTCAGTAGCTGGAAAACACCATGATTTCCAGGTGACAGCTTGTCACCATTTTGTCACCACAAATGTTGATTTTGCCTGTATCGAGTCCGAATAAATTTCAATTTTTTGCGAAAATACAAATATTCTTGAGAATTTTCGGTGTGAAATCGGATTAAGTAGCCGGATGAAAATAAATGTATCAATCATATAATTCTTTTGGGGATAAAGGTCCACTGTTTCGAGTGTTATTATAGGAATTGTCCGCATTGACCCACTTTGTAATTTATGTTACAATTAAGGGAGTTGTTTACTTGCTTGCGTCCTCTCAGGCCCCTCATAGTTGGGCTGTACTTAATAGCAAAAAAAGGTGAGGAAGGGGATATAAAAAATCCTTGATACTATGAACAAGCTGTTGCCTATCGTGGCACTAAACTTATTGTTGTCAGGTTTTATACCGGCTGAAAGGGCCTATAGTGCTGAGGTACCTTTGGTCATCAACGAGTTCCTGGCGTCCAATAGCAGTTTTATCCGGGACCCACAGGGCCAGTATGACGATTGGATTGAGCTCTATAACTACGGCACCGATGCTATTGATGTAGGTGGTATGTACTTAACAGACAATCTATTAGTTCCGACCAAGTGGCGAATTCCCGTCGGCAATCCGGCGGCAACTACTATCACCGCAGGGAGCTATCTGTTGATATGGGTTGACAATGATACCACGGATGCCGGCCTGCATGCGAATTTCAAACTAAGTGCAGATGGTGAAGAGATTGGACTGTTTGACTCTGATGGGGAGATTCTGATTGACAGTATTATTTTTCCCGGTCAGACTGCTGATATCTCATTCGGTCGCTATCCCGATGCAAATGATGAGCTTCGTTTTTTTGGTTTCCCCAGCCCGGGAAGGCAAAATGTTGACGCGTATTTAGGCAAGGTCGCCGACACGAAATTCAGCCACAACCGTGGTTTCTATGATGCACCTTTCTCTGTTACAATCGCCACCGAAACCAAAGATGCCATAATATATTATACCCTCGATGGCTCTGAGCCGTATAGATTATCCGGCCGAGGACCAGGTGGTATAGTATATACAGAACCTATCCTTATTAACAAGACCACATGTTTGCGAGCAAAGGCAATCAAACCCGGCTGGTTGCCCACAAATACAGATACTCACACGTATATTTTCCTCAACGACGTAATCAGGCAGAGCCATCGTCAGGCAACATTAGCCGGCTACCCGGATAAGTGGTGGGGGGAGTTTTCGGCAGATTATGGAATGGACCCGGATGTGTACAATGATCCTGACTATAGGGATTTGATGGACGATGCACTGCTGTCAATCCCCACTGTTTCGCTCGTGACGGATAAAAACAACCTTTTTAGCCATAAGAACGATCCCCAGTATGGCGGTATTTATATCTACACCGGTCATTCGATTACCGGGGGTCGCGGATGGGAACGGCCGGTTTCAGCCGAGTTCTTTACTGAAGATGGCCAAAAAGAATTCCAGGCTAACTGTGGCCTGCGGATTCAGGGTGGTGAAAGTCGAAGGCCTAACAAATGCCCCAAACACTCGTTTAGTCTTCGATTCAGGGACGAGCACGGCCCGACTAAACTGAACTTTGAGCTGTTTGACGATTGGCCTGTGGATTCTTTCGACACGATTCAGCTTCGCGGCGGTTTCAATAATACCTGGACACACTGGGCTGCTAATCAGCGAGCACGCACTCAGTATATCCGTGACCAGTGGATGCGCGATTGCCTTACTGAAATGGGCCATCGGGATGCCGGCCAGGGCTTTTTCGTCCACCTGTATTTGAACGGCATATATTGGGGCCTGTACAACCTGCATGAACGGCCCATCGCCTCACACTACGCCACCTATAACGGCGGTGATGAAGAGAGCATCGACGCTATTAATGGCGACCCTCAAAGAGGGGGCAGGGTATCAGATGGCACCGTAAACGAGTGGGCTCAGTTGAAAAGCGTTGTTGCAGGTCGCAACTGGGAGCGGATTTGCGAACTTCTTGACGTTGATAACTTCATCGACTGGGTGCTCATTAATAGATTTGCCGGTAATAATGATCTAAAGTATGACACTAACTGGCGGGCGGCGGGCGGTGGTACTCAGCACAGACCCTGGCGCTTCTACAGTTGGGACGCAGAACATGTGCTCGAAAGTATTAACGAGCAAATAACCGAGTTGCGTGATTTGGATCCTACGAGCTTGCTGAGCTATCTTGATGATATCGAGGAGTTTCGTATTCGCTTTGGGGACCGCGTTCAAAAACACCTTTTCAGTAACAGTGTCCTGACATCCCAAAGAAATATCCAACGCTGGCTCAAACGCACTGATGAGTTGAACCTGGCCATTATCGCCGAGTCCGCCCGGTGGGGTGATTATCGAAGAGACGTACATTCATACAGCTCAGGGCCTTACTATTTATACACGAGAAATGATTTCTGGATTCCCGAGAAAAACCGATTAATCAACAATTACTTCCCTCGCAGAACTGACATCGCAATTAATCAGCTCCGTTCTCGTGGCCTGTACCCAAACATAGATGCGCCACAATTTCGTATCAATGGCTCGTATAAGCACGGTGGCCAGATTGCTCCCAATGCTCGGTTAACAATCAGTGCAACAGGCACGATATGGTATACGCTCGATGGTACTGACCCCCGCCTGTCAGGTAGAGCCGTCAACCATTCCCGTGCAAAGGTATACTCCGGTCCTATCACGTTGGCCCTGAGCACGCATGTCAAGACGCGTGTTTTAAGTGGCAGCACATGGAGCGCCCTCAACGAGGCGATCTTCGCCGTGGGTCCGGTAGCAAATAACATGCGTATCACCGAGATAATGTATAATCCGAACGACCCGAACACCGAATACATCGAGCTGAAAAACACCGGGGCCCAAACAATTAATCTGAATCTGGTTAAATTCACAAACGGAATTGATTTTACTTTCCAGAATCTAGAGCTTGTACCCGACGAATATGTAGTAGTTGTTCAGGACCGCCAAGCCTTCGAAACCAGATATGGCGCAGCCTTAAATATAGCAGGCGAATATTCAGGCAGATTAAATAATGCAGGAGAACGAATCAGACTGGAAGATGCTATTGGTCAAACCATTCTGGACTTTGATTACAAGGACGGCTGGCGCTCTA
>JAIVYN010000353.1:0-3245 GCA_048635425.1 Candidatus Aegiribacteria sp.
GCCTTGACCATCAGCATAATCTTGCGGGGCGTCTTTAAATTTTCGACAAGCTCTTCGATAGAATGACAGCCGATGATATTCTTGCCCTTGGCTCGGCCCTCGATAAATTTATCCACTTTCGATACGGTACGGTTGAAGCAGGCCACTGTAAAACCCTTGCTTTCCATATTCAGGATAAGGTTCTCACCCATTACTGCCAGGCCGATAAGGCCGATCTCTGCTTTTGCCATTTCTTGTTACTCCTTAAAACATCATCTTTCATATCTTGCATTTGGTTTATTGGTTCGGAATAGTCGGTATATATCCGTTGGATAATCGGTGCAGCACTTCACCGGCGTGTTGCACGACCAGAACGCCCTGGTTCTCTTTGTTTTCATAGTCAGCTATATTTATATCATCTGGATTCATATAACCAAGATTTACCTGTTCGCAGTGCTGTTTGTCAATGCCGGTGGCAAGCACCACATTAGCCCGCGGTTTTTCGACGCCGTCGATATATGTGCCGATGCCTTTAACATGGGTAGAGTGCGCCATTCCTAACCGCGGAATGCCGGCGAATTTGTCCATTCGCTTCAGGAAATAATCACGCGTATGATAGCCGATTTTATCAAGAATTTTGCCGTGCGTATACGATATTTCCGTAATGTGGGGAGCGTAAATAATCAGCGTGCCGCCATCGGCGAGTATCGGTTCGAGTTTGTACATCACCTTTCCCGCCGTCCAGATATCATCGTACATCTTCGGTGCAATCCCAAGAATCGTATGATAGGGTTTGTCTTTGTAAATAATATGGACATCCCTGGACAAATCCGCCGCCTTTCCCCAGGCTTCGGTGCAATCACCGATGAATATTCCCTTGAGCTTATTTCCCATAGCTACGATGGCGAATAGTTTGTGCGGCATTTTTATAAACGAAGCTGCCTTTTCAACCACTTCTCGTGTCGGCGTGCATTTGTTGCCGTTTATAACAGGATTTGTTATCACGCCACTTAGCCAGTGAAAAAAGTTTATGATTTCATCACCGGCAATACCGGGAATGATGTACTTATGTCCCCCGGAAAAGCCGACAACTTCGTGAGGAAATACAGGGCCTAAGATAAAAAATTCATCGTACTCGAAAATCAGTTTGTTAATAGCTATGTCAATTTCTTCGCGAAATAAACCATTGCTTATTTGCTCGATCTCGTCGGCGTAAATTCTGCCTATGGAAGTGAAAGTCTGCGCTTTTTCCCATTCGTGATTGAAGAACTTTACCGATGCGTATTTGCTGCCGCGCTCATTCGCTGTCATACAAAGTCTGGTGCAGATTTGCTCTTCGCTCAAAGGTCGATGGGTTCCCAGCGCAACCAGACAGTCGACGGCCTTAGCCTTTTGCTCCAGGCAATCATAAATGATTTTGAATATATCGCCTATAGGTCCCGAACGGGTATTGTCGGGAATTATCAGCAGAATTCGTTTACCGGTGTAGTCGTTTTGCCCAAAGAACTCGGCAATGGCTTCGCCGGCCTGACTATTTTCAACAGAACCATTTTTATTTTGTCGTTCAATTATCATTTTTCGTATCTTGTCCTTTTGTTTAGCCGAAGCACGAATATTTCGCAGAATACTTTGCAATATGCTCGGCAGCGACGCTATACGCTAAACGCTATTGCATTTTGACGACCTTTCATTTTTTATAAATCGGGACGGCTCGCGCAGAACCCTAATGTCAGCCCGCCGTCCACAGTGATACTGGCCCCCGTCAGGTAGTCGCACTTCTTCGAGCTCAGGAAAGTAACGAGGTGGGCTATTTCTTCTGTAGTGCCGATTCTGCCTGCCGGGATGGAGGTCAGAAATTGTGATTGTCTTTCCAGCGGGGTCAATTCCGTAGCGATGGCGCCGGCCACAATAGAGTTAACCTGAATATTGTATGGCGACAATTCCAAAGCCAGAGACTTTGTCAGGATTTCCAGAGCGCCCTTTGAGGCGCTGTAGTGGGCATAGTATCGCCTGGGGTCATAGGCATGGACAGAGCTGATATTAATAATCTTTCCACCGGCTTTGTTAGTGCACATCATTTTAGCCGCATGCTGAGAGCACAAAAAAGGCGCCTTGAGATTAACCGAAAGCACGTGGTCCCAATCTTCTTCCTTAAGCTCCAGAATAGGACTGGGATTCTGTGTGGCCGCATTGTTGACGAGTATATCCAGTCCGGCGAAAGTTTGCTTTATCTGCGAAAACATTTTGTCAATCTCTGCGGGCTTTGAGAAATCCGCTGCGACCATGATGGAATCCCGACTTAACTTTTTCACCTCTTCGAAAGAACGGCAAAGCTCGTCAGAGTCTCGTGGGCCGTGAACAATCACTTTGCATCCCTCACGAGCCAGCTCAAGAACGATAGTCTTGCCGATGCCCCGGCTTGACCCGGTAACCAGCGCAACTTTACCTTTGAGCTCCATCTTTTGTCTCCTTGGGAAAATGAATAGAACCGGCGTAATCCATTATCAGGTAACGAAGGTTGTGCTTATCAGCTGTCCCCTGAAATTTATTTATGTCGGCGTTCATAATTGACAATCGATAATTACCTTGACCGCTCCGGTTTTGCTCTTATTACAGGCCACCTCGAAGGCCTTTACCGCATCGGACAGCTCGAAGCGGTGCGTAATTAGCGGGTCCACTTTTACCTGTCCGGCTGATACTAATTCGATGACCCGTGGAAAATCGGTATACATAGCGTTTGAGGACGTTCTTATCGTCCGCTCTCCGCTGAGCAGCAGTGAGGGAAAGCTAAGCTCATCTTCCTTCGTTGCCATCAGAACCAGCGTCCCGCCTTTTTTGAGGATTTTCAGTGATTCGAGAATACTTGCCGATGTGCCGACCGTGTTAAAGGCAAGATTAACACCCTGGGAATTCGTTTGTTCCATAACAAGGTCGTAGAGGCACTTCGAGCCGCTGCTGAGATTCAGAGAATAATCGACACCGACTTTTTCCGCGATAGTAACATTCTCAGCGGCGATATCAGTAATGAAGGTCCGGGTCGCCCCGTAAACCTTGTTTTTGGGGGTTTTCACTGATGAAGGAATATTTGGATTTTGATTTGTTTGCCATATATACGCAGAGAGATAAAGAATGTTGATTCTCATTTTTTTTCTTTTTTAAAATGTCAGAAAATTCTGGTGAGTTTGTAAAATTAGGTAATTCCTCTTCAATATATTTAAGAAGGTCCAAAATAACTTGATTTGAACTTCCCTCATCTATTTCGCTAA
>JAIVYN010000354.1:0-3243 GCA_048635425.1 Candidatus Aegiribacteria sp.
GGCGGTGTCAGCCCAGCACCAAAAAAGCACTTCGCTGTGCGCTCCGTTTTTGGTGCTGGGCTTCCTTGCCAGCCTTGTCCTCGCTGGAGCCAAAACGAAACCTAATTTCTTTACCAGTCCTAATGGGCGATACAGGATTCGAACCTGTGACCTCACGGGTGTGATCCGTGCGCTCTAGCCAACTGAGCTAATCGCCCCGTTAATTTTCGACGGGGATTATAAATCGCAAATCACAAATCGTCAATTCATTCTATGAAGAAAGAATCCCAGATTAAGTTACCACGACATTGAGACGTCCTAATTTAACACCCTTCATGCTCAATATGCTTTCCGCCACCTTATTGATTTCGCCAACCTGTCCTCGAAGCACAATCACCTCCAGACAATCGTGCTCATCCAGGTGAACGTGCAAAGAAGAAATCACCTGCAGGGACGAACCCAGAGTATGCGAATGTTGCAGATCTATCAGCCTGTCCGTGAGCTTTGTCGAGTGATGGTCGTAAACCAGAAATACAGCGGCGACCCCTTTGGCTTTTGGGTCGCCGAGACGCTCTTCACTTAATTGCCGGCGTACAAGGTCACGTATGGCCTCAGACCGGCTCTGATAGCCCTGCTTGGCAATAAGCCCATCGAACATCGAAAGCAGCTTTTTATCAAGCGACACCCCTATACGTTCAATTCGGTCCATTTTTGTTCCCTTTATCGAGTAAGGATAAATCTCCTGCGGGGTGAACCACAAGGCATCTTATGAAAAGAGATTAACCACAGAGAACGGCACAGACACAAAATAATCAATTATCAATCGTTTCGCCGTTCCACTTCAGCCATCTTTTTAAGGGACACATTTTATCAGATTCCCGCTTCAGGGGGCCTGAATGGTCCCTAAATGGAAACTCTTATATGACCTCGAGTCGGCGAAGAATCGACTTTGTCCAGCGGCCGCTGCGAAGCTGTGAAAAGATAAGCAGTAACAGTATTAACAGCCAGTAGCCGCTAAACCGCAGATAGTAAAGGATAATACCGAATATATGGGGGGTTTCAGCAGAACTCCACTTCACCAGCTCACAGGGCGAATATATTGCTCCGAGAACTACACCGCCAAAGACTCTCTGCCAGGGCAGCAGCAGAATAAGCATAACCAGCGAGAGGAAAAAGGCTCTGCTGATATGGTTCATTCCCCCGAGCCTGCCTACCAGCGAAACCTTCAAAGACAAAAGTATTGTCAGACAGTAAAGCAGCCCCGCTAATACCAGTATGGCATTAGCAACCCGGATACCCATCGCTAAATGTTTGAAGGTTATTCCAAAAAAAGAATCCTCCATTTCTGCTTCGGCCGGCTCACTTTGCTCGGCAGCCACTTTTTTTGCAGCCTCGCCAACGTCCTGCACATCCTCACTCAAGCCCCCACCCACAATAGCAGCTTCGCTATCCTGGGCCTTGTTACATGGATACCCCTTTGCGGAAATGTAACCGGTATTTACAGCCCAAAAGCATATCTGCAACAGAAGAAGACACAAAACTGCAATGATAAAGAAAAAGTTTTTCCATCCTCTGAATACCCCAATCGCTTCAAGACAATCGGTAGTATCCAATAAACTGCTTGGGCCGGCCTGGTTCTCGTTCATTTTTAAATCTCCTAATTGGGTTAATAGGTGATTGGTTAATGGGTCAATTAACTACTCACCACTCACAATTTAACTACTCACCATTCCCGTGAGCATCCAGCAACCCTTCTTGAACTATTATGCTCTACTTCTGCTGTATGTGCAAGAAATTTTTTTGCCCGGCCCCAATTGATTTCGAGCCGGATACTGGAACCCTTTGAAAGGGTCGATTTTTCTCTCCCGGGCAATTGGCGCGGGGTTATTTCTCATTTTTTATCTTTTGGAAACTATTTTTTGCTGCTTCAATAGTCTTCTCAATGTCCGCTTTGCTGTGGGCTAACGAAACAAACATCGCCTCATAAGCGCTGGGTGCAAGATAAATCCCCTGTTCTAACATCAGGGCAAAGAATTTCTTGAATCGTTTTATATCGGTTGACTGGACATCTGTAAAGTTTTGTACTTTTTTATCAGTGAAGAAACAGCTCATAATCGAGCCGAGGCGATTAATTGTAACGACAATATCGGCGTTTTTAGCGGCATCAGCCAGTCCGGCTTCTAAAAGAGCTGCTGAAGACTCGAGTCTCTCATACGAGTCCGCCTCACAAAGTATATCCAGTGTAGCATTTGCTGCTGCTGTAGCAAGTGGATTACCACTGAGTGTCCCTGCCTGATAGACCGGCCCGACTGGAGCGAGCATGTCCATAATATCGGCTCGGCCGCCAAAAGCTCCTACAGGCAGTCCACCTCCTATGATTTTACCTAAACAGGTAATATCTGCTTTTATACCAAAGAGTGCCTGTGCTCCACCGAGGGCCAAGCGAAAGCCGGTTATCACCTCATCAAATATCAAAAGCGAGTCATTCTGGTCGCATAAATTCCGAAGCGTCTGAAGATACCCATCAATCGGCGGCACTACACCCATATTTGCAGCAACAGGCTCAATCAGAACCGCCGCGATTTTACCCTTGTACACCTGGAATGCTTTTGTTACCGCCTCAATATCATTATAGTCAATTATGACGGTCAGCTTCGCAATCGCATCAGGGACGCCTGGACTGGATGCGATGGCACCCTCGGCAAGGCCGGAACCGGCAGCAACCAGAAGCGAATCGCTGTGCCCGTGATAACAGCCGACCATTTTGATTATTAAATCCTTTTTGGTATAGCCGCGGGCGAGCCGGATAGCCGTCATTACCGCCTCGGTGCCGCTGCTAACAAGCCGGACCTTCTCAATGGAATCGAAAGCTGCGATTATTTTCTTAGCTAAGTCGGTCTCAGCCAATGTCGGGGCCCCAAATGACGTGCCCTTGCGTACTGCGGCGGCGATAGCTTCCAATACCTTCGGATGGGCGTGTCCGAGTATCATCGGCCCCCACGAGCTTACGTAGTCGATGTATTCATTGCCGTCAATATCGCGGATTTTTGAACCCTTTGCACTTTCAATGAAAAGAGGATCCACATCCACCCCCCCGAACGCCCGAACCGGCGAATTCACACCGCCCGGCAGACAACTACACGCCTCGGCATAGGCCTGTGCCGATTTGCTTGGCCAAGATTTCTTTTGTTCGTCTAACATCTGTTTTTCTATCATAAAAGCATCAGCAGAAAAGTGCAAACTATTTGCATAAGTTACTGCCCC
>JAIVYN010000355.1:0-3243 GCA_048635425.1 Candidatus Aegiribacteria sp.
AGCCGGTATCGGCGTTTTTCACGGCGTCTTTATCTGTACCGAAATAGACCTGATGCGAATCAGCAAAGACTCCATGCGACCATGTAAGAGTCGGAACCTGTGTTATTTCCACAGCACCATTAGCCGGCTCCGGATTTGCGACGGCGCCCTCAGTCGTGAAGCTCCAGACATCGCCTTCATGGGTTTCGACAATATCGAACTCATCGACCCGCCAGTAGTAAGTCTTACCCAATTTAAGTGGGCCTGGAGTATAGGTCGTAACTCCTTGAGGAAGACCACCCGCGGCATTGTTGACATCGTCAAAATTCTCGCCGAAATACACAGTGTGCAGTTTAGAACCGAAACCTGCCGTCCAGCTAAGCTTCACATCCGGGTTTACCTGCTCCGCAGCATCAGCCGGGTCGGGGTAGTAGGCGGTTTTAGGGGGAACGTTAAAGCTCCAGACATCACCCCTCCAGGGACTATTTGGATCCAGATCATTGACTTCGTCAATTCGCCAGTAATAAGTCGTGCCTGGAACAAGGCCATCCGGAAAAGCAAAACCGGGAAAACCAACAATATAATTCGCCGCGGCTTGATTGCCTCTGAATGTCTCACCGGTGCTGTCATTTACATCATCAAAATTATCGCCGAAGTACACATCGTGCGAGAGAGCAAAATCTCCCGCCTTCCAGACAAGACTAACCCATGTATCCGGAATTAGGGCGCCGTCTTTCGGATCCGGACGCCGGGCGAGCGGCTGGCCGCCAATGAATCCCGCAAGACCACTGATCATTATCGTTTCAATATCTTCAGGCGCAAGAATGGCATTAAAATAGCCCACCTCGTCAATGCTTCCGCTAAAGAAGCCACCGGCAGAGCCAGCGTCAGATCTAGCGCCAATCACAAACGCTCTACTCTGGTCAAGCAAAATACCTGCTCCCGATGCGGTTCCAGCTAATTCGCCGTCATGGTAGAGTTGCATCGTATCTCCGTCATAGGTGGCAACGACGTGATGCCATTCACCGGCAGTGGTATCGGTTGTGATACCAGTCCAACCGATGTCATTGAACGTTTCAAAAAGGATTGTCTCTGCGCCGTCGTACATCATAACGCCCCAATTAACTGAGCCAGGAGTGCCACTGGCTACATGGGAACCCCGTGAAATCATATGGTTCCAATATTGAGTGCTGGGGATATTGCACCAAAATGATACGGAGAAGAGGTCGACATTAAGAGCTTCGGCATTGCCGCAATCAACGTAAGTCCCTGACCCAGTGAACTCCAAGGCGTTGCCTGACTGACCAGCAACCCAGTTAGGTGCGCCCATGAGCGTGCCATCATGGCCATTCCCAGAGGCATCCTCAGTAATATCACCGTTTCCTTCGTCAAGGAGCCATATCCCAAGAACGGTTTCGGAATCAACTTCGGCATAGCTTTGTCCTGCAAACATCAAACTAACGATAATAAAACTGATGCAAATTATGGTTAAGCGTGTCATTTTTGTTACCTCCATAGTTTTCTTTCAGATACACGTTTCTTAATTCTTCGGGCACTGAAAACTGATAGGAAATTTCGCTCCGGCCACACACCAAAGTACTCGAAGTTTCTGATAAACATCGAAAATCAAAAATTGCAAATCATAAATTGTCTATATCCGCCCAGGATAGGTTTTTACGATATGTAACCACCTCCTTTCTTCCAAAGCACGATATTATCTTTTAATTTGAAATGTAAAAATCTTAACAGCCAACTACAAAAACTCGGTTACAAATTTGTATTTTGCACATTAACCTGCCCACTGAACTAAAAAAAATACAAGAATTTAGCCAACCGGGAGACAAAATCCATACACTTACTCACTTTCATTTATACCAAATTGCTCATCTTCCCGTCAAGCAAAATCTCTGGATTATCTGAATTAAATAAGCACTGTTCAAGCACTTTTTAGTTGCATTCAAGAACGGTTTGTACCATAATATCCGATGTAACACCTCAATTTGCTTAAAGCCGGGTACTACTGAGACAAAGAAAGTGGGTGGAGAAAAAAATACAATTATGTCCGAGGGACCCCGCTTCGCGGGAATCCAACAAAAAGGATTTACCCCGTTAGAAATTGAGATTTCTGGTCGGGAAAGAAGAACATTGCCCGAAAGACACGGGGAGGGACCCCGCCTCGCGGGAAGCCAAACAGACGTCCGGAAACGACACCGGAGTTTTCTCCGAAAGTCCCGTAAGGGACGCCTTGCGGCGGAGTCCTTAGGACTAACGGGGTTTACACTGATAGAGCTTCTGGTGGTTATCGCGATTATCGCATTGCTTATGGCCATCATTTTGCCTGCGTTGAACTCGGTCAAAAAGAAGGCTGCGGCGACCGTTTGCCTGAGCAATACCAAGAACCTTGCCCTGGGTTGGTACTTGTACATGCAAGATAATGACGGCCGTATTATGAGCTCCGAAAACAATGGTGTAGAGCAGAACGGGACATACGTCGGTTGGATCGGGGTACCTCGCAACTCAATTGGTAACCTGCTTAGCAATACCCAAACGAATCCACCCGTGACGGATGAGGACGAGATACGAGGGATCGAAAGGGGTCTGCTATACCCGTATGTCAAAGAGCCGGATACCTATCATTGTCCCGCCGACAACATCCGCAAGAGCATGTATGACGGAACCAGAGTATTTGTTTCTTACGGGCTTCCTATGTGTTTATATGGAGCCCCGAACCCGAGCAGTTCGGGATACAACTTGCAGATCAAGACGTTCGGGGAGATTACTTCGCCATCGACCCGTTATGTGTTCGTCGAGAGTGCGGAGACGCGAAATTGGAATTCGAGCCATCATTTTGTATTAGGGGCCCCCGAGTATACAGGAACGAACCGATGGGGCTGGTGGGGACCGATGGCGGTCAATCATGGCGACAGCAGTGTTTTAGGGTTCTGTGACGGCCATTCGGAAGTGCGCAAATGGCGCGATCGCTTCACTATAGAGCGCGTGGACAAGCTGATTCGTGAAGGAGTTACAACTTACGGCATTGAATATCCCCCCGAGGGTCAGACATTGGATATAGATTATATGGCCTCCGGCTGGGCGTATCGCTATAAAGGTGCCCAATAACCGGGGCAATGGGACTCTGAGCAGCGACGCCCTAAGGACTTGTAAATAAATTATCTTCCATTTTTGGCTGGCTGCGGCTTCGGCTGGCGGTGTCAGCAAAACTCGGACTACCAACCAGTAGGCCTGCATTTTGCTTCCTTGCCA
>JAIVYN010000356.1:0-3240 GCA_048635425.1 Candidatus Aegiribacteria sp.
ATTGCCATAAGAACGATTATTATCAAAAAGCGAAAGGCCTTTGCCCAGACCGGCGGCGGAATAGTCGCAGATTCAGAACCCCAAGCTGAGTGGGCTGAGACAATCACAAAGGCAAGGGCACTGCTGGCAGGAATAGAAAGCGTGATGCGTCGTGCGTGATGCGTATTGCGTACAATGCACACCATACAGTATATACAAAAAGATAAGGAAAATAGATTGCTCGAAAAATTGGACCACATTTGCCGAATGATTTCAAATCTGATTAAAAAGCTTTAACGCAATACGACATACGCAATACGCAATACGAAAATAAGATGCCGGAAAAGGTTTTTCTAAATGACAAACTAATTGATATCGACGAGGCCCACATATCCGTTACCGATAGCGGTTTTTTGTATGGAGCAGGGCTTTTCGAGACGATGCGAAGCTACAACGGCACGGTCTTCGCGCTTAAGGACCATCTGGACAGATTGTTTTTTAGCTCTCGTGCCCTATCGATAAGTCATACATACGACAGAAAATATCTCACTGACGCTATTTATAAGGTACTGCAAGCGAACAAATTAACCGATGCCCGTTTGCGATTGACACTTACCAACGGGCCAATGTCCCAATCGGATGAGCAGCGCAAAGAGACACTTCTTATCACCGCCGCAAAGCTTCAGCCCTACCCGGCTGAATATTATAAAAAAGGTGTTCTGGTAGTGCTTTGCCCATTCAGGCAGAACGCCGGCGAGCCAACGTGCGGACACAAAACGACAAGCTATTTCTCGCGTATGATTGCGCTAAATCGTGCACATCAACAAAGGGCCGCCGAGGCGTTATGGTTCACGACGAATAATCGCTTAGCCGAAGGCTGCATAAGCAATGTGTTTCTGGTCAAAGATTCCGTCGTTCATACGCCGCCGATTGAAACGCCTGTCCTTGCGGGCATAGCGAGAAAGACCGTCTGCCAAATCGCCTTAACAAACTCTATCAAATTAGTTGAAAAAGACCTCTCTATAGACGACGTGCTGGCCGCCGATGAGATTTTCCTGACAAATGTAATTATGCAAATTATGCCGGTAACCGCAGTGGAAAAGCACACGGTAAGCGACGGCAAGGTCGGTACGATGACAAAAAAACTACAAAAGAAGTTCGGTGAGTTTATCAAAAATGAATGTAGAATGTCGAACAAGGAATAACGAATATCGAAATTTGAAAAGAGATTGCTTCGCTTTGCTCGCAATGACAGCGAGCGCAACCTCATAACATTGCGAGGAGCGAATGTCGGTGAGCGACAAAGTAATCACATAAATGTACAAGTAATAGGTGTTAACAAAGAAAATGAAAATAAAAGATATTTCAGAGCAAATTGAAAAAATAGTCCCACTTAACTTAGCACAGGACTGGGACAATGTCGGACTGCTTATCGGCGATGTGCAGAAAAACGTAAAAAACATTCTGCTGACCATCGACGTAACAAATGATGTTGTCGCCGAGGCCAAAAAACTAAAGACCGACCTGATTGTAAGTTATCATCCGGTAATCTGGGACGGCTTGAAAAAAATTACCTCAGACGGGCCGAGCGGCACCGTACACGAATTGATCCGCAGCGGCATTGCGGTTTTTTCGATACATACCGCACTGGATGCCGCCACAGGCGGAGTCAACGACGGCCTTGCTGAGATTATCGGCATTGAAGATGGAAAGCCGATTGGCGATTACGTTGCTAATCCGGCTGGCGACAATTACAAGCTCGTTGTCTTCGTTCCTGTCGAATCGGTAGCTGAAGTTTCAAATGCGGTTTTCGCCGCCGGCGCAGGGGCAATAGGTAATTACAGCAACTGTGGCTTCGGTGCCGAGGGAACGGGAACATTTTTGCCTTTGGAAAATGCAAAGCCGGCTATCGGGAAAAAAGGGAAACTTGAAAAGGTCCCGGAGATAAGATTTGAGACGATTGTGCCCGCTGAAAAGCTCGATAAAGTAATAGCGGCAATGAAAAAGGCTCATCCTTACGAGACGCCGGCCTTTGATATTATCAAACTCTACAACAGCCAAAGGAAATTCGGCCTTGGCAGAATCGGCAAATTAGCCCAGCCCTTACGAATTGAAGAGATTATCGACAGAATAAAGAAATTTACCGGTGCAAAAGCTGCAGGTATAATCGGAAAAGAAAAACGGCTGGTGAAAACAGCGGCGGTTTGCGCCGGCTCATGCGGCAAGATCATCAATTTGGTTATCGCTGCAAAGGCCGACTTGTACCTCACCGGCGAATTGAGCCACCATCGGGCATT
This sequence comes from Candidatus Aegiribacteria sp., assembly GCA_048635425.1. GTDB lineage: Bacteria > Planctomycetota > Phycisphaerae > Sedimentisphaerales > Anaerobacaceae > NIOZ-UU13. The sequence goes on from JAIVYN010000356.1 coordinate 2,277, forward strand.
AGCCGCTCAGGAAGCAGGGCTGACCTGCATCTGCCTGAGCCATACTGTCTCGGAACGGTTCATATTGAAAAAATTCGCCAAACAGTTGCAAAAACAGCTAAATTCTGTGACAATAAGAATAAGCAGAAAGGATGCAGACCCATTTAAGTGGAAAAACCTATGACGGAAGAACAGAAGACAGAGGTCGCAAGAAAGAAGACAGAAGTCGGAAGACAGAAGTCAGAATATCGAACGTTGGATAAAGAACAGACTGATTTCCCGCAGCAGGACCAGGAGATTGAGACGACAGTCGAGTCGGTCGTGGAGGCGGTTTTATTCGCCAGCGATGAGCCGCTCTCGGAAGCCCGGCTGGCCAATATTGTTGAAACATCCGTAAAGCAAGTCCGTCAATGTATCGAAAACCTGAACGGCAAATACCGGACCAGCAATAACGCCTTTAGGATTGAGCAGATTGCCGGCGGTTATCAAATGCTTACTTTGAGTCCTTATAACTATTGGCTGAAAAAATTACTTCGGGCCCGCAGCGACAGCAAACTAAGCCCCGCCGCGGTGGAGACCCTTGCCATAATTGCATACAAGCAGCCGGTTATGCGGGCTGATATCGAGGTCGTCAGGGGCGTCGCCACCGGCGAGGTAATTCGAACTCTTTGTTATAAAGGTTTGGTTAAGATAGTAGGCCGGGCTGAAGTTTTAGGCAGGCCGATGCTCTACGGCACAACAAAGAAATTTCTGGAAGTCTTCGGCCTGAACACACTCAAAGACCTGCCGAAAATCGAAGAGCTGAAAAAGCCCCCTGCCTGAGAGCCGCTCGTATTGCTTATATCATACTGCTTATCACGCCTATTTTTTACGTGATGCCTTAAGTGCTTTGAGAATGTTCTCAGCCACCTGTTCAGCCAAGTAGTTGGAACCCTCGGCGGTAAAGTGGACGTTGCCGTTCGGTTGCTGAATTTTGCTTAATTTT
>JAIVYN010000357.1:0-3166 GCA_048635425.1 Candidatus Aegiribacteria sp.
GCTGCCATTATTGTAATTGGTGCAATATTGCTGTACGCGCTGTTGGAACCTTTACTACAGCCCCTTAACAAAATTCCAACACCCACCGCTCAACAAGCACGTCCTTCTGAATCGCCGGCTGAAGATTCCGCACAGGTAGTACAGGAGCAAATCCAAAAGCCGGAGCCTTTGTTTCCACCAACACAACCTCTGTCTTTGGAAGTTGCTCGCAATTTCTATCTGCAAAAGGATTACGACAAGGCTTATGCTGCTTATAATCAACTTCGTCAGAGTCTTCCGGCAGATGCTAAAGTGGAATTGCTGAATGATTTCCTTCAGCTAAAGATGGCTTTGTGTTTGAGGGCGGCTGGAAACCACGACCAGGCCAACAGTTTATTCAGAACACTTTCACAAAGTCAATCACCTGTCGTAAGGGTGGGTGCAAATTATAACCTGAGTTTTGCCGAAGTGCAGAAGAAGCAGTATCTCAAGGCGAGGACCAGGGCTTATCAGACCATTGCTATGGTCGAAGCAGTGGATTTTGACAAGGATTGGGCTTTGTCGTTGCAGCGTGATTGTCATTTCCTGGTCGCTGAGTCGATGACCAGAAATATCCTTTCGCTTTGCGATGCCGATACGGACCTCCCTAACCGGTTGTGGAGCAGCTTTGTTGAGACTGACCCTTTCACTAACTTGGACCAGACGCAGTTGCGAGTCCTTTTGAATTCCGGCTCAAAGCAATTAACAGAAGGATTGCTCAGCCCACAGATTCAGAAGCTCGAACATCAGGGTGTTCCACCTCGTTGGTCTGTCGTTGCTCATGGGGCATCGGTTGAAGAGCTGCTGGCAAGATTTACTGCAAATGCCGGCCTTGATATTTCCTGGGTCCACCACAAGAGACCAGCCGAAGAGCCGGCAAGGGATGCTATACGCAAAAGGCCCGTGAGTTTGTATATGCCGACGGTAACCGCCCAGCAGGCCGTCGAAACGGCAGCCGGGCACGTGGGCTTATTGGCACGTCTCGATGAAAACGGGCTCGTAAAAATTTCCAACCCGGCTGACTATTCTTCATTAACAGAACACGTATCTTTGCTTATACAGGATACTATTTCACTTTGGAGAAAATTTTTACTTACTTTCCATAACGACCAACGTATTCCAAATGTTCATTTCGCTCTGGGACTTTTGCACGCTCAAAATGGCCAGCTTACCAACGCTATTGCGGAGTACAAGTTAGTGGCCAATCACTTTTCACAAACTTCTTTGGCGCCGTATGCACTGTTAAACTCGAGCAAACTCAAAGCTAATCTGCTTGACTATTCCGGTGCCCGAGAGGATTTGACACAGCTTGTTGAGCAGTATCCTGATACCGAATTTTACGGCCAGGCATGTTTGAATCTTGCTGATGCCACAAAGAAAGCAGGGCTTTGGAACGAAGCTGAACGGCTCTATCGCAAAGTGTACAATCTTAGCTTGTCCTCGGAGTTGCAGATTGCATCTGCTCTCGGAGCAGGCAGATGTTCCTACGAGGTCCAGGACTTTGAAACTGCCGCCAGATGGCTGACTCAATACTTCAAACTCACTAAAGACCGCACAGACACGGACTTCTACTTAGGATACTTTCTCCTGGGCAAAACCAATCTGGCGTTAAAAAAGCCTGAGCAAGCCTGTGTTGCTTTTGAATTTGCGCTGAGCGGACCGGCAGGGCACCTTACCAGAGAAAGATATGTGGAGACTGTCTCAGCTTTAGTCGAAACCCAAATACAACTGGAGCATTTTGTCGAGGCTCTTACATTGTTGGAGAGCATACATTCCTGGCAATTCTCAAAGAAAGAATCTATCGTGTTATTACTGCTAAAGAGCAAAGTATTTCGTTTTATGGACTTGCCCGATAAAGCTATCACCGTACTTGGTGACATCGCTGAATATTTGCCTGACTCTCAGTTGAAAACAAGAGTGTCTTTTGAGTTAGCTAACTGCTACATCGCAAGGGGGGATTTAAAATTTGCCCACGAAATGTTAACAGAAATTCTTATTAGCGCCGCCCCCGGACCTTTGGCGCACGAAGTAGCTCTCGAATTAGCGCAGGTTGCTTTGAAACTCGGTCAAAACTCTCAAACAGTCTCTGTTTGTTTGCAGCTTTTGGATTCAGCGGCATCAGCCCGGATAAAGCAAAAAGCCTTAAAGGTGCTGGCAGCCGCTTATAACCGACAGAAAAAGTATGACGATGCAGCATTAGCTCTTTTAGGTCAAAGGTAATGATATAATGAAAAGTAAAAATTCTATTAGTTATTGGGTATTGGTTATTGGTTGTTGGTTATTGGTAAACCATTTACCATTTACCATTTACCATTTACCAAACTCCGCCGCTGCGGTTGGTCAAAAATCGCCGCAGAGCAGTCTTACCATCCTGCCAGACCCAAATAGTGACCTCAGACGACAATTATGGCGGGCTGAGCTTAGTATTGCTAAAGGCCAAAAGGATGAAAGAACAAAGGATGAGCTTAAGCGAATGATCGAACAAATCCGCTCTATTGAACTTAAGCCGGATAAGCAGGCTTCTGAGACGGTCCTTGTCCCCCAGGTTATACAAACAGCCGAACCTAATGGGACTTTACCTGGTACAGCAGTACCGAAGGAGCAAAAGACAGAGGAAGTCGAAACCAAACTGCCATACGAGCCGATAAGTGACCACACCTTACAGATACTCAAGGACCTTTCACAGCATCTTGACAATCTGCGCAACTCTTTTGAGCTGGGAGAGACCTTGGTTCTCAGCGGAAATCTAAAGGAAGCCGCAGTATTTTACCAGGAAGCCCTTAAACGCAAAAGTCCGGATGACGTCGGCTCAGCCCGGGACAGGGCCTGGATCTTATTTCAGATAGGAAACTGCCTGCGGAATGATGACCCGCCCAACGCAATAAAGACGTATAGACAACTAATTATAGAGTACCCCAATTCGCCGTGGAAGGAATTAGCCGAAGCCCGCAGCAAATTACTCAATTGGTTCCTAACAGACAAACCAGGTGAGTTAATTGCAGAACACAAACTGTAGAAAGAGTTATGCCTAACCTCGATTTTGCAGAAGTCATAAACTGTAGATTGTAAGGAGTATGCTTCAAGTGAGTAATACCGAAATAAACAACCTCAGCAATGGTAAACAAGAAGATATCGCGAATGTTTTGAT
>JAIVYN010000358.1:0-3110 GCA_048635425.1 Candidatus Aegiribacteria sp.
GGTCTCTTGGTATGGTCCACGGACGGGGGTCTGACATGGACCATACCAAGAGACCGGAACACAGGACTGTTGATTTCACAAGGCGAGTATCATTGCGCCCCGGTCCCGGTTGTGGTACACAAGGGACGAATCTGGCGGGCGATGGAGGACAGGTATCCCCCCAAAGGGTGGGCAAGCAACCTCCGGTCTTTTGTTATGTCGGCTCCAATCGATGCAGATTTATTAAGAGCGGACAGTTGGACGATGAGCAACCGTCTTAGCTTTGACCAGCAATGGCCCGGAAAAGCCTGGCTGGAGGGCAATATTGTCATCACACCGCAAAACAAGCTCGTAAATATTTTGCGGGTAGAATCTAAAGATGAGGAAATAGCCGCTATTGTCCGCATTTCTGAAGATGGTAAGATTGTCTCCTTTGACCCTGATAAGGATTTCATCCATTTCTTCGGCGGCTCGAACAAATTTGCTATTCGTTACGACAGGTTGACCAGACGTTATTGGTCGCTCGTCAATAAACAAAGAAATCCCACAGCCTACCGTAACATCCTGACGCTGGTATCTTCAGGGGATTTGAGAAACTGGAAGGTCGAATCTATTATTCTCCGCCATCATGACAGCGAAAAGCATGCTTTTCAATATATAGACTTGCTCTTTGAAGGCCAGGATATCATTGCCGTTTCCCGAACTGCTTACGATGATGGCCTGGGTGGTGCCCATACGGCCCATGATGCAAACTATATAACCTTTCATCGAATTCGCAATTTCCGTGAGCTTACACTTTGAGGAAAATCTCAGCACTAATATAAAGGAGCAGTAAAGATGGCAGCTAAAAAGGTAGCTATTATGGTTGACGAGATGTATCAGGTCCTTGAGGTCTGGTTCCCTTACTATCGCCTCAAAGAAGCCGGCCTGGAGGTTAATTTCGTTGCTGCCGAGGCAAAAAAGGAATATCATTCAAAGGAAGGCTATCCCTGCATCTCGGAGATTGCAGCGGCAGAAGCTGACGCCGGCGATTATGATTGTATGGTGGTGCCGGGCGGGTTCGCTCCGGATTTTATGCGAAGAAACGCTGATGTTATAAAGTTCGCAAATGATATGGTAAATGCCGGCAAGGTTATAGCAGCTATCTGTCATGGCGGATGGCTGTTGTGCAGCACGTCGGTTTACAAGGGCAAAAAGGCAACCTGTTTTATGGCAATTAAAGATGATATTATAAACGCCGGCGCCGAGTATATAGATGCCGATTGCGTTGTGGATGGAAATTTGATTACGTCACGCAAGCCGGACGATTTACCGGCTTTTTGCACAGCTATCTTAAAAGCTCTCGAAAAATGATGAATAGGCGAAAAGGAGCATTTTTTTATGAAGCGGACAAAAACTGAGAATGAGCGGGAAAAGACCCCTAAGGTACTCGTAGTTGATGATAATCAGCAGAATCTGGAGCTCTTGCAGGCGTATCTTGAGGATGTGGATTGTCAGGCGGTCCCGGCACGCGATGGGCTCGAGGCCTTGGAGATTATAGCCAAAGACCCCCCTGATTTGATTTTGCTGGATGTAATGATGCCGAAAATGAGCGGCTTTGAGGTTTGTAAAAGAATAAAAAACGACCCCAAAACCACTGATATTCCTGTCATAATGGTAACCGCACTTAATGAATTCGGCGATATTGAACGGGCCATTGATTCGGGCACCGATGATTTTCTAAGTAAACCGGTGAACAAGCTCGAACTATTAACGCGAATCAAAACTATGCTGAAATTAAAACACTTAAGCGACAAGCTTGAGCGCACGTTAGCATATTTAAGCGAGATAGAAAAACAGGCACAAATGGCAAAGTCCGATTAGGAGTAAAATTATGTCCGAGAATAAGAAACTTAAGGGTCCCTGGGTCCAACATCTCGGCATTATCTTTTTGAGCCTGATTCTTGGCGTATTGTTGTTTTGGTTGCTTGGTTTTTTGACCAAAGATATAGGCTCTTTGCGCGGGCCGGACTTTTCCAAAGTGCAGGCAGACTATGTCGATGCTGAGCTTGTCAGGAGACAGAGATCGCTCAAAGAAAGTCTCGACGTTATCAAGAACAATATTCGAAATAAGCGAGAGCAGCAGGCCATACTGAAAGATAGCACCAACAGCCTTCAAAATACGATAAATCAGCTGCTTTCTATTCAAAAGCAAAATATTGAAGGGAATCTCACTCTTTCTGACGAACAGCAGCAGAGGCTTGTTGAAAGCCAAGCCCTGTTTCTGGAGAACCAAAAACAGTACCTGGCTCTGAATACGGAAATTGCCGGGCTCACCAGCCAGCAGCATCAATTAGAGAGAGAATTGGCTTCTGTCTCCGGACAAATAAACGAACAGCGCACTTCCGCCCGGAATGAATATAACAAGATAATGAGTAAGCACCGATTGAAGGTTGCGGCCTTGAAGCTGGCTGTTATAGTGCCGATTTTTTTGATTTCGGCGTGGTTTTTTATAAAAAAGCGCTCGGGAATGTTCGGGCCGATAATCTATGCGACGTTTATTGCAGTATTTATCAGGATATCGCTGGTAGTGTACGAGTATTTTCCACGCAGGTACTTCAAATACATAGCATTATTAGTAATCATTGCCGTTGTTCTCAGGTTGTTGCTTTATCTGCTAAAGAGGATTGCCGCTCCGAAGAAGGACTGGATACTCAAGCACCACCAGGAAGCTTACGACAAGGGGATTTGCCCGATTTGTGGCAAACCTATTCGTATTGGCCCATTGCGTTATGCGATTGGGCACAAACGCAGGGGTTTGGTTTTAGCAGGGCAGGGGGGGCAGGTCTGTAAGCAGGAACTTTATACGTGCCCTTCCTGCGGAACGGAGCTTTACGAAAAATGCGATAAATGCGGTGACATTCGCCATTCTCTGTTGCCGTTCTGCGAGCATTGTGGAAACGAAAAAACGCAGGGGTAATCATAAATAAAATCAGGCGGAAAAGCACAGGATTGCATTTACAGGCCTTAGGACTTGTAAATAAATTATCTTCCATTTTTGGCTGGCTGCGGCTTCGGCTGGCGGTGTCAGCAAAACTCGGACTACCAACCAGTAGGCCTGCGTTTTGCTTCCTTGCCAGCCTTGTCCTCGC
>JAIVYN010000359.1:0-3150 GCA_048635425.1 Candidatus Aegiribacteria sp.
CCAAGGGAGGTAATATGGAAGGGCAACAAGAAGCAGGAGTGGCTTAGAGAGACAAATATCTTAACTACGGAAGAAGACGAAGCTCCGGCGGCTCAGATGCTTAAGATGATCGAGAATCTCGACTCGAAGCTGGCTGTCACACGTTTACAAGAAAAACAGGAGCAAGGCAAAGTGGAGCTTGAGATAAACGAACCCGCCGACAAAGCCGAGCCAATTATTGTAACAGCGACATCTACAAAAGAAGATGATTCCTCTTTCCAGCGTATGGTTCTATACATTGATCGGGCCACAAAGCTTGTTAATGCAATAGAACTCTATAAGCTAAGAAATGGTGAGTATGAATACATGAAAAGGCTGGAGTATTACGATTACAATCAACCGATCGATGCCAAAATCTTCATGTTTACGGACGTATCCAATGATGCTGAACATATCGATCTAATGACTATAGGACTGGCTCAAGGTAATCTTAGCGACGAAGAAATCGCCGTTGAAGTAGTTCGCCGGTTTTTTGAGGCCTTGATTGCCAGGAATTATGACAAAGCAAGTAAATTGTTTCCTGGCGTACCCACTGACGAAATAAAGAAAATGTTTGGTGAAGTTAATATCATTCGAATTGTTTCCATGGGAAAGCCAATCCTTTATTCGGAGACAAACCGCCTTCGTGTGCCCTATGAAGTTGAAATCGAAATGGAAGGCAAAATAAGTCTGTTGAAACGACAGGGTCCTTTAGTCCAGCATTTAGCCGGACAGCCCGGTCGCTGGGCAATCTGTGGATTTTAGTGCTAAATCATTGGACGATTCGCAACGTTCGAAAATAGGCCGGGCTGATTTCTTCGACAGTGCTCAGGATGAATTAGCCCGGCTTTTTTTATACTGTTTGATCTCACGTATTACGACCGTCAGTTCGTTGCATTGACTCTTGCATCCATCATATTTTAACTCCCGCGTTTTATACAATAGCCTTTTTGCAGGTTTTTTGAGTGAAGAACATGTTTTTCGACTCGTTTTGTTTAATTTTTGTAAAAAAGTAAATTTTCGGGTAAAAAACATGCTTCCGGGTTGTCCTACTAATAGACAATCGATTGTTCTGATATCAGATAAACGAAGCACATATGGTTGAAGACAAACTGCTCATATGGAAATGCAAGCATGGCAGCCGAGCTGCTTTCCGACGCATCTATGAAAAGTACGAGAGTGATTTACGAACATTGGCTGCTAACCTTTTAGATGACAAAGCGGCTGCTGAAGATGTTGTACACGATGTTTTTATCTCGCTCCTGCAAGTCGTGGATAAGTTTGAGCTAAGAAGCAGCCTGGCGGGTTATTTGAAAACTTGTGTTGCTAACAGGTCACGAGACTATGCGCGGAAGAGGCAGCGGCAAACCGCTGCGATTAATGACGCGAAACAAGTGATACCGAATGATGATGGGCCTGTTCAGTTGGTTATAAAGAGTGAAGAAATGCAAAAATTAGGTTTTGCTATGAGTCAGATTCCATATGAGCAGAGAGAGGCGATTGTCCTTCGTCTTCATGGACAGATGAAATTCAAGACAATAGCTCAGCTGCAGAAAGTGTCAATTAAAACGGCCCATAGTCGGTATCGAGCTGGATTAGATGGATTGAAGTTGATTTTAAACAGTGAGGTTCAAGAATGAAACCTGCAGAGAAAATCGAAAGATTAATTAAGAAGAGCCGCTATAAAGCCGGTACCGAGGCATACGATAAGGCTCTTGGCAGCTTCTTGCAGGCAGTAGATGCTTACGAAAAACAGAAACCGGCTCTAACTGAGCCGAATATATGGAGAATAATCATGAAAAGTAAAATTACAAAACTTGCAACAGCAGCGGTAATCATCGCCGTGATAGGGCTGGGAATGTACGTCCTGACCGGTTCTGGAACGTCGATTACAATGGCCCAGGTCAGACAAGCTATGGAGAATATCGACTGGGTGCAAATGGTTGTCAAGGCCGAGGAGGAGAGTATGTCGGTTTGGTATTCGTTAGCCTCGAAGGTCCAAATCGTGTGCCAAAGTAAGGGCAGAATCCTTTATCGGGATTTCAACGCCGGCAAGGAGCTTGTCTGGAATCCAGGCAGCGAGGACATCTACGAATCTCCCATTGATGAGGGAAGAGAATTCGCCGGCGGCGTAAGCAACATCTTTGAAGGACTCACCAAATTGTTTAATTCCATCGAGGCTAAAGGCGATTATAAGGTTACCAGAGAGCTCGGAACTTACCAGGGCCAAGAGGTCGAGATATGGACGGCACGCCGTGTAAAAGGAAAAGCCGGCCCGACACATACAGAGATATTCACAATGTACATTGATATCGACAAGAAGCTTCCTATCGCATCCACAGACGTTAAAAAAGGGGCTGACGGTGATATCCAGCTTAACGTTGAGTTCAAGTACCCCGAGACCGGCCCGGCCGATATCTACCAGGCCGGCGCGCCCAGATCCGCGCAAATTAAGCCTTCTCCAGAGCAGTAAACTTCGGAGAACGGAAAGCACATAAAAGGACCCTCGGCCTGATATCCGGGGGTCTTTCTTTTTCGAATGAGAACATTCAGGGTGACTTAGATTTCTGTATAAAAGATAATCTTTAAATACCATCCGTGAGGATAGGCCGGGTTGGTTTAGTCCGGCCTTTTTTTGCTGTTATTCTAACTATCAAGTGCTCGCACGTGTCTGATAAATTCCTGGCCGCGGTGCTGGAAATTATCGAACATATCGTAGCTCGCACAGGCGGGGCTTAACAAGACAACATCGCCGCTGACTGCAAGACGAGCGGCTAATTGGACGGCCTTGGTGAGAGAATCAACGATTTCAACTCTCGTTTCTTGTATCTCGTGTCTTGTATCTCTTTGATTGAGATTGCTTCGTCGCTCCGCTCCTCGCAATGACATCTTAGCGTTATGTATTGCTGATGCGATTTTGGGGGCGGTTTGGCCTATGAGAATAGCTGCTTTAGCGTTTTCGGCTATTTTTTGGCCGAGCTCATCGAAGGGTAAATTCTTGTCATATCCGCCGGCAATAATAATCTTCGGCTGGTCAAAGGCATCCAGCGCGGCAATGGCGCTCTGCGGTGTAGTGGCTATCGAATCGTTGTACCAGGAAACGCCATTTATTCGTCCGATAAGTTCGAGCCG
>JAIVYN010000360.1:0-3142 GCA_048635425.1 Candidatus Aegiribacteria sp.
GTCTGCATTCAGTTTTCGACAAAACCGAGGGGAAGGAGATGTTTCATCTCAATAACGTGATAAAACCAGGCATGATAGCAATGCGTGGGGCTTTTATCAGTGGGGGTGTCGAATGGAACGCCGGACCTCAGGTACATACAGTCACTATTTTATCGCCTGTTGATGCGCTTATCGGCCGGAACGCAGATGGCTCGGCTTATCTTGAAATCAACAATTTGGAAAAAAGCTTACGAACCAAATGGACGGTGCGTGTAACTTTGCATCGGGGAAAGGCCTATTTGGATGAGCAGATTCGCATTTTCAATCCAACGGATGCGATAAGCCCGTACTATTTCTGGAACTGCACAGCTTTCCCCAATCAACCCGGAACGCGTTTTATCTACCCAATGACTCTTGGAACAGACCATCACGGAGTCAGGTTCTTTTCCTGGCCCATTCACAAAGGTAAGGATATATCCTGGCTGAAAAACTATGAAACCTCGGCATCGATTTTTTCGTTGGACTGTGCGTTTGACTTCTTCGGAGCTTACGATGTTGATATGGACCGTGGAATTGTGCAGGTGGCCAACCACCATGAACTAAGCGGGAAAAAAGCCTGGACATGGGGGAATTGGGACTTTGGCCTGGTAAGCCAGGAGAACCTGACTGATGATGACGGTCCGTATATAGAGGTCCAAAGCGGGCCGCTGCCGACCCAGTCTGATTACGGCATGTTGCTGCCGAGGCAGGAAGTCTCGTGGCGAGAATGGTGGTACCCTGTGCATGGGCTCGGCGACGGCTTCGAATACGCAACAAAGGACATAGCTATTCAAACTACCCGTAAAGATGATGAGCTTAAATTGCGTATCCTCACAACAGATAATTTTTCAGGGGCCACTTGTGTTCTTTCCCAGGGGCGTAAAACACTTCTTAAAAAGACCATAAACCTTACTCCTGAAAAGCCCCGGATGCTGACGCTTTACTCAACTCCGCAATCGCCTGTCGATGTAACAATCAAGACCAGGAAAGGACAGGTTCTTGCTTCCTTCGCTACTCCTTTGCCGATTCCCAAGATTTCGCCAACTGAGCCTTCAAAGTTAATGATAAAACCTGATGAGCAGCTTACTCTGGAGGAAAAATATCTGAAAGGTCGAAAGTATGACCTGGCAACAAACCGCAAAAAGGCCCGCGAGTATTATGAAAATGCCCTGGCGGAAGATGCACAATATTCGCCTGCACTTCGTGCCCTGGCTGTGCTTGATATCGAAGCGGGACTTTATGAGAAGGCGGTTCAGCGACTAACAACGGCTTTGAGTAGAGATGCCACCGACGGATTGTCGTGGTTCTACCTGGGTGTGAGTCATTTAAGATTGGCAGACAAGAATAAGGCCATTAGGTGCGCTTATAAGGCAGTAAGATGTCTCGGCACCGTCTCTCTCGGCTATGACCTGGCTGGACGTGCTTATATGCAGTTGGGAGATTATTTACAGGCCGTTGAGGCCTTTGAGAAAGCGGTTCAGTTGAATCCTAATGATACTAAAGCAAAGAACCATTTGCTTTTGGCTTTGTATGCATTGGGAAATACAAAATTGGCATACAGGAATGCAAAAGAAAGAATCGCCCGGAATCCGACGGATTTGGTTCCAAGGGCGCTGATAGCGCTGCAAAACAAAGGTCAGATGGAACGCTTTGTGCGGAAAGCGAGAGCTTTCGTAGGAGAGGATGATTTTCAGTTGTTGGAGACCAGTCTTGTCTTTGGAGAGTTAGGACTGGCTAACGAAGCAGCAAGGCTGCTTTCAACGGCATGTGTCGAGGCAGTGCCGGAAAACGAACGCAGCCCGTTGCCAATTTATTACCTGGCCTATTTTGCATCGCTGCAGAAAGACCGGACTAAGGCCAGGGCATATCTCAACCAGGCTGCCGGGATTTACAGGGATTATATCTTTCCATCCCGCCCTGAAGCGGTTGAAGTATTTAAGTACGCCATCGAGGAAAATCCTGATGATGCTTATGCACATCTGCACCTTGGCAATCTTTACTGTCACCTTGGCCGGCTGTCTGAAGCAGTCCGGCACTGGCAAAGGGCGGCTAATCTGGATCCATCCTTGAGTGTCGCATTTCGTAATCTCGGCCTTTATGCCTGGGCAGTGGAGAAGGACCTGTCGAAGGCTGAAAGATTTTATCGCAAAGCCATAACTGCTCGGCCGAAAGACCAGGCCTTATATCGAGACCTGGCGGATGTTCTCTTTGCGGCAAATAAGCGGCCCGAGGCGATAACGGTTCTTGAATCAACGCCGTTTGAGATACTAAAACGGGCTGATGTAATTATTATGCTCGCTCAAGCTTATTTTGATGAACAAAGATACGGGGATGCCGTTGATTTACTCGAATCTACACCGTACTTTGTCAACTGGGAAGGCCAGACAATCACATGGAACTTATTCAATAAAGCGCATTTGGAACGAGGCCGGGAACGCTTTGAAGATAAGGACTTTGAAGGGGCTTTGCAGGACTTTGAAGTGGCTCTGACCTATCCGGAAAATATAGGTGTCGGACGCTCGAACAGGCCTCCGGAGGCGCCGGCTCAATACTGGCGGGGAAAGGCACTTCAAGCCCTTGGACGCCTTGAAGCTGCACGTTCGGCCTGGAAGGAGGGTGCAGCCGGATACGTCGGTTCAGGGGAACAGAATAAATACCGACAACTCTGCATTGAGGCGCTTTTAAAGACAAAGTAGGATGTTCGGTCAACGTTGCAGAAAACAGAGGACAGAGGACAGAGGACAGAGGACAGAGGACAGAGGACAGAGAACAAACAATCTGATTTCTGTTTTTTGATGAGTTCTGCCAAATTACAGGTTAGGCATATATTATTTAAGAAAATTGTTTTTTTTTGATTTTCTTAAATAATCTTGTAACTGTTCATTGTGCAAGAGCTTACTGTTTGAAAAGAAAAAAACAAAAAAAACGTTTTTTTCTTTCCAAAGTATGCCTAACCTGTAATTTTACAGAAGCCTTGTTTTTTGTAGTCAGGAGATAATATGGATTTGAGCGCTATTGGAATCGAAAGTAATTTTGGTCTCGTTGACTGGTGTATCGTCGTTGGCTATTTAATTATCATTGTAGCTGTCGGCGTTTATATAAAACGATATATCAGCAATGTAAC
>JAIVYN010000361.1:0-3129 GCA_048635425.1 Candidatus Aegiribacteria sp.
CGGAACATCTCACCCGTGCCCTCATTTACATCGTCGAAATTATCGCCCAGATACACATCGTGCGAGACCGCAAAATCTCCTGCCCGCCATGAGAGGGTCACCCAAGTGTCCTCATGGAGCGCACCGTCGCGTGGGTCAGAGCTGGAGGCAAGTGGGAATCCACCCCCGACGCCGTTCATTATTCCCTGAATCTCACCCGCTGACAAGACGTGGTTGAAGATCATTACATCATCGATCAATCCATTGAAGAATTTCTGGTAACTCCCACTCCACACGTAGCGACCGATCTCTTGAATCTGTGTGTTGGTCGCTAAAGGCCCAACTGTGGCGTCGGTACTGATGTGCTCCTCGCCATCAATATATAACCGTGTAATCGAGGAGCCATCCCCCACGAACTCATAGGTAAACGCCAAGTGGTACCACCTATCAGCCTCCAAGCTGACCGTCGAGTTAAGGTCGGTTTTTACGCCCCCCCCTGTTTTGTAGAGCTGAACATGAACAATGCCACCTTCCTCCACTCTGTATCCGACCCCACGAACTCCATCGCCTTCCTTGTTGACTATCGGCTGGCGATCCGTTACGTGGTCCATCTTAATCCAGGCTGCTACCGTGAGCTGCTCGGTGATGTCGAAAGCAGGATCAGTCCCGCAGTCCACATACTGAGTGTTGCTGCCGTCGAGTTGGATTGCCGGTCCGAACACCCCAGCCGCAAAACCGGGGTCCCCAACCAAAGTCCCATCAAGACCGTTGCCGGACTTATCCGGCGTAATCCCTCCGATGCCCTCATCCATCGGCCAATAGACCACCAGGTCTGCTGAGCTGACAGCAGCCAGGCCCAGCAGAAGAATAAGAGAAAATAGAAAAACCGTTCTTTTACACATAATAGTCCTCCTTAGAAAAAGTTAAAATAACTATTTACGCTTTGGCCACACACTAAAAACACTCGTTCCCGCATAGGCGGTATATGAATTTTTTTTTTGAAATGTGAAAACCTCCACTTGCGAAGCACAAAGTCGCCGTTACAACTAACTCTGTGTCTTGCACAATAACTCCTCCTCTATTCAGAAAACCAAAAGCCGCAGAAAACCATCTCTGCTAATATTATTTATACAAAATTATACACTTTCCCGTCAAGGATAATCTCTTGATTTATATCCCGATACACATAAAAAAGCCCCGCTTGGGGCGGGGCTAAAGGGTTAATGCGAAAGAGCTTGTGTATTTTTTTATTTTTCGGACAGTTTTAGAGGTATATAAAGCGTATAGCGTCTCCACTTTACCAACAGCAGAGCGCCACCTTCTTTCCTGGCCTTTTTTATTGCCTCGTTAAATTCTTTTATATTCCTGACTTTCTGCTGATTGACTTCTTTAATCAGCGCCCCTGGTGCTATGCCTTTCTCTTCAGCCTGTGAGCCGCTCTCAACATTGCTGACGACGACTCCGCTCTGACCTTCATAGCTATACCGCTGTGCCAGCTCATCAGTTAGCTCTTCTACGGTAAAACCTAATTCATTGATGGTCTCCGGCGATAAATCACCAGTAAGCTCTTCGGCCGGTGGACGCTTGCCAAGTTTAACGGTAATAGGTTTTCTTTTTCTATCCCGCCAGACAACTAAGTTAATCCGACTGCCGGGTTTTAGCATTGCTATCTTGTTCCTAAACGTGTCTCTTGATTCTACGGGCTCGCCGTTAAGCTCAAGCACAACGTCATTGTGTTTTAGCCCGGCCTTGTCGGCAGCGGAATCTTCAGTGACCTCAGAAATAAGAGCTCCTTTGGCATTTTTCTTTAAGCCAAAAAACGGGGCCGTTTCATCAGTCAGGTCCATGATACCGACACCGAGCCAACCCCTCTCCACCGTTCCGCCTTTCACAAGCTGTTCATAGGCGTGTTTGGCCATATTTATGGGAATTGCAAAGCCGATTCCAATATTGCCGGTAGAGCCGGCAATGGCAGTGTTAATACCAACCACTTTTCCGTCAAGATTTATCAGAGGTCCGCCTGAATTGCCAAAATTTATGGCGGCATCGGTCTGAATGAAGTTTTCGAAATTAGCCAGATCGAAACCACTTCTACCTTTTGCGCTTACGATGCCTGCAGTAACGGTGTGGCTCAGGCCGAGCGGATTGCCGATAGCAAGGACCCATTCGCCGACTTCGAGTGCATCAGAGTCGGCCAATTCGAGATAAGGCAGGTCACTGGCATCTATTTTTACGACGGCGACATCGGAATCCGAGTCTGCTCCGATAATTTTGGCAGTAAACTTTCGGCCGTCTGTGAGCTCTATCTCAACTTTTTCAGCTCCCGCTACCATGTGATTGTTCGTTAGGATATAGCCGTCGGCAGAGATGATAAAGCCGGAGCCCTGGGCCGTTCGCGGCTCGCGGTATCTTCTCGGTTGTTGGCGCTGTGGTGAGCGCTGCTGAGGAGCGCGGCGGCGGAAGAAAAACTCGAATGGGTCGGAAAACGGCTCGCCGAAAGGCCAATCCCGCATTGATGGGTATTCCCGTGTGATGGTTCTTTCAGATTTGAGGCTGACTACGGCCGGTGAGGTCTTCTCGGCAATAGAAGCAAAGGCTTTACCCATCTGGCGCAGGGTGGCAATGCTGTCCTGGTCCTGGGCAAAGACCGCTAAGGGGCTGATAAACAACAGAACTAAAATGGTTGAAATCACAATATAACGTGAGCGAGTTTTGTTGTGTTTTAAGCTACTAATCTTCATTTTAACCTCCAATTCCTAAGTTATACAAAACGGCACCAAAACTATTAAATCGACAACAATAGCAAATAATTTAAGTAAATTTTATACGATTTTATCGCCAATAAGTTCAAAGTGCCAACGTTTTTCCAGGCCTGGCAGCCAATCTTTGCAGGAAATCTCCAAAAAATGTCATTGCGAGGCCCCCTTCGGCTGCGCTCAGGGTAAACTCCGCGAGGTGGCAATCTCTTGTGTAATAAGCAGTCCCAGGGACTCCTTGCGGAGAAAAACCGTCGTCGCGTTTGAAATTGGCCCATTCGACTGCGCTCAGGACAGGGTTTGAATTGGGTTTGTTTTTTTGGGGCCTGAAGGCGGTTTCATTTTTTCGAGATTTCCTGCAAAGAGTGGCTGCCCGGCCTGGAAAAACGTTGGC
>JAIVYN010000362.1:0-3053 GCA_048635425.1 Candidatus Aegiribacteria sp.
GCAATCATTCTCACCGCATCGGGACTCTTATCTAATATGGTTGCTACCTTTTCGTAGGAAAGTCCCTCGATTTTAGTCAGAATGATTGCTTCTCTGTATTCAGCTTTCAATTCATCCATCGCTTTCTCAAGCTTAGCCAAATCCTCTTTTCTGGACATGATCACACTTGGCGTGGTGGCCTTAATGGGTCCAAGAGTCCCGAGAAACCCATCACCGGTAGTCGGCCCATAGTTGTCAAGTCGAAGTTCTTTACGAACGTCGCGCTTCTCGGCGTGCAGTCTCCTTAGATTACCACGAAGCTCGTTTTCAGCTATTTTAGATAGCCACCGTACGAAATCTCCTTCGTTCTCGTATGTGAAATCTGTTATTCCGCCCAGGGCATGAATAAGTACATCCTGGACCACATCCATCGAATCAAGTTTGCGGCGAAGCTCCCTGCCCATACGAAGGCGCACCATCCATCGTACCCGCTCAGCGTAAACCCTGTACAGTTGCTCTAAAGCAGACTTATCACCCCCCTTGGCCAGAACAACTAATTCCTGGGTCTTTTGCCTGAAATTACACATCTATCTCTGCTAAGCTCCACAGGTGAAAGAATTTACATAGATTGTACCAATTTTTCAAAAAAAATCAATAAAAAGTGTTCGTTTGCTCGAATTTTGGCATTTATAAGAATAGGGCCAATGAATTCGAAGACTTGGTTCTTCAGCAAAAGAAGTGCTATGAACAAAGCTGCACACAGTGTGCGGCGCGAAAATATTAACAATTTTTGAAAGGGTAGTAAGATGAAAAAGAAAATTTCAATCGTATTGGTTTTGGCATTGGGCCTGGCTGTGGAGGTTGCGAAGGCGGATTTTACCTTCGGTGAACCGACGGTCGAGCGCGAACCGCTACGAGTCCTCTTCATCGGCAATAGCTTAACGAATCAAATACGAAACACGCTTGACAGCGTAATCCAAGCATCTCCGTACTCTGAGTCAACGTTCGAGTATGTTGCTCCGGATGGCTGGACCCTCCAGCAGCACACGTACAGCGAGAACACCATGTCAAAGATCAGGAGCTCCGATTGGGATTTCGTTGTGCTTCAGGAGTATGACAACAGGCCAACCCTGCCGGACAGATGCGGACAATTCTACGATGCTGTGGCTAAGCTGTCCGAGGCAATCAAGGAATCTGGGGCACAGGTCGTCCTGTACATGATATGGGGACAGCGTGACGGCGACCCGCAAAATCGTCAGATCAACCCAGACTATGAAACAATGCAGCAGAACCTTATTGAGGCCTACACGGAAGCAGCTCGCCAGGTTGACGCGATCATTGCGCCTGTGGGAGTAGCTTGGCAACGTGTGCGCAGGAACAAACCAGAACTCGGCCGGCAGCTCTATCAAGGCGACGGCTTACATCCCTCGTACAAAGGAGCCTTTTTGACCGCCCATGTATTCTACTCAACACTCTTCGACTCTGACCCGACAGAATTAGCCTTCAATGGTGGTCTTTCCGCCGAGGAGGCAGCGTATTTGAAAAGCAAAGCTAAAGAAGCTTTCATTCCCATCGTTGACTTTAACGGCGACGGAATTGTGGACGCCGCAGACATGTGCATCATGGTTGATTATTGGGGCACGGACGAATCTTTATGTGACATTGGACCGACACCTTTTGGTGACGGCTTAGTAGATATCCAGGATCTGGTAATGCTTGCTGAATATTTGTTTGAGCCTATCACAGACATAACTCTTGTTGCTCACTGGCCATTGGACGAAGCACAGGGCGACATAGCATCTGACAGCGCTAATGATAATGATGGTACTGTATATGGAGACCCGGCCTGGCAGCCTGAGGGCGGTATGATAGATGGCGCACTTCAGCTTGACGGCATCGACGATTATGTCAGCACTCCCTTCGTGTTGAATCCAGCGTATGGTAAGTTCAGCGTATTTGTCTGGATTAAAGGCGGTGCTCCAGGCCAAGTCGTTTTGTCGCAAATTGGTGGGGCGAATTGGATTTGCACAGATTCGTTAGAAGGTAACTTGATGACGGAGCTAAAGGCTGCTGGCCGGGGCGCCGCTGAACTGCCGTCACAAACAGTCATCACCGATGGCAATTGGCACCGGATAGGTCTCGTGTGGGATGGCTCTCAAAGAACGCTTTACGTTGATGGTGTATTGGTGGCTGAAGACACGCAAACTAATTTGGCGGCCTCAGAAAACGGTCTGTACATTGGCACCGGCACGGCTTTGGAACCTGGGTCTTTCTGGTCCGGCCTGATTGATGATGTTCGCATCTACAACCGGGCGATAACTCCATAGACGATCCAGTCACTTGCGCGTTAGGGCCTTAAGGGCAGAAAGGAGGTAATGTATATGAGGTAAATGACAAGGTTTGCCAGGGCTTGTCAGCAATATATCTGGCAGTTGTGTAATAGGTGTATATGTGTTTTTCAAAGGTAACTTTTGTAAAGATTCCAACCAAATAGGAGAAAATTTCGATGAAAACAAAAATGAAAAAACTAATTTCAATCAGTACCATTCCTGTGCTTGCGCTGGCGTTGCTGTTGGTTTTAGGCACAGTTATGGCGGACAATGCCAACAAACCGGCTCCATCGCTTAGATGTACAATCGAGTATTGGTGGATGCCTGGTTGGGAAGGAACTATTAGCGGAGACATCGAAGGATACATAGTATGGCCGCCGGGGTCGGATCCTATGAGATTCGCCGGACAGACAAGCCACTACGTAGGCAGATTCGAAATCTGGGATAGTGATCCTGCTCTTGATCCCGATGCTGTCTTGCTCCTAACCATTCTGGCGGATAATATTTTAAGACCGCAATATACAGCATCCGCCCCTGCTGCAAGAGCAGCTAAAAATGAGTCTTTATTCCCGGCCGGAGCTAAAATACAGGGTACGTGTTTTTTATTTTTTTCTGTCATTAAATTAGCGCCCTTCGGGCGAGCTGTTGAGCTTATTAGCTTATCAGCTTATCAGCTAAGAGCTATGAACCATTATTACAGACTGATGATTTCTAACCTATTAATAAGATTGACTAAAAAATGGA
>JAIVYN010000363.1:0-3093 GCA_048635425.1 Candidatus Aegiribacteria sp.
GCGTTTAAGAAAGCGAAGCAGCTTCTGAAAGAGTCTCGAGTAGCGTTGGCGTGTCTGTGCTTAGTCGTAGCAGGGGTAATGGGTGTAGTTATGCTCGCCAATCTTCCGGAGCGGCTGGCCAATGCGGCAGGGCGACGGGGGCCTCACGGGCCAATAGGTGAGGCCCAAGGGATTTATCCCGGGCGGGTTGTCTGGGTCCACGACCCAAACGCAACTGATTGGGACGGCTATAATTCACCGAAACACTGGTGGCAAAGCGACCATACCGACCTGGCGGTGGTAGAGAAAATGCTCTCGCAGGCAATTCGGGGCGTGGCAGGTAAAAACTCCGATGCGGCAGCGTGGGTCGCGATATTCAAATATTTCAACAACAGCCAAGGCAATGGAAACGTGGGGTACAGGGGAGGTGAAAAAATTGCCATTAAAATTAACCTTACCACCTGTAATGCCAAATGGGGAAACGTTAATCCGATTACGTATAACAAAAAGTCCAGCGTCATGAATAACATCGACAACTCGCCGCAGATGATTCTCTCGTTATTGCGCCAATTAGTAAACACCGTGGGCGTTGAGCAGAATGATATCACTATCGGTGACCCAACCGGGATGATACCGAATTATTACTGGAATATGCTGCATCCGGAGTTTCGGGACGTGCACTATCTGGATAATTACGGCGGTCGCGGCAGGGCCCGAACAGAGTTTTCGGATGTTCCATTTCACTGGAGCACGAGTGAGGCGAACGGAAAAGTACAGGATTATATACCGGTCTCATTTGCCGAGGCAGACTATATCATAAACTTTGCTATTTTGAAGGGTCATTCCTCAGGGGTGACACTGTGTGCAAAGAACCACTACGGCTCGCTTGTGAGGACCCCGCACGCCTATCTAAGGCCGGAGCTTCCAGGCCTGCCCGAGAATGGTGAATTCCTTGATTATTACAACATGCATTATAGCTTGCCGAACGCCGGCCAGAACCCGCCGTGGAGCCCGGGGAAGGACCACTACCGGGCTTTGGTAGACCTGATGGGGCATTCTGAGCTTGGCGGTAAGACAGTCCTTTACCTGATTGATGGACTTTATGGAGGTTACTATGCGGGCGCACATCCATACAAGTGGGATATGTGGCCTTTCAACGGCGATTGGCCTTCAAGTATTTTTGCCTCTCAGGATCCGGTGGCCATTGACTCGGTGGGGTACGACTTTGTGAAGGAGGAATGGCCGGATGTTGTTCGGTACGGGCGCTCCCCGGCTCCGAGATATGATATGCAGGGTGGAGCAGAGGATTATCTGCATGAGGCAGCTTTGGCGAATGACCCTTGTTCGGGGACGTTCTATGACCCTGACCATGCGGGTGAAGTGGTCCGGCTGGAGAGCTTAGGTGTTCACGAACATTGGAACAATGCCGCCGACAAGCAGTATTCAAGGAATCTCGAAGCCGGGGACGGCATTGAGTTAATCTTGTTACATAGTGATGCGATTAAGGCAGACATCAACAGCGATGGGAATGTTGATATGCGCGATTTGTTTGCGATGTCTGAAAATTGGTTGGAATACGGTGACCCGAACTATTTGGATGCAGACCTTAATAAGGACCACACAGTAGATTTTAAGGACTGGGCGATTTTGGGTAAGGACTGGGGGACAGTCACGAGACAGCAATAAAGCCCCTGCGTAAGCCCGTAGAAATTTACTAATCCTGCATCGTTTTAACTGATGCAATACGATTGGCATAGACTGCCTTTTTGCGGATACCCCATACTACATTTGTTATGGGAAGTTTGTCCAATTCCGGAAAGTAAAATGTTATGATCCCGACATTCCACCACCTGAGAATCACATCATCTGTGTCAATCTGGTGTCGGAGGTCATCTCTGTCAACTGAGTCATTGGATTCGGACAATCCATGCTGTAATTCCAGCCTGTTAGGCAAAAAAACCCAATAGAAAAATAAACTTTTGACCCATATTATTCTCAGGAAAACAGACCAAACATATGCCAGAAGAATGTATCCCAACGGCTCGATCTTTACTCCCAAGTGCCTGAAACTTTTGAAGAAGCCCAGAAATGTTTGTGGCCCATGCAGCAAAAGTATCAGCAGAATGATGATAAAGCCCCCTAATAACAGCCCTAATGTTACGGGCTTAAGTTTGAATATTGCAACCGCGGCATTCAGAGCCCCAAATACAAGAACAACACCACCAATGACATCCTGGACTACCTCTGAACCTCCAAATATCAAATTTAACAGTACACCTATTAAACCAGCGGCAATCATCAATACCATAGTCGGCAGAAATAAAATCGGCCACCCCCAGTTATAACCGCACAGCCACACTTTTATGTTCGGGTTTTGCCTTACCTCATTATCCCTTTCATACCTTGTCTTCGCACTCTTTGTCATTTTGAATATAAGCACAAACACCAGAAGTGCCACGGTGATTGCAAACACACAATAAAACGAGAACATCCTGTTAGAAACGAATGAAAAACTACCGTCCGATACGTCCTTAATTATGCTGCGTATCATTAAGTAATACACATATATAAAGATGACAAAAAAATCAGAGAACAGCAGCAATGTTTTAAGCTTGTATTTGTTCGGTGGAAGAACATGTTTTAATGTCTCCTGTGGCTCACGTGGACCTTCGGTTTCGATTGTTTGATTATCTTCATTCATGATATATCTCCCAAAATTTCACAAAGCGTTGTCATACGGTCTGCAGCGCCCTCTTCTTTTTTGGATTGCAGTATAACTATTCTAAGCTTTAATTTGTTTTTTACAGTTTATCGTCTGAAAAGTCAACTAATGGTCAATAGAATACCGGATGAGCCCAAGAATCGCAAGATTTAGTATTATAGGTTCTGTCGAATATATTTGGCAGAGTTTTGGTCATCGTGAATGGGAGAACCTAAGGACTTGTAAATAAATTATCTTCCATTTTTGGCTGGCTGCGGCTTCGGCTGGCGGTGTCAGCCCAGCACCAAAAAAGCACTTCGCTGTGCGCTCCGTTTTTGGTGCTGGGCTTCCTTGCCAGCCTTGTCCTCGCTGGAGCCAAAACGAAACCTAATTTCTTTACCAGTCCTAATGGG
>JAIVYN010000364.1:0-2982 GCA_048635425.1 Candidatus Aegiribacteria sp.
GTTGCCATTGCCGCCGCCACAAGGCCCAATGCTACCGTCGATAGCGTTCTCGGGTCTATCTTCGACAACTGTGACAAGGTCGATAAGCGCTTCACAAGGCAGGCCGGGATTCGCCGGGAAATCGAGAGGGCACTGAAACTGACGGCTGACTGTAGCGACTTTCGTGATATGCGAAGAAAGTTCGATAAGGTTTATAGCGGCAGGGGTATTCCTTACGCCCATAGCTACGCCAATGAAATCGTTACGAAAGCTGTCTGTGTGTTCAAGATGACAGGGGCCAACACATGGGAGGCTATGAAGGCGGGCGTCAACATTGGCCGGGACACGGATTGCCTCAACGCCGTTGCTGCCGGCATATCCGGAGCGCTCTCTGGGGCCGGTTCCATACCAAACGATTTGATAAAGCAGGTTGATTATGCAACTTCGATTAATCCGCACACGAACTCCCAGCGAACATTGAGAGAAACTTCAGACGGCCTGTATAATGCCTTCAAATCCAGACTTGCAAAAATGAGGGCCTACGTCGAAGAAATGGGTACAGCTTAACGAAAGACGTCGAATAGTGTTGTCCCTTTCTGCGACAGAGTACCGGAAAACTACGAATAGCTGTTGGGAGTATAGAAGGTATTAATCAGCAGTTGCCGGCGAGGTTGTTTCTATTTAAAGAGCCGATAGGAGATAAAGTAAATGGGCAATAAGGCAAAAAGGTATTTCTGTGTGGTTTTATTGGTCATATTTGGCGTTAGTTTGTGGGGCGGAGAACACAACAATGTCAGGCCAAGGGCCAGGGAAGCAGGAATAGCACCTGGGGTGCTCCCACCCATCAAATTAGATATTACAGAATCCCAGATAGGCCATGGGCGGCAGAAAAGGACAGGCTGGAGAAATAGTATGGAAGGGCAGAAAACTACTTGTACCTTTAACAAGAATCTGTTCTTATAGAGCCGGACCTATGGGATTGAGAGGGTAATATGTATTCGTATTTTTAGAGAAATCGTTTCAAATAATTGAGATTTGAGGAGAGTTTAAAATGGCGCGAAGGATATTCTTAGCTGTTCTGGTGATATGTCTGACATCTTCGTCAAACCAATTGGCGTTTGGACAGGAAAGCAATGACGGGTGGATTTCACTTTTCGATGGGAAAACGCTTAATGGCTGGAAAGCCAGCGAGAACAAGGGAACATTCAGTGTTCGGGACGGTATGATTGTGGCCCAGGGCCCGCGGAGTCATCTGTACTACGCCGGGCCGGTGGAGAATGCGAACTTAAGGGATTTTGAATTTAAGGCCGACGTAATGACAAAGCCCAGTGCGAATTCCGGAATGTACTTCCATACGGAATATCGGGAAACCGGCTGGCCGCGAAGGGGCTATGAGGTGCAGGTCAACAATACACATTCGGACTGGAGGAAAACGGGCAGCCTTTACGGCATAAAGGACATCCGCAAGTCGCCGGCGAAAGATAACGAGTGGTTTACGCAGCACATTATCGTTGATGGCCGACAGGTCACTATAATAGTTAACGGCAGGACGGTTCTCGAATACACCGTAGAAGAAACCGGCGCCGGCAGAAGAGGCCGAAGCCTGTCAAGCGGTACATTTGCGTTGCAGGGCCATGACCCGGGCAGCACGGTTTTTTACAAAAACATTATGGTCAGGCCCCTGCCAAGACCGAATTTTCCCATGGTTGACTACCACGTTCATCTAAAAGGCGGCTTGACGCTGGAGGAAGCAATCCAGAATGCAGAGGCAAGGGGGGTGAAGTTCGGCATTGCGGAAAATTGCGGACTTGGTTTTCGAGTGACGGATGATGAAAAACTAAGCCCGTTTTTCAAGCTTTTACAAGATAAGCCTGTTTATAAGGCGATGCAGGGGGAAGGACGCGAATGGCTAACTCTTTTCTCGCCGGAAATGATTGCGAAATTTGATTACGTGTTCACGGATGCTATGACCTTTACGGACAAACGCGGCAAGCGGATACGACTCTGGATTCGGAAAGAGGTGCAGATTGACGATAAGCAGGACTTTATGGATATGTACGTTGAGAAAATTGTGTCGGTTCTGAACGAGCCGATTGATATCTATGTCAATCCTACTTTTTTGCCTACGGTTATCGCGGATGAGTATGATGTGCTGTGGACGCCGGAACGAATGGATAAAGTTATAAGGGCCGCTGTCAAAAATGATGTGGCCATAGAAATCAACGCCCGATACCGTATTCCCAGCATGGCTTTCATAAAGAGGGCCAAGGAGGCCGGTGTCAAATTCTCGTTTGGGACAAACAACGGCGGCAGGGAATTGGGACATCTTGAATATTGCCGGAGAATGGCACGGGAATGTGGACTCACTATAAAAGATATGTTCTCGCCGAGACCCGATGGCAGCAAACCAATTCAGCACCGGAGAGTTTCCCGTTAAGAATATTTGAGAACCGGGGGTAACGAAGGCATCCATACTTTGAGAGATTTTCCTTGACGGGAAGGCAGCTAATTTGGTATAAGTTAGAATGATGGAATCTGTGGATTTTGGTCTCCCCATGGGCTAAAGTCCTGTTTTTTCAGTTGAATTAGCTTAGAAGGTACAGGGTTGTAATTAGAACTTTACACTTCGAGCTGAAAAACTTAACGTTTTAATTAACGGCTCATATTGGGATTTTGAAGGAAGGAGGTAGAGTCAAATCAAAAAAATTGTCCTGAACAGATGTGAACAATTTGCTATTTTTAATTTTCTATGTTTGTTGAAAACAATGAGTGTTTTGGTGTGTGGCCAAAGCTCGGTTGTTTTTGCTTCTTTTTAAGGAGGACTATTATGTGCAGGAAATTGATTTATCTGGCTTTTTTTGTTTTGGTGCTCGGCTTAGTCAGCAACACCAATGGCCAACCTACCGGTGAGTTTCTGCTCGATTGGTGGTTAATAATTTTCGGAATGACTATAAATAGAAAGAAGTAACTTATACTTCTATTTATAGACATTCCGAAAATTAT
>JAIVYN010000365.1:0-2935 GCA_048635425.1 Candidatus Aegiribacteria sp.
GACATACTTAAATGAAGACTGTCCCGTATAAGATAAGTGCCCCTCACCGCCGGCATTTCTATAAACCTTCAGCATCCCGCCGGGGATTGGAGTTTCGCCTAATTCGTGCTCTTTATCGTTCTTGAAGTTGAGGAACCGAACAACAGACGTGCCGTAACGTTCTTCTTCATATTTGTAAAGGTTCACCACCGGCACTTCGTCAACATCGAAACTGAGCAGCCGTTTTGACCAGCCGGTCGGAATCGTCTCCTTACCTTCAATTGTATAGAGAAAATACTCGCTCAGCCCCTCTTTCCTGATTTCCTTTGGTTGGGAGGGAGGTACGAAGCCAACGGCCCTGTCCAGAAACAATACCTCTTTTTTAGCTACTTCCAGTTTTCGTTTCAAATCCTCTATTTCAGGTTCTATTAAACCTGGCCTGCCGTAGGGGTATTGCCGCCGGGCAAGCTCGGCTATCTCATCGAGTATATGGACTTTACCAACAATCAGGCGCGTCTGAGCATTTTCGTAATCTTCGCCGCTGTTGTTGGTTACCCGCACATAGCCCTGCAGGCGCATCGTCTCTTCATTTTCCGTAAGCGTGCCCATATAAAACGCCCGCCAGGAAAGACCACTTGTCAGGTACGTAATTTCGACCGGCACTTTACCGCTTACGCCGCTTTCGATATTCCACAGACCGAGGTTCCTTACCCTCGGCGGATAAGTCAAATCAGCAATATCAATTTTATCCGCATCGGTCTTAGGCAGCATCTCAAGACTGGTCGGGTCGATGAGCGTATTGGCCCAGGAAAACTGCAGCTTGTTTTCGCCGTCTTTTAACGTCAGCGCCCTGCTTTCACGCACTAACGTCATATCCGCCGAGTTATAAATCGTAAGCTGTACAGTGTCCCGCGAAGGCAGTGTAACCAAATCGACCTTGGCCCGGCTGATACCGGCCATCACAGCGATTATAAGTAGCGTAAATATTATGCGTTTCATTTTGCAGCCCTCTTTGCTATTCTTCTTTTACGTTTCCCTGTTACTTCGAGTTCCACCTTGGCATACGAAACAATCGCGAGACTTTTCAATCTTCAATTTATTGCTCCGATTCTTCCTCTCTAACACCGTGATGGGTCGTCAGGACGTACTCAAATTTCTTTGCTGACCTTGGCTCTAAGCTAAGTGGGAACTTAACCGTATCCTTGTCCACAGGCGAGAAATTAAAGTCACCTCTGATAGCCAGCTTCCAATACGTGGTGTTGAAGTTGCGTTTAATCTCGACCTTAACGCCGATGTCGCGAGTATTTTTGACCTCAATTTTGAATGTGCGAATCTCGTCCCAGCCGGAGACGTTGCCACGCCTGTCGAACCTGTAGTTTTCCGTCTTAAAGTCCATAAGCGCCGGCTCGACAACAACGTTGGCGACCGCACCAAGATTAAGCTCTACGTCCTCATCCACAGGGACATACTTAAATGAAGACTGTCCCGTATAAGATAAGTGCCCCTCACCGCCGGCATTTCTATAAACCTTCAGCATCCCGCCGGGGATTGGAGTTTCGCCTAATTCGTGCTCTTTATCGTTCTTGAAGCTGAGGAAGCGAACAACAGAGGTGCCGTAACGTTCTTCTTCATATTTGTAAAGGTTCACCACCGGCACTTCGTCAACATCGAAACTGAGCAGCCGTTTCGACCAGCCGGTCGGAATCGTCTCCTTGCCTTCAATCGTATAGAGAAAATACTCGCTTAGACCTTCTTTCTTAATTTCTTTGGGCCCACGCATGGCCGCATCTTCTTCTGCCAATGCAAATCCTTTTTTGGCCTCCATCCGGCCTCTGCGAGCCGGTGCCGTGGGGGGCATGGGAATTACTTCTCCCGGTCTGCCGTAAGGATACTGCCGCCGGGCAAGCTCTGCTATCTCATCGAGTATGTGGACTTTGCCGACAATCAGTCGTGTCTGGGCGTTCTCGTAATCTTCGCCGCTGTTGTTGGTTACCCGTACATAACCCTGCAGGCGCATCGTCTCTTCGTTTTCTGTAAGCGTGCCCATATAAAATGCCCGCCAGGAAAGGCCGCTGGTCAGATATGTAATCTCCACCGGCACCTTTCCGCTTACGCCACTTTCGATATTCCAAAGGCCCAGGTTTCTTACCCTCGGCGGATAAGTCAAATCAGCGATATCAATTTTATCCGCATTGGCCTTAGGCAGCATCTCAAGACTCGTCGGGTCGATGAGCGTATTGGCCCAGGAAAATTGCAGCTTGTTTTCTCCGTCTTTTAACGTCAGCGCCCTGCTTTCACGCACTAACGTCATATCCGCTGAATTATAAATCGTAAGCTGCACCGTGTCCCGCGACGGCAGTGTAACCAGATCGACTTTCGCCCGGCTGGCCCCGGCCGTCACAACAATTATAAGTAGTGTGAATATTATACGTTTCATTTTACTGTTCCTTTAGTTTGGACCGGTTCAAGAGCTTATTATCTTCTTACAGGCTGTGGCGCCCTCGTGGGCATCGGCCTTACATTTACTCCCGGCCGAATATTGCGGCGATGGTAGTGCATCGTAAGCTCCTTCGTGGCTGGGCCGTCCGCAGTGCGGGCGGGAAGCTTAATCTCAAACTCAAGTGTATTAGCGTCCTTTTTCTCGTACTTCATATTGCACTTTTCCATGTCCCACTGTCCGGGAATGTGCTGTATCATGGTTAGCTCAGCCGCGCTGTCCTTGAAATTCTCAATCTTTGCTGTGATTATTTCGTCGGTGTCATAGAGCACAACTTTCGGGCTTCTATCGTTGTTCCTTCGTATGTTGATTCTGGTGTCCTTCATTTTGCGCTGCGTAACGACGATGTCCCTGCTGTCGCCGATATAGAGTTCCATCTTCTCGCCGACCGGCACCAGTGCCGTTACGTCTTCACCCAAAAAGATGGTGCTGTCGTGCCCATCGTCCTGGAAAAGTCGT
>JAIVYN010000366.1:0-2958 GCA_048635425.1 Candidatus Aegiribacteria sp.
ATGAGCCCCGCTGGATTAGATTGACAATGGTTTCAAGGCGAACCTGCTCAAGAGAGTCACAGACTAAATCAGCTTCGCAAAGGTTTTCTGCATTTGTGGAATTTGTAACGGCGATACATTTGGCGCCGGCGGCCTTGGCCGCTTGTACGCCGTTGGGTACATCCTCTATTACAACACAATTTGCCGGTTCAATACCTATCCGTTCGGCGGCAAGAAGAAAAAGCTCAGGGTCGGGCTTTTTCTTCTTAACATCATTGCCGTTTATGTAAACCATCTTTTGGTATGGAACTTTCGCAGCTTCCAAAACGGCACGGGATTTCTCAAGCGTGCCGGACGTTGCGATGGCCAGGCGAAAATCTTCTCTTTGCATTGCCTTGTCCATCAATTCCAATACGCCGGGGAAGGGGGGCAGTGGTTCTTCTCTTATAATCTTAAGGAAATATTCCTGACGCACTTGTGTTACTTTTTGTATTTGTTCGTCGGTAAGTTCCAAGCCGTGGACTCTGGCACCGGCTTTGACGTATTCCTCAGCCCCTCGGCCGAGGCCCGCTTCGAAATCCTTTAGCTCAACACCCTCGACGCCGAGAAGGTCGGCAAAGACCTTAATAGAAGCCCTTGCGTTGACTGCTTCGGTGTCGGCAATTACACCGTCAACGTCAAATATTAAGCCATATAATTTACCCATAGCGTTTAGCGTATAGCATATAGCGTTTAGTTTTTCAACCATGGATTTAGTTTAGGTTTTTTAACAGATCCCTCGGCAGCGCTCGGGACGACATCTGTGTAATTTGTGGTAGATTTTTGATATTTTTTGCCACGTTTTTATCTGCTGCGCATTTATAATGGTGATGATAGTTGGCACCAGTAAACTCCGGAGAGCAACCAGCGTGGATAACGACAACAAAGCGGCTGACGACAGCAAGTTAATGGCCCGGGCGCATAGCGACCGCGCTACCTTTGTACATTTATATCGCAGCCATTATGAAGCGGTATTTCGTTATTGTGCGCATCGGCTTTTTGAAAGGCAGGCGGCTGAAGATGTTACTTCCGATGTATTTCTCAAGGCTGTTGAAAATATTCACCGTTTCAAGGGTAACGAGCAGCAGTTTCGTAACTGGCTTTATAGAATTGCAACCAATGCCGTTAATAATTATTTGAGAAAGTCCGCTCGCCGAAATCGTCTGTTGAAAGTTGCTCGCGAGCAGACTAACAGTCAGGTCGCTGACTGTGGAGAATCGGCTGATAAACGGGCTCTTTTGAAAGAAGCTGTATTTGCTTTGAAGCCGCGGTACCAAACTATCATCACACTGCGTTTTTTTGAGAATTTGAAATTGACCGAAATAGCCGAGGTGCTTGGTTCCAGTCCCGGCACGGTTCGCAGCCAATTAGCACGAGCACTTGCTAAACTGCGAAAGGTTTTAGCCACAGAGTTCACGGCTCGACTGAGCTCGCCGAAGTCAGAGAAATCAGAGGTAATCGAAAATGAATGATGACGAAAGACAATTTGAAGACTTCGTTAGTAATATAAAGTTTGACGATACTCCAGACCCCAGCCATCGCGACAAACTCGAAGAGGATCTCCTACATGTCTTAGCAAAGCAAGAGGGATTAGAACCATCAGCTTTGATGTACGAAAAGTCAAAGACACGGATGAAAACTCATGAATCTCTCTGGGAAAGGACTTTCACAAATCCGTTTGTAAGAAAAGTTGCGTTTCATCTTGCTGAAGTGGCAGCAATTGTGGCTTTGACACTTTCGGTTAGCCATTGGTTTTTGAAGCCTGTTCCAGAGATACATGATGAATCAGCCACCATCAATTTTTATTTAAGAGAACATCAAGGTGTTGTCGCTCGAGCTGCCTCGTTGAATCTGTCCCCACCACAGCCGGCGCGGATGCGTGTGAGCCGACATGACATCCTGTATTACGAATTTTTTGACGATAGGCCTGAATTTATGCGTCCCGGCATAATCCTCAGAGGGCCTTCATCTCAACGGAAAGTCATTCCGCCGGAAGCTCCCGCAATTTCCAATGGGCATACACTCACACTTTCTCAAGCGAGGAAGAATGTGAATTTCGATCTGGTATCACCACCATGGCTTTACCCGGGCTATATGCTCGATAATATCAGAAGGATTGAAGATCGGGATGCTCTGCATTTGCTCTATACTGATGGTATCAATACGTTATCGCTATTCGAGCAGCCTTTAGACGGAGAACGCGGGCTTGCAGCGCAGGATTTCAGGGAGTATGCCGTATATCGCAACAAGGGACAAGCCGGGGGGGCTATTCTCGCTTGGAGAGATGATGCCCTTTCTTATGTATTAATTGGTAATGCCGAAATGTCACAATTAATGGATATGGCGCAATCAATTAGCGCCGGAAATGAGAGGAAATAAAAATGAAGAAAATAATCTTAGTTCCATTAACAATATGCCTGATTTTAGTAATCGTCCTTGTGATATCTGCTGCAACTTTGGCGGATATTGCATCAGAGACAAATACAAAGGCCGAACAGCACTTCGAAAAGGCAAATGAGCTGCTGAAGCACACGGAGTACGAAGCTGCAATTGCCGAATACAAAAAAGTGATAAATCTGTCATCGAACAGTAAAATCGCCCAGAATGCTCAATATTGGGTCGGGCAATCTCATTTCAGGGCGGGACAGTTTGATGCTGCACAAGCAATATTTGCAAAGCTTATCGAACAATATCCAGCAAGTGCCATTGTTCCAGTAACAAAGCTGATGGTAGGGCGCGTTGAACAAGCAAAGAAGAATGAAGAAATAAGAAGGGCGATGAGCAATACCGCGGATAAGGGATTTATCATTGATCCGGACACGGGTGTGAGATTCACCAAAACCAGAATCCTCACAGGTAAAAACGATGTGCCTGGGTATGGCCTCAATCTTTCGCCAAACGGTAAGTTCTTACTTACTGAAAAGCTTGTAGTTCCATTAG
>JAIVYN010000367.1:0-2974 GCA_048635425.1 Candidatus Aegiribacteria sp.
CTTGTAGGCTACTGTCTTGATATCTTCGAGGCGTTTGACAACTTCGGCCCAGACAATGCCGGACGTTTTGTCGAAGAAATTCAGCGCCAAAAACCCTGCAAGTACTATCACCGCTGCAGCGGCCAGTTTTGATATTTTACTTTTCATAATTGTTCTCCATACATTGACAGTGTGAACTGTCGGTTGGAGCCGATGTTTGGGAAAAGTGTTCAGGAGCTGATTTTTCAGCTCATCGCGGTGCTTTTCATTCGGAGCATCAAAAGGAATATCATTTACAAACTCTTCGATGTATTTTTCGTTATCGTTCATAATATTGACCCTCCGTTATTGGCAGCAGTGTTCAGCTTTTTGCGCAGTTTTTCGGTAGCACGTGAGAGCCAGCTGCGCACTGTAGAGGGGTTTTTTCCCAAACAAGCGGCTATTTCTGTTAACTTCATATTTTCAAAAAAACGCAAAGTGATGACAGTCTGGTACTTTGGTTTTAGGCTCAAAATAGCCTGTTTTAAAAGAGCCTTCTTTTCAAGCAGTTTATCATTGGAGATAATGACAAAGTCAGATTCGGCCCGGGTATTTCTTACAACCGACTGAATTACGTCCGCTCTTCTTTTGGAATTGCGCAAATGGTCATTAACGGCGTTGGTGGCAATGCGAAGAAGCCAGTTTCGAAAATCATTCACTTTTCCATCAAAAGAGCTTAAGTTATGCATAACTTTAAAGAAAACAGTGGAAGTTACGTCCTCAGCAGAGTGACGGTCAAACAACCGGCGCAGGCAATAGTGAAATACATCATTATAGTGTAAGAGATAGAGCTGTGCAAAGGCGTCCGGATCGCTGCACGCCCTTTGGATAAAATCAGTATTTTCGTTTTTGCTAATGGCCAAGGTCGTTTGCCTCTGTATCCGAGTTTTTTCAGTTCCAGCTATCATCGTAATTATAAACGTATGGAGAGCGGAAAACGTCCCAAAAAAAACGGGAAAAGCTAAAAATTCGCCCCACCATCAGCGCATAAAAAAGGCCGGGCCACACGAGCCCGGCCTTTTTCGTAGTGTTATATAGTCTTTCCAGAGTTTACTTTTCAAGCTCTGCCAACTGCTGTGCGGTGACGTCCTTTGTGGTCAGGTCGCCGAAGATCACCCGGTATTGGTCATCAGAAATCTTCCATCGCAAGAGCACCTTACCGGCATCCTGAGGAGTTACCTTATCGCCGTAATAAGCGACATCCTTATTCTCTTTTACCAATTTGCCGTAGAACATACATGCTCCCTGGATGGAGAGGATATTCTCCATTTCCTCCTTGGTCGGTTTTTCGTCCGGGCTTTTGCCTTGCTTTTTACGCAGGGCAAAATAAGCCTCGCCGATTTCCTTGCCGGTTGTCATCAGATCCAGGTTGCCTGGATATCGTCCTCCTGTAATGTTGGCAAAGCCTCGCAGTCCTTTAATGACCGCTTCGACGCTGCCGGAGAGGTCCACTTTCGCCATCAAGGTGTAATCGGGCGGGATGTTCGGCTCGAAATCACTTGCTTGAAGGTCGGCGTTCCAGTCAAAACCATCAAGGGTCATATTTATTTGAACTGAACCACCTGCGGACACGCCTTCCAATTCTATCAGTACCGGCAAATCCGTATCAACTGCAACCCAGAGACGTCCCTTGCCCCTTTCAAACAATGCGGCACCAAATTGCTCATTGTCGACCTCAATACCCTCAACTTCAATGCCGTCGATTGTCTTTGAGCCCAATTTCGTGTAGTTGTTGTAGCGCATGAATTCCTTAACGATTTCTCTGGGGTCGTTCTTCTCAGTTATCTCTTTGATCTGCTCGTCGGTAAAGACAGCTTCGACGTATTTTTTATCGCTGGGAATAAGCTCAACGCCCGTGTTTCCTTCGGCCGGTATATAAAGTTTAGATATCAGCTTGTCTTTGAAATATGAGTCGCGCCTTGTTCCAAATCCGGTAGAACGATAAAGGGTAAATTCAACGTCCTGTGTCTGCTCAGGGCCTGCTGTCACCGTCATCTTCATTCGGTGTATGCACGATTTAATCTTCTGCACATTATTTAGTACCTCGCCCCAGGCGACACCACTGCCACCATCTGGAATTATATTCAGGCCTATCAGGACGGCGATTATTATCATAGCCGCAGCGGCCAGTTTTGGTATTCTACTTCTCATAATAATTCTCCATATATTCGGCTCTGGTTGAACCGATTTAGTTTTTTCCGATTCGGTCAGTGCCGCGGAAATATCATCGTGGACTCTTTTGTCCAGCTCGGCACTGGCTTTCAACTGCAATTTTTTGATCAACTCATTTATGTTATCTGACGGTCTCATCACTATATCTCACCATTTAACATTGACCGCAGTTTGTCCAGGGCATACCGGTACCGGCCTTGTACAGTGTTAATTGAAACGCTCTGCTGTCTGGCGATCGCCTTAAACTTCATCCCGTTGTAAGTATGCAGGAGCAAAACTTCTCGCTGCTCGTACGGAAGCTGCCCAAGTGCCCAGCTCAATTGGCGCAATTCTTCGCCGAATATCGCAGTAAATTCCGGGCTGTTCGAATCCATCTGGGCCGGGCTTGCTTGGTCCAGCGCAATACTTCGGTGTGTTCGCCTTGCCTTGTTTTTGTTCCGTGCGTTATTGGCGACACAAGTCGCTAAATAGCCTTTCAGGGTCCCGGTGAGTCGAAACTTCCGGGAGGATTCGATGAAAGACACAAAAACCTCGTGCACTACATCTTCGGCGGAACTTACATCATTTAAGAGAGCTGCCGCTAACGTCACCAAATCATCTTTGTACTTTTCATAAATGCCCCGCAGGACATTGCGGTTACCGCGATTAAACTTCCATATAAGCAGCTTGTCTTCTAACATCGAAAAGTTACTTCCTACACAACAATCGATTGTCATTTATATAACAACTAAGCCGGCCGTTTTAGTATAAAAAAAATAGACTTTTTGTGCCATTTTTATCCCAG
>JAIVYN010000368.1:0-2965 GCA_048635425.1 Candidatus Aegiribacteria sp.
ATGTCCGTCTGCTGTTTGGTCCTGATTTATTTTAACTCCGTAATACTGGCTTTGTGCTAAAGCAAATGTTGCTAAAATAATTGGAGCCAGTATTAGGCTCATAATTTTTTTCATATTAGTCTCCTTTTTTATTGTGAAATCATCCTCCGCCTATTATTATCCAGCCTTCGTCACCTACGGTAATATCGTTTGTATAGAATAAAAGCTGTTTTATATCAGTTGCCCAGTAAAACCGACAATCTTCAGGCTGCGGCTTTGAGGCATAAGTACCGGAAGGTACTCCCACCCCTTCTGCTAGCCAATTGAACCATGCCATAAGTTTGGCAGCGTCAGGCATTTGTCCGTTTAAAATATCATCCGGTTGTGCCATTTAAATCCTCCTTTTAAAAATTAAATTTCGACTAAATTAAATGTTGTAGTCCACTGCATAATGTCAAACTCCACGCCTTCTACGCGCATATCGACATCGTAGAGATTATTTACCGCATTTAAATAGCTGCTGTTGTAATAAACATCTTCCTTCGGTAACTATTTTTCCCCGGCCTGCCGCGAACCGCCTTTGCATTTGCACTAATTTCTCCCGTACCTTTGGCGAGGATGCAATATGCCGGGCATTAGCGGTTATCTGCGGCTGGCGTATTTGCTCGGTAACATCAATTCCGTCGATACAGACCACCATTTTGCCATCCCTGAGAGAGAATTGAAATTCGCTCGTTTCCATAACGCCGAGCAGCTTATCTTCGTCGCTCATATCAACGTCGGCCTGCATCGCAGCCAACGTTACGGCCCGATACATCGCACCGGTATCGAGAAAGCTCGCCCCCAGCTTCTCAGCAAGTAACCGGGCCGCCGTACTCTTGCCGCTGGCCGCAGGACCATCAATTGTAATTACCTTAAACACTGACTAACACCGACTTAAACACTGACGTAAACACTGACTAACACTGACGTACCTTGGCCACAACGATACTTGTATCATCGATCTGCCTGGCAAGCCCCACAAACCGCCTTCTGTATCTGAGTATATTTTTAATCATCTGCTCTGCCGAACCCGCGGTATATTTCTTTGCGGTCTCTAACAAATTTTCTCTGCCCCATAATTCACCATCGAAGTTGACTGCATCAATCAGCCCATCGGTATAAAACAGCAGACTGTCACCATCTTTTAACTCAACGGTTTCAATCTCATATTCCTCCTGGGCATCGACTCCGAGCACGAGGCCGCCCTTTTCCAGGTCCATAATTTGCCCGTCTCTTATCAGCACAGTCGGCTCATGGCCGCAATTGCAATAAGTTATATTTTTATCTTTAACGTCAATGATTGCATAAAACAACGTGACAAACTCACCATTCCTGCACTCGTGGCACGCCATCTTGTTGAGCCTACTGATAATTTCTTTGAACACATCTGCCTTGCATTCGGTCTGGGCACAAACGTGCAAAACACCTTGGCAAGGCATCAACGCGTTGGCGTAAGCTTGCAAAGCACCCTGGAACGAACTCATCATAAGCGCTGCCGGTATTCCTTTGCCCATCACATCGGCAACCGCCACAACAATACATCTGTCACTCACTTGAAGAAAATCATAGAGATCGCCGCCGACATCAAAGCAGGGAATATAAGCAGCCGCTATATCCAGGCCCTGTATCAGCGGAGCCTTATCCGGAATCATTCTTCGCTGAATGACTCCTGCCAGCCGTATTTGCTCAGCCATTCGTTCGCCTTCAATCGCCTCTGCATACAGCCTGGCGTTGGTTATCGCAACCGCACACTGTGAAGCGACCGCCCTGGCAAGGTTAATATCATCTTCGTAAAAGCGCTTAGGCCTGGGACTGTAAAGCCGAAGCACGCCAATCCCCTGGCCTTTGAACTGCATCGCAACGGTAAGCTGACTGACAAGGCCCTCCTTGATTGTCGCCTCTTTATATTTGACCCTGCCATCGAGACGCATATCATCCAGCACCACCGCCTGTCCTGCAAACGCAGCTTTAACCACGGAATCATTTTTCGATACCACTCCTTTGCTGCGGTATTCTTCACTGAGTCCGTACGTGCTTCGCATTTTCAAATCGCCGGCCTCTTCATCCAGCAGCCGAATCGAGCAGGCCTTGACCCCGACAATCTTCACCGCCGCCTCTGCTAATTTATCCAGCACCTCTTGAAGCGAAAACTCACCCGCAACCAGCGTGGAAAGCTGATAAATCTGCTCATCTCTTTCTATTTGTTTCTTTGTTTTGTTCGTCATAATCAATTTCTAATTTACTCAAACCAACCGGATTATACTCAACTTACAGCTCCCGGTGAACCTTAATTTATTCTGCCGCTGCCACTTGCATCAAAAACTAAATCGGATTACTATACGTTTCCTGACTCTAATAGGTTCGAATACATAATACGATACTGACAAGTCCGCTTCTGTCTGGCGGATACGCAATACGACATACGAAAAATGATTGCCAAGCACATAATTTTCACCGGCCGGGTCCAGGGCGTCGGCTTTCGCTTCACCGCCCGCAGAGCGGCAAGTCGCCGTCAACTGACCGGCTACGTCCGCAACTTGTGGGACGGCACCGTTGAGATGCTCGCCCAGGGTCGCTCTGAGGATATAGATGATTGCATCCAGGACTTAAAAGAATATTTTGCCGGCTATCTTAAAGAAACGAGAATCGAAGAAATTCCCCACGACCCAAGATACATAGACTTCAAAATCACCTTTTAACCTACCTGCCCCAAAATTCCTCCGCTATACATCTTTGCGATATATGATATACGCAATACGAAATACGAAATCATTCTGCGAGATGCCGGATGACACCGAGTTTTCGAGGCACAACCAGGTCTGCCGTTCTGGCCGGCTGGTCTTCTTTAATCTTGTAATTAACATCCATTATCTCGATAAACTCCGCCGTGTACTCCTTTAACACGCCGCAGTATTCAAATATCTTATCACTCTTAATCATCTCC
>JAIVYN010000369.1:0-2962 GCA_048635425.1 Candidatus Aegiribacteria sp.
CCGCAGCCGACGGCTGTCAAACTTCGCCGAGCAAGCTCAACAATTACCGGTTGTGATTGAGCCAAAAGCATCTTCGAGTCCAGCGTTACCTTTTCACCGGCACAATCAGCGACTTTCTGCCAAACCTCATCTGCACGACTGCAAACCAGCTTATAGAACCTGCGGGCCGATTCAGACAGCTCAGATAATTGCTCCACAAGCGAACCGCTGCAATCCTGTTGTAATACCGGAAGCAGCCGATGTCGAATATAGTTTCGCCTGTATGTACAATCAGCATTTGTATGGTCCTGTCGCCATTTTAGATTCCGCTCTTGTAAGTACTTAATAATCTCATCTCGCCGGACACACAGCAACGGCCTTACAAAATTCGGGCAATACTGGGTGCCACCCTCAAACTTGTTTGGGGGTGTTGAAGTTAACCCATTTGTGCCTCTTGTTTTCACCACAGTTTCATTTGTTTTACAAACATCAGTAAATTCATCGCCGAAGACACGCATCGGCCAAATCCCCCCGAGCCCACGAAATCCTGTGCCGCGAGTTAATCGCTGCAGAATGGTCTCGGCATT
This sequence comes from Candidatus Aegiribacteria sp., assembly GCA_048635425.1. Classification (GTDB taxonomy): domain Bacteria; phylum Planctomycetota; class Phycisphaerae; order Sedimentisphaerales; family Anaerobacaceae; genus NIOZ-UU13. Next base: position 567 of record JAIVYN010000369.1, read on the forward strand.
GTCGTTTTTTTGATGTGCCGTCGCAACACAATCACAGTTGTTGGCCCTTGCAATCTCGAGGAGATTTTTAATCCGCAGTTCCCGAGCGGCCGTCTCAATCGACAGCTTATTACGACCGGCGAACCCGCGTACATCCACTCGCTTCGTTGTTAAGGCTAACTTCTGCTCGGCTGCCTGTGCGATAACGAAATCTTCATCCGTATCCGCTTCAGCCCCTCTTAGCTGATGATTGATATGAGCGCAGAGCAGCTTGGCACCGAAAACGTTCTCACTGCTCAACGCCCGCATTGCATATAGAAGCGCCGTCGAATCCGCTCCGCCGGAAACTGCCAACAAAACCTTGGCCGCCGGCAGGCGAGCTTTATCCGCAGAGCCGAAAAGTTCATTAGCTTTGATAAAATCACCGACTTTTTGCTCAAATTCCGACAGCATCTCTTTTGGGTTCCCACCCGTCTTGGCTCGGCCAAGCCGAGACAGGAAGGGCGGGCTCCCTCTTATTACATAAAAAAACGGGCCTGATGTCCAGCCAGGCCCGAGTTCCTACCCAAAAACTTTTTGCTACCCTTTTACCAACGTCACTATTTGCTATCCCCGACCGTATACAATTCTATTATACGCTGTTCTGCGAACTCCGTCCATTTCCGATGCCTTTCATATGCACCTTCGGTTTTGATGGCCTCCCGATAAAGCTCCAATGCCTCGGCATAGCGGTGCAGGCGTTTATCTAAAATACGTGCCGCACGGAACCTCGCAGGATGCATGGTACCAGGGTCCCACTGATAGGCTCTTTTGTAATACAAAAGGGCTATCGAATAATCCTTGAAATATTCATAAATTTCACCCGCCTTGTATGCCGCATCGTCAATCTTGTCGCTCGAAGGATATCTCTTTATGAGCCGGTTGTATTTATCCGCAGCCAAACGTAATAAGTCATCGTTTTTTATCACGAGTAACGCACCGGCTTGTTTATGATGCTCCAGGGCGTCCTGATAGATTTCATCTGCCTCCGGAATCGAATTACTCGCTCTCAAATTCGCCCCCGCGGACTCGGCGTCAATAATGTACTTATATTGCGGGATAGAATCCAGTGCCGACAGCTCATCCTTGGCCCAGTTAAGCTTCATATTGTTGCCGATCCTGGTATAGTATCCTACCAGCAATTGAAGACCCTGCCGATATGCCTGGCGATTGACCGCTATCTGCTCCACAAAATCGGTCTCACCGGCATCGGCAACCGAAACTACCCCGGCGGCCCCGATCGACGTTCTGGTGCGGGCCGGCACAAGCTGACCTCTGCCGCTGTCAACACCTTGGCAGCCAACCAGCACGTTCAATAAGACGATGACTACTGCGGTAAGAACTGTCCTTGCCATAATGGCCTCCTTTCAACTTTTAACCTATAAAAGAGTTATGCAAAATTGAGATTAGGCATATATTATTTAAGAAAATAAGGTTTTCGATTTTCTTGAATAATCAAATAACTATCTATTATACAACAACGTACTGTTTGGAAAGAAAAAATTAAAAGAAAATTTTTCCTTTCCAAAGTATGCCTAACCTCGATTTTGCAGAAGTCATCCTTTAACCTAAACCAGTCCTGATTATCAATTATCAATTAAAAGCCTGCTCGTCAAGCATAAACACATAAAAAATATTTACCCCTCAAATTTAATTTATTGGAGGTCGTTTAGCCCCGACACCTGTGGTCGGGGTTCATTTATATTTTTCCCCGCCTGCCCTGCGAAGCCTTGGCGAAGCATGGGTCCTCTGGGCGGGGGTACAAACGCCAGGATTGCTTTCGTTCCAATTAACTAATCACCAATTAACCAATTAACTAACACTGCCTCTGGGCGGGGTTATATTTTCGACAAAAATTAAAAAAAAAGTATAGCTTTGCATAGACCTTTGTGATATATTATTCATTAGAGCACATTCGCAGGGCTGAGGTTATCTCGCTTTTCTTTCCTCTCCCTCCGCTCCTTGGCCCTGCTTCCTCCTTTTTCAGGCCAATCGACTTTTTCGTTCCAGCTTCTCGCTCCTATTGGTTGGCACTATCCGGCTTCAGAAAAAATTGCTCTCCTGCCGAAGCCCAAACATGCGGCTTTTTATATTTAGCCCGCCGATTTACTCGGCGGGTTTTCTTCCCCCAAAATTTATTGCGGGATTATTTTCTTTACTTGTTCGGCATTCTGTATTCCTTGTTCGATATTCGATATTCCCTCCATGTCTGTCTCCCGTCTCCTGCCTTAATTCACCAATTAACTAATTCTCTAATCAACTAATTCTCTAATCAACTAATCACTAATCATTGCCAACTGCCAACAACGATCGACATAGGTATGCCCTCGCGGGCTTTCCCTGTCACACCACCGGGCATACGGGTCCGGATCGGAAGA
>JAIVYN010000370.1:0-2870 GCA_048635425.1 Candidatus Aegiribacteria sp.
CGGTGTGAACTTAATGAACTGACGCGGCACAAAATCGACTGCATTCTCGTCTTTCCGATTACCGAGAATAATATCATTGTCCGCCGTGTTATCAGCACTGTGTTTCGCCCAAAAGGCCCAGGTAAAGTCGTTGGTCAGTGTCATTTGAGGAATATCGTCGGCGCGAACAAAAGCACCGTCCGCCGTGCCGTTAAAACTAATAACGGTTCCACGTACCGGGTCTTCGACCCAAACTGAGCCATCAAGTCCAAGGCCATTGTCGGCATTTTGAATCATCCCGTGCAAGTCGTTGCCGGAAATGTCAAATACCATCTCGCCCTCACCTTCATTGAGCGGCCAGCGGGCATAAAGGTTCGCTGGTTGTGCGATGGTTGTATCTGTCAGAACCAGACCAAGCACAAAGATAACAAAGGTTAGATATAAAAGCAGTTTTTGAGACATAAAGTGAATTCTCCAAACGACTGTACAGTACAGACAAGCAGAACTGCAACAAAAAGAAGCGTTGTTCCTAAATTTAGCTTTGATATAGCTTGTTTCTATTCCAGGTAATGGTTTCCCATATACACTTCACTGAAACACTCCTGTAAGCTTCAAGTCTCATAATAACATAATTTCATCTCAATTTCAACAGTACTACGGCAGCTTCAACATGCCATGTCCGCCCTTTTTTATTTCAAAAAAAGTTGTATATTCGATAAGCTTCTTTTCATCCGTATACTTAATCCGATTTCACACTTAAAATTTTGAAAAATATTTGTATTTTCGCAAAAAATTGACATTTATTCGGACTCGATATAGGCAAAATCAACATTTGTGGAGACATTTTGGAGACATAATGTCACCTGAAAATCAGGGTATTTTTCAGCTCCTGAAAGAAGTGACTTTTCGAAGAATACTGGCATTCCGCAACTTGTGAAATCGAGGCCGTTTTGGGGGCATCTTTGCGCGGCCCTGCGTGCTCTGGTTCGAAAGCTCTTGACGATCTCATAATCTCAGCACAAATTTATGGTGTGCCATAAGGACCGTAAGAAGTGTGCTTTCTAATATATTATCAAGGGATTTTCCTTGACGAAAAAGTAGATAATGTGATATAAATAATATTAGTGAATCTTGTGCCTGCATAGTCGGGCATCTGCGGCTTTGAGGTGATACAGTGGGCGCAATTCTTTTAGTTTTCAGAATAGAGGAGGAGTTATTGTATATTATGTGAGGCAGAGAGCGGGAAAGAAGAACTTGTGCCTTGCGGATAATATATTTTGCATTTCAATTGACAACCTATATTTATTTTTTAAAGGAGGACTATCATGTCTAAAAAATTGATTTATCGAATTTCTCTCGTTCTGGTGCTAAGCCTGACTTTAATTAGTACGGCTAATGCCGAACTTGTCGGCTGGTGGAAGTTCGATGAGGGCTCCGGAACGACGGCCTATGACTTCAGTGGCAATGGTAATGACAGCACCCTGGAAGATGCCGGGGCGATGGGATGGGAGGTGGGCATGAACGGCATGGCCCTGAGGTTCGAGGGCGGGGGGTACGTTAATGTTGGACCGGATCCGTGGTCGTCGATAACCACGCAGTTCACCGTCGCTTTCTGGATTCTTGGAAGCGATAACCAGCCTCTCAACGGCTGGTGTTTTGGCGCCTGGGGAGGCGACGCAAGGTTAGCGAGTTGTCATGTGCCTTGGAGCGATGGGACAGTCTACTTCGACTCAGGGATTGATTGGGCTACAGAGAGAATCTCTAAGCCTGCCGCCGAGGACGAATACAAGGGGCAGTGGCGCCACTGGACCTTCGTCAAGAACGCTGACACGGGCGAAAAGAAGATATATATTGATGGTGTACTTTGGCATAGTGGCACTGGTTTCACGGACTCAACGGAAGGTGTGACAGAGTTCTACATCGGCGCTGGCCGTGCATCCGAGCGATACCCGTACACTGGCCTGATCGACGACTTCCGCCTGTATGATCATGCTCTGTCTGAAGCCGAGATTCTGGGCGCCATGACAGGGGAGCCGTGGCCGTATGCCTTTGGCCCGGTCCCGAAGGACATTGCACTCCATGAGGATACATGGATTAACCTTAGCTGGAGCCCGGGAGATTTTGCGCTCTCGCACGATGTTTACTTAGGCGATAATTTTGACGATGTCAACGCCGGCGCCGAAGGCACGTTCCAAGGTAACCAAGCCGAGACGTTTATTGTCGCCGGCTTTCCAGGATTTCCTTATCCGGATGGTCTTGTTCCCGGCACAACTTACTACTGGCGGATTGATGAGGTCAATGACGCTGAGCCGAATAGTCCGTGGAAAGGTGATATTTGGAGCTTTTCAATTCCACCCAAGACCGCTTACTACCCCGACCCGGCTGATGCTGCCGAGCAGGTAGAGACGGATGTGCAGCTTAGCTGGACGGCAGGTTTCGGTGCAAAATTGCACACCGTATATTTCGGAGACAATTTTGATGACATCAGCAGTGCCGCTGGAGGTCTCCCTCAGGGAGATACGACCTATGATCCCGGCACACTTAAATTGGCCCAGACTTACTACTGGCGAGTCGATGAGTTTGATGCCATCGAGACGTATAAAGGCGACGTCTGGAGCTTTACTACTCAGGGCGCCGTCGGGAGCCCGAATCCATCTAATGGCGCTGTGGATGTAAAGCAAACACAGATTATTACCTGGTCGCCGAGTGTCTTTGCTGCTACACATGAGGTCTATTTCGGAGCAGATAAAGATGCCGTGAAAAATGCCGATACCGGCTCGCCGGAGTATAAAGGCACCAGAGACCTTGGTTCTGAGAGCTATGACCCCGGAATGCTTGAGTGGGACAGCACTTACTACTGGAGGATTGACGAGGTCAATAACACCAACCCA
>JAIVYN010000371.1:0-2891 GCA_048635425.1 Candidatus Aegiribacteria sp.
ATTGGGCGTTTCGGACGATCGAGAAAAATCGTTCGGGGCCCCAGAGGCACAAATTTCCCCCCGCCTGCCCCGAATTTGAGCCTCTGCCCAAACGATTTTTCTCTCCAAACAGCTCCAAGGCCCTGATTTGTTTGGTCCACCTACGCATTAACCGGATGAACCAAAAAAATTACCTCTGTCTGAATGTTACTCAAGCCTTTGGGCATATTAAAAAAAACCTTGGGAAAATGCGTATTTGGTATTACATTATGGGCAAAATTAGGTCCTTAATAAAGAAACAGAATTCGACCCGGCAACGCTGGGTTCTGATCCATACCCGCCGGTGGTGGGTCGGAATTTTCTGTAGAGGCGTCTTTGGATAATCCGACAAAAAAGTACATCCCGCTGACCAGAATCCAGAAGCTTATCGGCGAAAGGATGTTAAAATCCAAGCTGAGCAAGCCCTGTTTTTACGTTGGTTCGAAGGCGGATATTACCGAGCTTATGGCCATTCGGCCCAAACTTAGAAAGTCGTTGGGCGTCAAAATTACGACGAATGCCTTCTATATTCGTGCTCTGGGTCTGGCGGTGCAAAAATATCCTCTCGCGGCAGGTAAGTTTGACGGTGACAATATAAGGATTGCCGAACGTGTGAATGTCGGCTTTGCGGTTAATGCTCCGCAGGGCCTTGTTGTGCCGGTTCTGAAGGATGCCGGGGAAAAAACGTTGCCGGAAATTGCCCGTGAGGAACAATCGCTGACTGATAAAGCACGTGATAATCAATTGACACTTGAGGATATAGAAGGCGAAACTGTAGCGTTGAGCAATCTTGGCGTGTATGGAATCCATTCTTTTTTGGGAATAGTACCGCCGCCGACCAGTACTATACTGGCCGTAGGTAATGTAATTCCAACGTTGGTCTGCGAAAATGATAAAATAATAGTGCGGAAAATAATCAGCCTGTCTCTTGCTATTGACCAGAGAGTTATGAACGAAGGTTATGCCGCTGAGTTTCTAAGTTTCATTACGGAAGAGCTGCAAAACCCGCAACAGTTGATTTGACTATTCTACTATCACCGTCTCATCAGGCTGTATGCCAAGTCGTTCGAATCTTTTAGCTCGGCTTTTTTCATCGCCGATGTGAATTTCCCGAGCAAGTTTTCCCACTCTGAGCGCATGTTCTCTCGGCACGACCAGCACGCCGTCGCCATCAGCAACTACTAAATCGCCGGGGTAAACAAGGACGCCGGCACAATTAATCGGAAAGTTATAGGATTCGGCAATGAGCCTTCCGGGTCGAACTCCGCGGGAGCTGTATCCGTTTTTGCAATAGACCGAAATCTTCTTTACCTTAACAATCTCATCGGTGTCCCTGGCACCGCCATTTGTTACGACTCCTACGACACCTTTTTCCGCCCAGCCGAGACTATTATTAGAGCCGATAAAACCGCATTCGGGGATTCCACCGGCATCGATAACGACAATGTCTCCGGGTTTTGCCGTTTGGAGCCAGGCATCGGGGGCCCTTTTATATTGCTGAGACTTGAATTTCTTGAATCCTTCAAGGTCCGGGAACGAGTTTTGTCCGACCCTAACGTCGGTAGGCACATGGCGAACGGTAATGGCAAATCCTACTACTCTGTGGGAAAATTTTTCTACATCCCGCCAGAGGGGTCGGATATTTTTGTCCATTAAACCTATGTCCTGCAGGCCAATCAGGTCCATACCGTCAAGCACATCCGTAACTCGCAAATTCTTATACAGCTCAAGGATTTCTTTTCGTGCCTGTTTGCTGTCATCGAAACTTTTATTCTTTAGCAGCCTGACGCCTTTAGGTATTGTAAGCTTCGGTGCGTTTGATTTTCGCGCTTCTGTGACAGGAATGCCGGATATCAAAATAAGTAATAGTAATGTGATAAGACTGACGCATTTTGATTTACATTTAGTTGAGCGATACATAGCGACCTCCTGATAATGGTTTATAAAATTTTTTCTACCTAATTCGCCGGACACAGGTTACACTAAAACCTGTCCAAAAACAATGCAAGTATTTTTTTGTTTAAGAAACCCGCAGTAAGGAGTGAGAAAAATGAATCGGGATTTTAGAATTGCTTTTGTCTGTGTTGTCACTGCGATAACGTTAATGTTGACGGCCCCGGATGGAAAAGCAGTGAGTTTGTTTAAAGTCGAGCCACTCTGGGCGGATGGTGCCCCGGGTGCGAAAGGCGATGATGACGGCGACAAACCTTCGCTGACGATTTACCTGCCGCCAAGGGAAAAAGCGACCGGGGCAGCCGTGGTTATTTGTCCCGGCGGCGGTTACGGACATCTGGCTATGGACCATGAGGGACACCAAATTGCGCAGTGGCTCAATTCGTTTGGTGTCGCCGGTTTTATCCTCAAGTACCGCCATCGCAACAGCGGTGCCGGTTATGGTCATCCGGCACCGTTACAAGATGTCCAGCGAGCACTCAGAATGGTGCGCAGCCGAGCTAAAGAGTGGAACATCGACCCCGGTCGTATCGGGATTCTCGGTTTTTCCGCGGGGGGACATCTGGCATCGAGTGCGGGTACACATTTCCAAAAGCGTTACAGCGAAGCAAAAGACGCAATTGATAAAATCAGTTGCAGGCCTGATTTTATGATACTTATGTATCCGGTCATTTCATTTACCGAATGGTGTGCTCACAGTGGCTCCAGGCGTAATTTGTTGGGTAGCAATCCCGACAAAGAGCTCGTTGAGAATCTGTCCAATGAAAGGCAGGTTACGCCGGAAACCCCGCCTACGTTTTTGGTCCATGCCAACGATGATAAGCCTGTGCCGCCGGAGAACAGTATCTATTTTTACCTTGCTTTACGAAAGGCCAAGGTCCCGGCTGAGATGCACATCTACGAAAAGGGCGGTCACGGAT
>JAIVYN010000372.1:0-2862 GCA_048635425.1 Candidatus Aegiribacteria sp.
GTTGCTTAGATTCTTTTGTAGATAGGCCCTCGGTCGGCCTTTGCACTTTTTGTGAGGCTTTGGGTGGCTTTTGAGACTGCGGCCTGATTAGTTTGCCAAGGGGGAAAAAATAATTCGGGAATATAAAATTCCTGCCTTTGTATTTCGTAACCCAGCCCCAGAGCCTGTAGCTCGCAGCAGAACGCTCGTTAACATCAGCAATCATCTTTTCCAGCTCCGAGGACGCCAGCAGCTCTAACCTTGTCCCTGCGGAGGCTCGACCTCTATAATCGTTCACGTCTGTACTAAATTCAAAGAACCATCCGCTCCCGCACCAATCCAGATTAGGGTCAGTCCGAATTGGTGCGCCGCCATCCCCCGGCTCTTCGCTTTTACCAATCAGGGCCGCGGGTTTCAATTTACCATCAACGCCCCTCAGGACAAAGCCGTCCCGCAGCAGTGTTTGGCGTACCGTCTCCGCACCGAATCCCAACGTTGCCGGGACAACACCTACAAAAAACACTAAAATCAAAAGTACTAATCTTTTACTCATATCGATGTCTTATGGTTCTAAGCCTTCAATAGTCAATAATCAATTAACAATAATCAATTTAACTGCCTGTTCGGGTTCATCTGCCTGCTTTACATATCGGCTGCTGTCAGGGTCGTCGCTTGCGACCAAATCAACCAACGGCTTCCAGAATCCACCTAAGAGTATAATCGGTTTATCTGCTTTGAGAAAGCCCTTGTTCTTTAATTCCCAGACCTTCGCCAATTCCAGCAGTGTTCCCGTTCCGCCGGGCAGTACCACATAAGCCTGCCCCAATTTTATCAGCGTATCCAGCCGCTCGTCGAGCGAGGCGGTAACAATTTCACGCCTAACATATTTGTTAGCCGTGCTGTTCTTAAAAGCCAAGCACGTAACGCCGATTACTTCACCACCGGCCTCGGCTGCCCCTTTGGCCGCAGCCAACATCGTTCCGCCGTATCCACCGTTGGCAATAGTAAAACCAGCCTCGGCCAATAACTTACCTGTCTCATACGCCAGTTGAAAATTTGCATCGCCCTGTTTAGCTCTACCTGTTCCGAAGATAGTTATAGTCTTTTCACTCATTCGTCTTTTGGCAAGTGTAATTTAGAAGCCCTGCCGACAGTAAAATCTCCCGGTCCCTGGTAGAAAGTTCCAGCCTACCGAAAAATTCAAACCCTATAGCCTTATTGACAATTTCAACCTGCTCACTGCTTTTAATTGCTTCGAGCAGATTATCTATCACAAGCTCATCATCGCACTCGATTTTATCATAGTCAACTGGCTCGGCAAATTCGATTGGCACGATGCAGAAATTTATCAGGTTCGCCTTGTGGATTCGCTCGATACTCTTTGCGACCACGACCCGCACACCCAGATACATCGGGCAAAGTGCGGCGTGCTCTCTCGATGAGCCCTGGCCGTAGCTTTCGCCCGCCACGATGACAGCGGCTATCGCTTCTTCTTTTAATTGAAGCGCCCGCTCGGCAAATGTCGGCTTACCCTGTTCGTTGAAGCAGTTGAAAACCACCTTCGCATATTCCGGCACGTTCGAGCGCAGTTTCAGAAAAGTCCCTGCCGGCATAATATGGTCGGTGGTTATCTTATCGCCGCATTTAATCAGCACCTTGCCCGTCAGTTTCTGCGGCAATGGCGCAGGCGGCTTCGGCACCACAATCGTAGGGGCGCGTAAAACCTCTATCTTCACTGCTTCGGCTTCACTTAAAGGCTGCTCTATCATACTATCATCGACGGCAAATTCGTCCGGCAATTCAACTTTCGGGTATTTTAGTCCGAGCAATTCCGGCAAATCACACGGGTCTGTAATCTTTCCTGTCAGAGCCGAAGCAACCGCGGTCTCCGGACTGACCAGATAGACTTTATCGCCTTTCGTCCCGCTTCGCCCTGCAAAGTTCCTGTTAAACGTCCGCATGCTCACCACGTCATCGGCCGGTGAAAAGCCCTGACCAATGCAAGGCCCGCAACCTGATTCCAAGATCCGGGCGCCTGCTGAAATCATATCCGCCAATGCCCCGTCTTGAGCTAACATACTCAGGACTTCTCTGCTGCCCGGAGCGATTGCACATTCGACCATATTATTTATACGCCGTCCTTTTAATACCTTCGCCACCATCATCAAATCGGCAAAGCTCGAATTTGTGCAACTGCCAATCACCACCTGACCGATTTTGGTACCGGCGATTTCGCGAACCGCTTTGACTTTATCCGGCGAAGATGGACACGCCGCCATCGGCTCAAGCTCAGCCAGATTTATTTCGATGATACGGTCATATTCGGCATCCGCATCGGCTGCTAATGGCTGGTAATCTTTTTCTCGTTTCTGGGCGGACAGAAATTTTCTCGTTTGCTCATCGCTGGCGAAGATGCTTGTTGTTACACCTAATTCGGCCCCCATATTGGTTATTGTCGCCCGCTGTGGTACAGAGAGCCGTTCTGCGCCTTGCCCGAAATATTCGACCACCCAGCCGACATTGCCTTTTGTTGAAAGTATGCTCAACAGGAACCTTAATCCTGAATCTTACGAATCTTACAAAAAATTGATCAATATCGAGCCCGATGGGAGCAAGAAAGAGTTTGTGCTTTTTACAGTAAAAAAAGGAAAAGACAAAGTGGCAGCCATGTTTATTTCACCGGCAAGCGAAAAGGGAAGAAGCACCTTAAGGCTTGATGAAAACATGTGGCTTTATATCCCCAATGTGGGAAAGCCGATTCGCATAACAAGTCTTCAGTCGATTGTCGGGGGAGTCTTCAATAACGCAGACATATTGCGACTTGATTTAACATCGGAATATGGTGTCGAACAAGTTGAAGAAAACGATAGTTAATATCTTTTG
>JAIVYN010000373.1:0-2799 GCA_048635425.1 Candidatus Aegiribacteria sp.
TTACTGAAGCAGAGCTTGCAATCCTAACCGAGCTGCTGAAGGTGGTCGCAGATGCCCAAATTGCCTTTTGCCTGGACCCTTCGGAGATTGATTTAACGAATCCTGCAGTCGGGAACGTTGACCCGGTCGGTTTGTTTAATCCGACGCAGCGAACATACGCCGAGCTTGTCGATAGAGTAAAAAAATGTAAGCTTCAATTGACCAGGCCAATAATTCTTCAACGAGCGGTTAGGTTCTCTGCCTGTGGCCAGCTTGCTCATATCGAGCGTAATATATTTGAACTTAAACCATCGAAACTTGACTCGGCGGATAATATTCGCGTTATATCGGCGCCGAACGCCCGTGCTGAAGTCCGGTTCGTCGCAAGGCAGATACTCGAATTGGTCAGGGAAAAAGACTATCGTTATCGTGACATTGCGGTTATCGCATCGGACATCGATAGTTATCAACACTACATAAGGGCGTATTTTGACGACTATAACATCCCGTTTTTCATTGATAAGCAAAAACCATTGAACCAGCATCCGGTTGTTCAGCTTATTTGCTCGGCCCTGCAGGCGGTTACCGGCGGCTTTGCCCATGGTGATATTTTCGCCTATCTTAAAACCGACCTTGTGCCAATACAGCGGTGCGATATCGACCTGCTGGAAAATTACTGTCTTGCCTTTGGCATAACGGCCAATGACTGGCTTCAGCGTAGTCGGTGGAATTTTGCGGGCCGGGATAACGAAGACTTTGACGAACAGCGGATAAATCAAATCCGGTTAAAAGCTATCGGCTCTTTGCTTGAGCTTCGAGACAGGCTTTGTCCGGTTGATAAATCCACAAAAACGCTCAGTGCCGAGGAGTTTACGCAAGCCATTTTCATTTTTCTTGATGACCTTAAGGCTAAAGAGACAATTGGCAGTTGGATTGAAGAAGCCAACAAGAACGAAGATGGTGCTGCTGCTAATGAGCATCAGCAATTTTATAACAAGCTTGTGGATATATTTGACGAGCTTGTCGAGGTCTTTGCTGGGCGGACTATGACGGCTGAGGATTTCTTTGCGATTATCAATTCCGCTTTTTCACAGTTGACTTTAGCTTTTATTCCACCGACTTTAGACCAGGTCCTTGTCGGCTCTATTGAGCGCAGCCGGCATCCCGATTTAAAAGCGGTCTTTTTAATCGGTGCCACGCAAAGACAATTTCCAGTGCCGCTCAGTTCCGATAGCATATTAACAGACGACGACCGCGGCGCTGCTGAGTCAGCGGATTTCCAATTAGCCCCGCCGGTAACTCAGATGCTCACCGAGCGCCAGTATTTGGCCTACATTGCATTTACGCGTCCGTCCGAATTCCTGTGTGTTACCTATCCTTCTGTTGACGATAAGGGTGGTGCCGTGCCTCGTTCGCAGTTTATAGACAATCTCGAATCGCTGTTTGAAAATCTCCACGAAAAATCAATTGCAGGTGAGAAAATCGACATCGAGAAAGTTAATAGCGAAACTGAGTTTGTGGATTTGCTTTGCACCCGTCTCGGCAAAGATGCTTTTGAGTCCGAGGCCGATGATAAGAGCCGGCTGGAAGTATTATTAGATGATATTTGCTCAGATGAAGAGTTCGCAGAGTTAGGAACGAACGTTCTTTCCGCGATAAATTATGACAATTGCGCACGATTGGACGGTGACGTAGTAGGGGAGCTTTTCGGCCGGCGGATACAAACCTCAGCGACCAGGCTGAGCACTTTTGCCGCCTGTCCGTATCGGTATTTCGCCCGGTACATATTGGAGCTGGAAGAACGAAAGGAATTTAAATTTGAACCGTTGGACTTAGGAAACTTTTATCATAATGTTCTGGATGCTTTGTTAAAGACTCTTAGCAAACAAAATAAGGATTTTGCAACAATTGAGAATGAAGAGCTGTTGAAGATTCTCAGCGAGCAAATAGAGCAGGTTATTCAGACCAGCTCCTTTATATCAAACTTCAGGCGCCATTCACCTCACAATGCCTATATTATAAGTTCCGCCGGTGAGGTTCTTGGTGATTGTGTTATAGCGATTGGGCAAATGGTACGGGCGGGAAGTTTCAGGCCGAGCTTCTCGGAAGTTACATTTGGCCGGCTCCGTCATTCCGAGCGCAAAAAGCCTTTAGCCCTGAGCGAAGCCGAAGGGGAGGAATCTCGTGAGACACTCGGCCAATATGAGCTTGCCCTGTCGGATAACCGCCTGCTGTTATTGAATGGCAAAATCGACCGGCTTGATATTGCAGATATTGACAACAGGAGAGTTGCCATTGTTTTTGATTATAAGCGTAAAGATATGTCTTTTAGCTGGTCAAAATTTTACTACGGCCTGGATATGCAACTGCCGCTCTATATGTTGGCTGTTCGTAATACATCCGGCTCAAAAACAAAATTTATGCCCTCGGTAAACGTGGCAGGTGCATTTTATATGCCGGTCGAAGTGGGTCCCCAAAGAGCCACTCTCGATGAAATATCGAAGAAAACGGAGACTTTCAATTATAAAGCAAAGGGGATATTCAACGGGAGATTTTTCCAGCTATTAGACAGCGCAGCAAGTTCCGGTTGGAGCAAATTTTACAGTTTTCGTATTACCTCCAGGGACGAACAGTATGGAAACTACAGCATAAGTGCGGCGTTAAAACCGGACGATTTTGAAAAGGTACTTAAATTTACCGCCAGAAAGATGCTCCGATTGGCAGAAGAAATTCTCTCCGGTGAAATTGACGTCAGGCCGTATCGTTTGAGCGGAAAATCACCCTGCAGCTATTGTGAGTATAACTCTGTCTGCCGATTCG
>JAIVYN010000374.1:0-2827 GCA_048635425.1 Candidatus Aegiribacteria sp.
ATTGGGTTTGTTTATTCGGACTATAAAATCATCTTTTTTTCTGTAATCCTTTGTTAAAGTTAAGTTTACATTCATTTTGGCTTTTCGGAGATTGGGTTTGATTGGGTTTGAATTGGGTTTGTTTTTTTGCCCCGCCAGCGGGATAAAATTTTTATAATTCATTGTTATTAGTGAGTTTACGTTCATTTTGGCCTTTCGGAAATTGGGTTTGTTTTGCATAAAAGAGCTGATTTGTAGAGTTCTCTCTACAGTTGTAGAGGGGCGAGAGAGTGAAGAGTGAGCTAAATCCGCCGCGGCGGATAAAGTGCCTAAAGTGAGCTAAAGTTGTATTTTCGATTCTCGTATAGCGTATAGAGTGAAGAGATAATTTCATATTTCAAATCTCACATTTCAAATTAGCAATGAGATTGCCGTGATGCCTTATAGGAACGAAAAAATTTGACTTGGGCTGGCTGGCTCTAAGTCCTTGTGGCTTAGCCACTTACGACATGCAAACTGAAATGTCATCATCGCCTACTGGCGGTTTATGTTTGCCTGCTGGCAAACATGCGCGTATTATAACATATTATAAAAATAAGTCAAAAGAAAACGGCCAAAAATGTTCATCACTTTTACCTTACAACACAACTTAACTTAACGCAACTTGCTGATACTTTATGAAGACAATTTCGCGCTGACAAGCCGATTTAGGCTGATTTTCTCTTCGGCAGCTTCACGTGCGAGTTGACGATGTACTTCCGGTGGTACTCGAACCTGGAATTTGCCGCTATAGGGCCGAGAGCAAAATGGCTCAGGTATGGGCTCATCGTTGGCTACCATATCTTTTACAACATGAATTACAACCTTAAAAATACCCTGGATAGTTTTTTCTGGGGAGGAGGCGAGATAGCTTAAGCTCGGAAACTCAGCGCATAAACCCACAAACTGGTTATCATCTTCGGACCAAATTAACCGATATGTGTAACGGTCAATCTTTGACTTTGGCAATGTCTTCGTCTTCATTTTTCAACCTCTCAATAGCTTTGAGTACCTGTCTCACCTGGTACGCATTCGCCATACTTTTTTCATTCTGTATGTTGATCCGTGGATCACCTTTCCAAGGCATCGGGTAAATACGATGACTACTACCGCGTTGCCGTGCCTGCCCAAAGTAATGATCGCATACCTGACAAAGGTCCCTAAACCGGACTCCTTTGGGATTCTTTCCCATATCAATCAGAATATCAGCAATCCTTGCCACAAATAAATAGTAGCATTAGTGATACTATTTGTCAAACGAAAAATATAGATTTTTAAAAATTTCTTTTGATACCAGATTTGGCCCAATATCGGCTTTTTCAAAATGTCTCAACGTAACGCTTTAACTGCATTTTGGCCCTTGTAAGTGCTGGATATTTCACGACTTTAAAAAAGGGGCAAAAATGCACTTTTTTTGGCCGCCCCGCCTACGGCGCAGATTCGATATTATATGGTCGGACACCTTTAATTGTCCCGGACACCTTTAAGTCCCTCCCAATTTCCTCTTTCTTCGTCTTTAATAGGTGACTGTCCCGAATGGCGGTCCGTTAAGGGTTTCAAAGAAAAAGGTCTCCCATAGCCGATAGTTCTATTTAGGACATAGACTGTCGGAAAGGAGACCATATTATGTTGATAAATAGTATCGACAAATCAGGGGTAAATTCTAAAAAGATTTCAGATCAATTCCAGCAAGTCATCCTAAACTCCATACGGAACATTCTGCCTGATGGGATGATCGAGCAGACCTGCGAAGAGGTTGGCTACAGGTTTCGCAGACGCAAGATTACGCCCATCATAACCGTTCTACACATGGTCATGGCCGCCATCTGGCCGGAGGAATCTTTCAACGCATGTTGGCAGGTGCTGTGGGATACGTTCATAAGCTGGTTTCCTCAACTAAGCGGCCAATGTCCATCCAGAGGGCGAGTAGCTGAAGCCAGAGCACGACTGCCTCTGCGATTGTGGAAACGATTGTTTGAGCAGCTCTCCGGCAAGGCCCAGACCCTCTCAGAGGCATACGATAAATGGAAGGGACATCGCGTCGTTCTCGCCGACGGCACGTGTGTTTCCATGAGCGCCGAGACCGAATTGTTTGACGCTTTCGGTGTCAACACCGGTTATCACGGGCCAGGGCGATATCCGCTTGCTCGCCTGGTTACCCTATGCCTGGCCGGGACCATGACGATCATCGACTACGCCATCGGAGCCTATCGAGATGCTGAGTCGACACTGACCTTCGGCATCCTCAAATCGCTGAGAAAAGGCGATTTACTGGTCGCAGACCGCCATTTTGCGGCTTCTCATTTCTACGTTCGGTACCAATCCATGGGCCTGGAGTTCCTGACCCGGGCCCATCAATGCCTGAAGATATCCAAGGTCAAGCGATGCTTTTGCTACAATGCTAATGACTTTATTGGCCGATTGAATATCAATAAGACCTACCGACGAAATGACCCTTCACTGCCAGCCTGTATTAACGTGCGTTTCATCAAAGCGAGGCTGCGGATTCGAGGTCGGCTTAAAGTACTGTGGTTTGTGACATCTCTGCTCGATGCCAGGCAATATCCGGCCCGGCAGATTGTGGATTTGTATGCCCGACGCTGGCGGATTGAGACACTGTTTCGAGAGGTCAAGATCCGTCTGTCTGCGGATGTACTTCGAAGCCGGAGACCCGATGGAGTTCGCAAGGAAATCATTGCTCGATTGGCTGCATTGAAAATCGTCCGATCCATCATGCTCGAAGCAGCCGCCATGGCCAAGTTGGAAGATCCACTTCGCATCAGTTTTGTTCATGCGGTGAGGGCCATCA
>JAIVYN010000375.1:0-2817 GCA_048635425.1 Candidatus Aegiribacteria sp.
GTCGGCTTTGAGTTTTGTCCGGCATTGGGATATTGTGAATGCCTTATCACTCGTGTCACTTACGAGCTTATTATCTAAATCACTAATACGAATCAGACACTCGTTTGAATTTTTTAATGGAATTGTATTCCAGTCATACCAGCCAGTATTGGGCGATTGACCTATCTCCTGCCAGGTTTGACCATTGTCGAGGGAATACTCGATGAACAAGTAGTCTGTTTGGGTGCCTTCAATTGTTTTCCAGGTTATTGTGTATATGTCTGTTGCTACAAGGTTCTCGCCACCGTTTGGCGAAAGCACAATTGGTTTCGGAGTGATAGTGTAATTCCATACTTCATTAGGCTCATATATGCCCGGTGCATCTAAGTCGTTGGTGTGGCGTTGTATCCAGGTCAGGGTTGCATCACGGTCATCAATCTCAACCAGGACATAGCCGTATCGTTCGGCGTGGTGCCATTGTTCCACAATATAATCGCTGTTATTGCCGTCGTAAGGCGGCGACCAGGTATAGGGAGG
The DNA here is from genome assembly GCA_048635425.1 of Candidatus Aegiribacteria sp. GTDB lineage: Bacteria > Planctomycetota > Phycisphaerae > Sedimentisphaerales > Anaerobacaceae > NIOZ-UU13. The sequence continues at coordinate 517 of JAIVYN010000375.1, forward strand.
TGCCCCTGCGGTTCCAATGATGTATTGGTGAATGTCGTTGTTTGGATTATCGTCGCCGTCATCAACGCGTGCGTGGTCGTAGAAGTGGTCGTGGCCGCAAAAATAAGTTCGTCCGCCGGCGTTTTTAATGCCGGCCCAAAACGCATCGCGCTGGGCAGGAAAATAATCGAGGCAATCGGAATGTAAAGCTCTAAAAGCCTGCTCGTGGCCGGCAATGAAGATATGCGGCTTGATATTTGCCGCTAATTGGTCATCAAGCCATTCCTGGTTGACCTTATGGTGAAAATCATGCCTGATACCGGCATATTGATCAAGCATGACGAAAAAGGCGTTTTTGTGCGTAACAGAATACGTCATAAATTTCTCGTTTGCAGGACCATTGTCGGGCAGCTTTTGTTTGGGATGCGAGTCGCTGCCGAAGACGTTAAGCCAGCGCAGCATATTATTGTCATTTGGGTCGGGGCTTGTACCGGGATGAGGATAGTGACTCCATACATCACCAAGCTCGTGATTGCCACGACCGACATAGATGGGGATACCGGCATCGTAAAGAGGTTTCATTATTTCTACCCAGGCTCTTAGATAAGATTCGAATTCGTCTGTGTCGATTGCCCGGTAGCCGGAAACCAGGTCGCCGGGAAACAAGACAAAATCTACACCCTGGCTTTTAATCTCGGCAGCAAGCTCACTGAGGATGACCTGATTGATTCCATTGTCGTTACCGCGGCTGTCGCAGGTAACAATGAATTTCCAGGGCTTCTGAGAAAAAGCTGTCGAAGAAAAAGCCGTTAGAAAAAGAACGGCAAGAACAAACTTTATTCGAATTGTTTTTTTGATTCCCCGTTCCTCCTTAAAGAACACATTCGTTTCGGTGTTGAATGTGATTGTCTGTTATGTGCAAGTTATTCGGAGCTTTCTTCTTGTTTTGTGTACCAATCGGCCTTGCGATTATTTTGCTCTATAAGGATTTTGAAATCGTTGATGTCGATTGCACCGTCGGCATTGATGTCACCGAGCAGGTAACTTTCCGGTGATTTTGTGCTGTTTAAGATGTTATTGAGCAGAATAGTAAAGTCTGATTCGTTAACAATACCATCGGCATTGAGGTCATACCAAAAGATACTGTCTCTGTCTTGTTTATCGCTGATGTTCCAGGCCAGGCCGTAGCGTTGGATTAGGGCAATTTCTCTTGGGTCGTCAGTATCGTTCAAGGACAGAACAATTTCGTAGTTGGTATAGTTGGGGTCTGCGGGGACGTAAATGTGCTCAACGTTGTCAACATTGCTGTCGCTGTAATCGAGCAGATAATCGTTGCTGGAGTTATTTGGGTCAACAGCCCAGAGTTCGAGGCGGAGGTTGCTGTCTCTCTCAGGGGCCGATTCAAAAGGATAGGTGCTGTTATAGTGTTTGTTCCAGATGGCGGTGGTGGTAATAAATTTATCGGCAGGTTTCGCTAATGTGATTTTGTACACATTCTCCAACCTCTGGGTGTTATCCAATTGGTTTAAGTCCCAGCCGGTAGTTGGAATGTCACCGGGTTTATTTGGCCCTGCGATTAAATGGTTGTAAGCTCCGACTGCGTTTAACATACCAGCGCCCTGAATGTAGTCCAGAGGGGCGATGTGGTCATCGTCGGTTTGTAGCAGGCCCTTGTGCCAGTAGGGCAGTTTGACTGCGGAATTTAGTAAAATTGCTTTGATTACGCAATTTCCGCCTTCCGGAGAGATAGCCGGACTTAAGTTCGAGTCCTGTTTGGCCTTTTGAACAAGCAGGCCGATTGTTCCTGCAACTATCGGGGTCGAGAAGCTCGACCAGTTACCGGTTGGTTCGTAGCTGTTGGGTTTGTCATCGTTTGCAGCTAAGCAATTACCGGGAGCGACGATGTCAGGTTTGCAGCGTTCATCGCCGGTCGGGCCGAAAGTCGAATGCTCCGGATAGGCCAAGGCAAAATGTTCGAGATTGGTTGCAAGGTCCTCGGTGTTTACAGAATCAATTACCCCAACTCCGATGGTGTTTGAACCGGCGCCGGGATACAGAACAGGGTCATGAGCATCGGTGCCGTTACCTATGGCGGCGACGATAATAAGGCCGTAGTGCTCGGCCAATGATTCAATACCGCTTGTCCACCAGTCTTCAAATTGAATGCCGTTACCGATTGTTATAATATCTGCATCAGGTGGTGAGTGCTCGAATACATAATTGGTTAAGAAATGCCAGAATTCGTAGATATCAGCCTGGGCCTGCGGTGCTGTGCCCTGATAGTAAAATTGTCCTATTTGCGGATGAAAAGCGTTGGTGTAC
>JAIVYN010000376.1:0-2804 GCA_048635425.1 Candidatus Aegiribacteria sp.
CTGAGCAGAACGATAAAAACCTCGACCGACGGCAATTCTTAGCTCGGTCCGGCAAGGCCGGAATTTCTATTGCCGTCGCTGGTCTAATTTCTCATCGGCTTTATGATAGATATGGCCCCACAACCGGTGTTGATGCCGAATCGCTCGTAACTTTGCCGGACTTCCGGGTACCGGACAAACCGGGTCAGACAATGAGCATTGTCAAAGGCCCTGACAGAAAAGCAACTGTCAACAAAGCGATAGAATTGCTCGGCGGTATAGAAAGATTCGTCAAGCAAGGCGAAACAGTTGCGATAAAACCAAATGTCGCATTTGCCTCATCGCCGATGCTTGGAGCTACAGCACATCCAGAACTCGTGGCCGAGGTAGTGCGGCTGTGCTACAAAGCCGGTGCAAAACAGGTCATCGTTACCGACAATCCAATCAATGACCCCGCAAGCTGTTTTACATTAAGCGGTATCGGCAAGGCGGCCAGCCAAGCCGGCGCCAAAGTCGTACTGCCAAAGGCCCATCTGTTTAGACACACTACTCTCGAAGGTGGTAAGCTTATTAAAAATTGGCCCGTATTTTTTGGACCATTTAAAAATGTGGACAAATTGATTGGCATCTCGCCGGTAAAAGACCACGCCAGGGCCGGCGCTTCGATGTCGATGAAAAACTGGTATGGCCTGCTGGGCGGCAGACGCAATGTCTTCCATCAGGATATCAACACCATCATTGCCGAGCTGCCTATGATGGTAAAGCCAACGTTGGTGATACTGGACGGCACTGAAGTTATGATGACAAACGGCCCAACCGGAGGCTCCGTCTCGGACTTGAGACGTGCAAATACTCTGGTCGCAAGCTGCGATATGGTAGCGGCTGATTCCTACGGGTGTAGCCTGCTGGACTTAAAGGTCTCAGACTTGCCTTATCTTTCAAAAGCCGAAAAAGCCGGTGCAGGAACCACTGATTATGAGTCGCTCAAGCCGAATTGAGTACAGTGTAAGACCTGTCTTTGTAACAAATAAAGTTTAAGGAGAAGTTGTTATGAATATCTCACGTATAATCGCAGGCATTTCAATTACAACCATATTAACCATGGCCTCCTTTGTTCCGGCCTTTGCCCAGGAAACAGTTATCGTTCGGCCAAAGAAAATTGACGACATCCTGCTAAATCCCGGAATCGGCTTTATGACATTTCAGAGATTCAACGGCGATGAGTTAAATGCAGCTAAAGGTTGGACCGAGGGCAAGCCTATCGTTTATCAGGAATTTGACGGCAACCTGGAAAACAAAGACCATCCGATGACGACGATAGCGTATTTCCGAATTTATTGGAAGTTCATCGAACCGCAAATGCACAAATATCGATGGGACTTGATAGATAAAGCCCTCGAAACAGCCCGCCGGCGAGGCCAGACCCTGATGCTGCGCATAGCACCATACGGAACAGGGACTCAAAATGATGTCCCGGACTGGTATCGCGAAATGGTTGGCAAGAGGAAAGATTTGCCGGTGAAGAAGTGGCAGGTTGACCCTGAAGACCCACGGTACGTCAAGTATTTCACAAATATGATAAGAACTCTCGGCAAACGTTATGACGGACACCCGGACCTCGAAAGCGTTGACGCTGCGATTGTCGGGGCCTGGGGTGAAGGTGCAGGCTCTGCTCTATTGACACACAAAACAAGGCAGGCACTGGTCGATGCCTATATCGACTCCTTTAAGAAAACACATCTTGTTATGCTCCTCACCGATGAGAAAACGAACGGCTACGCGCTTTCCAGGGCCGATGTCGGCTGGAGGGTCGATTGTCTCGGAGATATGGGAGGATTTAGTCCCACCTGGTCGCACATGAACGATTATTATCCGCAGGCAATCATCAACTTTGGTATGCGTGAGGCTTGGAAGAAAGCTCCGGTAACGCTTGAGGTATGCTGGGTGATGCGGCACTGGAAAGATATGGGCTGGGATGTTGACCACATAATCGATGAGTCGCTCAAGTGGCACATTTCTTCCTTTAACGCCAAATCCTCGCCGGTGCCGAACGAATGGTGGCCTTCGGTCAACAGGTGGCTCAACAAAATGGGATACAGATTTGTGCTTCGCAAGTTTACATACCCGGCGGCACTTAATCCAAACAGTAAACTGTCTTTCACTTCATGGTGGGAAAACAAGGGTGTTGCACCGTGTTACAAAAAATTCCCTCTTGCTCTCCGTCTCAAAAACGATGAAAAAACTGAAATCTTAGTTACCAATGCCGATATCAGGACCTGGCTGCCGGGCGACAATCTTTATGACGATACCGTTTTGGTTCCATCTAATGTGCCTCGGGGAGAATATGACCTGCAAATCGGCATTCTCGACCCGCTGTCTAATAAGCCCAAAGTTAAACTTGCCATATCCGGAAAGCAGCCGGATGGCTGGTACTACCTTGGAAAAATAAAGATTCGAAATTAGGTGCTCAACTTTCACAACCCTGAAAGTATGACTATGAAAATTGTAACAGTCAGACGTATAAGCCAGGTTTTCTTTTTCTCGATGTTCGTTTGGTTCTGCGTAGTCAGCACCGTCGGCGACAAATTCTGGCAGTTACGAGGTTGGCCGGTCAATTGGTTCTTACAACTCGACCCATTAGTAGCAATCGCCACAGCGTTAACTACCCACACGCTTTACTGGCCTCTTTTGTGGGCGCTGGCTACGATTGTACTGACAATAATATTCGGGCGGTTCTTCTGCGGCTGGGTTTGTCCTTTCGGCGCCCTGCACCAGTTCGTTGGCTACCTCGGCAACCGTAGAAAAACAACAGCACAAAAAATCCG
>JAIVYN010000377.1:0-2771 GCA_048635425.1 Candidatus Aegiribacteria sp.
TGCTATGCCAGAACACCCAAAATTACAGTCAAACAACTCAGGTCAAAACGGCGAGAATCTAAAAGCAAATACCGCGAATGACCGCTCAGGATTTGGGGGACATAGCAGATCGATCGTACAGTCATTACCGATAGGAGTTATCGCCTTCGATCCGGATTTGAAGATTCTCGAGGCCAATCTTCAGGCAACAGAACTAATCGAGTTAGGCGATTACATCGATAAATCCTTAGCAAAAGGTACCGACGACAAGATATGGCTTGGCTGGACAGAACAATTAAAATCAGCGATTGCAACAGGGAAAACATGCAGGTTTGATGACGTAGGTTATACATCGAAAGGCAAAATAAAATTGCTGCGAATCGTCTGCACACCGTTGAAAGAAACCAAAACAACAAACAATCTCAGCGGTATCATCATACTCGAAGATGTAACAAAAAATGTCAATATGCAAAGACAGTTGGCCAACACTGAAAGACTGGCTGCTGTCGGGAAGCTTGCCTCTAAGGTCGCCCATGAACTAAATGACCCTCTGGACGGGATACTGCGATATGTTAATCTTGCGATGAGAATTGTTGAGCAGGAAAACCTGGAAAAACCCAAAGAGTACCTGACCCAATGCCGGAAAGGACTTATGAGAATGGTGCAAATCGTAAGCGAGCTGTTGGAATTCTCTCGCAGCACTTATAGGCCGTCGGAATATACCGGAATAGAGCAGATTATCGAAGATGCTATCAAAACAATGGGCTCGAAAGCAGAGACCTTGAATATTCGAATACTACGAAACTATACCTCCGGCATACCACAAATCAGAAGCGGCAATCTGTTTCAGGTGTTCTGTAATCTTACCAAGAACGCCCTGGATGCAATGCCGGACGGCGGAGAGCTAAGAATCTCAACCCGCCTGACAGCGGACAATACCATTGTAGCTGAGTTCCAGGACACAGGAACAGGCTTACCGCCGGAAAATACAGAAGCTATATTTGAGCCTTTCTTCACGACAAAAGATAAAGGCAAAGGAACAGGTTTGGGATTGGCAATATGCAGGGACATAATTGAAAGCTATCACGGGCGAATAACTGCTGAAAATACCCCTGATGGCGGCAGTATTTTCACAGTCTATTTGCCGGTAACAGGTGATTCATAAAAGATACATAAAAACTGATTGGGAAAATTTATGAGAGAAAAGAATATTCTTGTTATAGACGACGATAAAATCATATTGGATTCACTGTGTGAGTTCCTAACGCTCGAAGGATTCCAGACCAGCGGCGCTGAAACATTAAAGGGTGCTTTAGCCAAGTTAGAACAAGAGCACTATAGTCTGGTCATAACAGACGTCAATCTGCCGGACGGAGACGGCCTCGAACTATTGGATATTATCAGGGAAAACCATCCTCAAACGGTGGCCCTTGTGATAACCGGCTATGGCACCATCGAAAGCGCAGTTAAGGCAATCAAGCAAGGCGCCTACGATTACCTTACAAAACCGATCGTCGATGACGATTTACGGCTGGCGGTAGAAAGAGCGATTAAGCAACAATTGCTTATGAGCGAAAATGAGAACCTCCGACTGCAGCTCGAACAGAAATATCGCCTGGAGAACATAATCAGCCATAACTACAAAATGGCGAAGATTTTCGACCTTGTTGAGGCGGTCGCCGATACCAAGACCACAATACTGATGGCCGGCCCCTCAGGCACCGGCAAAAGTATGCTGGCAAGAGCAATACATCATCGTTCGAGCCGACGCAACAAGCCCTTCATCGAGGTAAGCTGCGGGGCACTGCCGGAGACGCTGCTGGAAAGCGAGCTGTTCGGCCATATTAAAGGTTCTTTTACCGGCGCTGTAAATAATAAAGAAGGCAAGTTTCTGGCGGCAGATAGTGGGACGATTTTTTTAGACGAAGTTGCCAATTCCTCAGCCGCTCTGCAAGCCAAGCTTCTGCGGGTCCTGGAGGACAGACAGTTCGATCCGGTCGGCAGTAATAAAACCCAAACGGTTGATACACGCATTATCCTTGCTTCAAATCGCAACCTCGATGAGGAGGTAAGGCAAGGCAGGTTCAGAGAAGATTTGTATTACCGGATAAATGTGGTAATAATAGACCTGCCGCCTTTGTGTGAGAGGGTTGGAGATGTTCGGCTGCTTGCAGAGCACTTTTTGCGAGTGTACTCTGCACAACATAACAGAAATAAGCTCGGTATTACCGATGAGGCGATGGAGTATTTGGAGCGTTATTCCTGGCCCGGCAACGTTCGTGAGCTGGAAAATGTAATTGAGCGGGCGGCCCTGCTGAGTAAAAATAAATTCATCGGCCCCGAGGACATGCCAAACTCAATCAAGCAAGAGCAAAACCAGCAGCAAGAGACATACAAACTGATGAGCCTTAAAGGAGCATTAGCCGGGCCGGAGAAAAATATTATCCGCCAAGCCCTTGAAACCAATCACTGGAACAGACAGGCAACCGCCAAGGCCCTTCAGATAAACCGCACAACTTTATTCAAAAAAATGAAGCACTATGGCCTCTACGCCGAGGCCGAACGATTGGGCCTGACCTGAGAATTGACTATTGATTCCGCTAAAAGACAGCGGATCTGCGATATTGATAATTGATTATTGGAAAGCCCGGCAATAAACCACGATATAACCGCATGGGTATTTACCGCTCCCTTACCCCCCCGCTTTTTCTTGCGCCTGCACTCGTGTAACCGCAGGTGCGAGCGAAAGCAATAACGGGGGCGCATCCTTTTTAATAAGCCCAGATCGGAAG
>JAIVYN010000378.1:0-2695 GCA_048635425.1 Candidatus Aegiribacteria sp.
TGTATCGGCTCGAAGGAAGGTTTTAGTCATTTGTGCCTGGCGATGATGGGCCCGGGCGATACCGCGATTGTACCCGACCCTGCTTTTCCCATACATAATTACGCAGTGGCATTGGCGGGGGCAAATGTTGTATCCGTGCCTTTGGGCAACGATGAAAAATTTATAGATAACGTTACGATGGTAATTGAAAATATGTATCCAAAGCCCAAATTGCTGATTCTCAATTACCCGCACAATCCGACCGCTATGACTGTAGATGAAGGCTTTTTCGAGCCGGTAGTCGAATTAGCAAAACGATTCGGCGTAGCGGTTATTCACGACTTTGCTTATGGCGAGACCTGTTTTGACGGCTATAAAGCACCGAGTTTACTTTCGGTTAAAGGAGCGAAGGACATCGGCGTTGAATTTATCACGATGAGCAAGCCATACAATATGGCGGGTTTTCGCATAGGCTTTGTGGCGGGTAATAAGGATATGATTGAGTATCTCGCCACGATAAAGGGCTATTACGATTACGGCATATTCCAGGCGATACAGATAGCAGGCATTATTGCATTGCGGCACTGTGAGGAAACTATAATCACACAAAACCAGAGGTATCAATCGCGGCGGGACGTTGTTTGCGAGGGTCTTGGAAGGCTCGGCTGGGAAGTGGAAAAACCACGCGCCTCAATGTTCGTATGGGCAAAAGTGCCGCAGGAACATTCCAGGGGTAAGGGCACTATCGAGTACGCAATAGACCTGATGGAGCATGCAGAGGTTGCAATCGCTCCGGGCAGGGCCTTTGGTGAAAGGGGCGAAGATTATATGCGCGTTGCTCTTGTGGAAAACGAGCAGCGCCTGCGCCAGGCGATTCGCAACATCAGCCGATTTGTCCGCGAAGACCGTTAAGAAATCCAACAACCAGCGCGAAAAGTGAGGTACTAATCGATCGTTGCTTTGGTAAAAAATGAGCATTTTATCGGGCGTAAGGTACTATTATAAAGTTTTTAAACAATCGTGTCCCTGTCATTCCCGCGAAAGCGGGAATCCAGGAATGAAACGTTCTGAAGTAAAGCTACAATCAAAGTTATTGTCGAAAAACTTATTCAAGGTGGCTTACATCCTAAGAAGTAGAGGATTCTTAATTGCATAAAGCCGTTTTTTAGCAAATTTTACAGAAAAATTCTGCATATTTTCTAATCTTAGACGTCCCATAAATAATCTGTTATGAAATATCCCAACAAGTTTCAAGTGGGCTGTTCGGCAGTATAAGGCTGCAAATTCGAGAAAAAACTTGACTTTTTAGGCCAAATTTGGTTAAATAGTATTTGTTGCGGAAGCAGTATTTGTCATTCCCGCGGAGGCGGGAATCCAGCTTTTTCGCTCTGGACCCCTGCTTTCGCAGGGGTGACATCGTAGGTTTTATATTTTCCGCAACAGATACTAAATAATAGTGTTGAGGCTTACAACCGCATGCTTTTTAGTGGATGTAAGCGTGAATTCATAGCTTGATTTTATCGCTGGGGGGGCGAATGTGATGAAACCGGGCGGTCCGCCATTCATCGGATGGAGGGGGCTCATATCAGCCATCGCAATCATTGTGTGCTGGTTGTTTGCGCCCGCATATTGCCAAACGCCCGACGTTGCGCTTCTCCTTCAGCAGACGCCGAGCAAAGGCGGCGCAATAACTCCGATAGCGGGCGTCCATCACTTTGAACTAAATTCAGAGATTACTTTGACCGCAGCTCCAAAACCGGGCTATCAATTCCTTTACTGGCTGGGCGATGTGAGCGACCCGGGGGCAATCAAGACTGTTGTTTATCTTGATAAACCAAAAATAATTATCGCAATATTTGGGCAGACCGAAAATGGTACGTTGGTCGAGGAAGAAGGCCTGTCTTTCGGCGGCGGTGGCGGTGGCGGCGGCAGCGGTTTGGTTAACACTGTTGCAAATTTTGGCTATACGGGCGGCATGAGTAGTGGTGCAGGAGGAAAAGCGAAATCCCCCAAGGTTGTATATGTGAAAAGCATTGAAGTGATACCAGAGCCTGCCACGTGTGTATTGTTGCTCCTGGGTAGTTTGTTTGCCTTTGCGAGACGTGGTGCGAAAAGCAGGCCTTAATCAAATCTATGACCACATGTATCTGCTGTAATGAATTCGGATTCGGTTCGCGGGTATTTTCTGCAATTCAAGGGCCGAATTGTGTAAATGGAACAGTAAGCTTTGCCATCCGGCTTGTACTTTAGAAAAGGACAAAGATTCGGAAGTTTACAGCATGCTCCGCAATGATTGCACTTTCCTTTACGCCTTTCGGAAACAGGCAATATTGCCGTAAAGGTCCTTTTTATTTTAGCAAGCCACGTATTTCTTTTTTTATCAGCCATGATTATGATATTACTATGACATTGCGTCCGATGTTTTAGCAAATTGTTATAAAAATCAGGTTGTTCTTCCGCACTATGATTATGCCGGCCAAATAGACGCTTTAACAAATATACCCAAATACTCTAACAACGCCAAGTCAGAATTTGAGGCCTATCTACTGTGTGCTGTTCTTGCCGGCCGATGGTTGTTCCAAGTTTGTATCTGCGGAACGGTTTTATGATTTTCTAAAGACTGCGACGACGTTTTCGACCTCGACCACGAACAGGCGATTATCACCTTCGAAATCGACGGGAATGGCGTCTTTGGGATTGAACAGCACTTTGTCGT
>JAIVYN010000379.1:0-2740 GCA_048635425.1 Candidatus Aegiribacteria sp.
CCAGCACGGTGTGCGCCGTATGTGTCAGTGTCAGGCCACGGAGGTGAATGTTCCGCACAGGCTGGTGCATCGAGCCGCGAAACTCAACGAGCTGCCTGAGCATCACGGCCTCTACACAAGCTTTGGAAATATCCACACCTTTGGGCGGTATCAAATATAGAACCCCCCTGCTGCTGTCGAGATACCACTCGCCCGGGGTGTCCAGCTCTTCGAAAATGTTCTCGACGAACCGATACTGTTTGTGTAAGGAAGAGTCACGATTGATTTGCTCTCCGCCTTGAAGCTTGAGGTCGCCTTCATTATCGGCGCCGGTAATTCGGTAATGCAGACTGCCCCATCTGTGGCTGGACAAGCCGTGGACGAAACCGCCTGTCGGATTTTTCCATCGCTTCACGCGCTGGGGACTAAGGGCATCGTTGCTGCAGCCGGGACCGTTATAGCGATAATCGCCTGCAAAGTTGGGGTAGCGTGCCAAGTGTTGCCGACGCCCGTTGATAAACAATTGTGTAAAGTTGAGCTTGCCTTTCCGCGCTGTCGGCACATTCGCCTGAAAGATTCCGTTCCGATACGGTTTGAAGTTTAGTTCAAGCTTCACTGCGCCACTGAATACGGGCTTTTCCCCCTCATAGGCAATAAAACCCACCGGCGCCTCCCGGCTTCCCGAATCTTCGGCGGTAAATACCAACGGCTCATCCAGATAATAAATGCCCCCGCGAATATAGACAGTGACAGGCCCCTTCGTAGTCCCTTTTAGCTCCCGCACCGCATCACGGGCGTGTGTAACAGTAGCAAAGGGCCGGGCCTTCGTACCGGGATTAGTGTCGTCGCCGTTCGGGGCAACAAATAATTCCAGGGCAGAAGAAGGCACACAAAAACTTGCCAGCACAACAATACATAATCCTAATCTAATCATTGATTATTCCTAACAAGACTTTTGCAAAACGTCAGTTCCTAATTTAAACGGTACCAAGAAGTTCAGACGGGAGCGGTCTTCCTGAATATACGTTCCCATTTTTTCTTCGGCACTGTCAGCAGGAAAGTGCGTTTATTTTTTAGCCAGAACCCGTCTGATTTTCAGCAATTCAGACAGAACTCGCCAGGAGCTGCGGGTCGGTGACAGCCGGCTGTCAGGGTCGCATGTCCAGTCGATGGGAAATTCTTTTATATGGTAACCTTCTTTTTGCGCCCGCATTATGATTTCTATATCGAACGTAAATCCATCGGTAATACACTCGCCGTACAAGTGCCGTGCGACATCGCCCCGGTATATCTTAAACCCGCACTGTGTATCGGTGAACTCGGCCGGGATTTTCATATCGTGAATCACGAACCAGTGGAACATTTTGGAGCAGATACGGCGGTATAAACTCTGTGCCTTTTCGATATGGCATCCCTGCATTTTCCTTGAGCCGTGCGCTATATCACACGCTCCGCTTTTTATTAGCTCCAGCCCGCGCAGAGTGTCTTCGTAGGGTACACAACAGCCGCTGTCGGCAAACATCACGTATTCGCCGCTCGTCCGCTCAATGCCTCTGCGGACGGCGTAGCCTTTGCCGTGATGGTGGCTATAACGCTCAACCTTAAGCTCTATTCCCGGCGGCGAGCTTCTGACAGCGTTTTTTACAACTTCGGCTGTATTGTCTATGCTGCCGTCGTCAACCACGATAATCTGGCCTGTGAAATGATTGTCTTTTAAGAACGCCGTCGCCGCTTCGACGTCCCGGGCAATCTTCTTGCTTTCCTCGTATGCCGGTATAACAATAGATAGTTCCATCAATAAATTATATCCCAAAACGCTGCATCTTTCCAGTGCCTATGTGTAAATGTTCTTGTTATGCCTTCACAATATCTCTGTCACTTCCGGTTTTGAAGATGCGATTCGTAGTGATGAATTTTGTTTTCGCCAACAGCCCGGCGGTATGTGTCCTGACAGCCGCTTCCATGCTGCTTTTGTTTCTCAACTCGGCACTTGCTTTCTTGAATATCTCCTGCTTCAATGGACAAGATAAATCCGCATCGCTGACGATTTTAAGAAACCTTTTTTTATGTTTGTCAGTAAAGTCTTTTCCTTCTTTTAGCACAAAATAGACCTCATACAACGCAATAAGATAAATCACCGCCAATTCCACCGCCAGCCGGTAGTATTTAATATAGTTCACATCTTTTATATACTCCTGACACATCGCAGAGCCATCCTTGCTTTGTTGATATTCTTTGTCTGCTTTCTTATAAGGCCCAAATTTTTGACATGCACGCAGCGTCAGCAGCAGGTTATCAACAGAATCTTCAATGTCTTCTTCTGTTGGACAAGCGCTATAGGTTTCCACAAAACCTCGCTGCAGAAAGTAACGGAACCATTCCTCGGTGTTTCTGGTGGTGGCCCCTCTCACGCAATCCGCCCACCTGTTAAAATTCTGCTTAAAAAAGTCGTATTTGGTTCCGCTCTTGTCCTCCAGACGATAGACCTCCTCGTAAAGAAAGTAATCCTGAAAAACCTCACACTCACGGTGTTTTTTGCGGTTTTTCCCTTTGCGGTAGTAAGGGCCGGCAACGCTGTTCACTACCGGATGGATGATTTGGTCGGCGGCGATATGCGTCAGGTGGCCGGCGATATAGGCAAGCTTTCTAATGTCATCTTCATAGAGTTTGACTTTGCCCTTTTCTCTTATCACATCGCTGAAAATAATCTCGACCAGCTTCAAGGGAAACTCGTTCGGCTTGTGCGAGTGCAAATGGTACG
>JAIVYN010000380.1:0-2680 GCA_048635425.1 Candidatus Aegiribacteria sp.
TGCCGAGGCCGCCTTTGGTGTGCTCTTTTTGATCATATACCCGAGGAACAACAGGCCCATGATAAACAAAATGGCAAGCAATGTCGTGCTCTTGCGGGTTCGTTTTTCATGAGCTGAGACAGTAAGATATTCCTGCTCCTGTGGTTTTTCGGCACCGGCGCCCGGCGCCGTTTCGCCGGCGGCATCCGGTTGTTGTGCCGGCAAATCCCCGTTACCATGGTCACGTAAAAAAGATAACATAGCTAAGCTCCATTAATTTTGTATTTGATTCAGGTTAAGTTAATGTTTCTTTTTAACTGATGTTATTCTGGAAAAATATACTCACGATAAAGTCTGCTTCTATTTGACCATCATCGGTTGTTTGCTTATCTAATTTGAGTTCGCGAATCTTCATTATCCGCGGGAGATTCTCAAGCTCTAAAAGGAACGAGTAAAACGAGCTGAAATTGCCCTGAAGCTCCATTTTTAACGGCTGTTCTATATAGCCGCTGTTGTTTTTATCCTTGAGCGTTCGAATTGTTTTAGGTATGAGACCTTCCTTTTGAGCAATTACAGTAACCTGTTCAAGCACTTCGTGAATCTGACTTTTCGGAGGCAGCCTGCTTTCGAAAAATCCTATCGCTTCCTGCAATTGATCGAGTTGCTTTGAGAGATCCTCTGCCGCTGCGGTTGCTTGTTGGAATTTGGCTAATTGAGCAAATTTCGTATCTACCCGCCCTTTGACCTCAGCCAAATGTGTGTTTGCCGGTTTAATCATATATTGATAACCAACCACAGCCACGCCTAACAGCAAGACGAAGAAAACCGCTTTTCTGAAATTACCTGTCATAATTACACCCTCGCTTTAATGATGAACCGATTGCCACCGGGATCCCGATCGGGATTCTTAGCCGGTAGCGGCATTAAAAGTTCCATACTGTATTTTCAGCTTTGCTCTTGATCCCCTCGATGTCATCCTTGGTGAGATGGATATTTTTCCTGAGCATTGCACTCAATTTGAATTGCCTTAACGTACTACTATCCTGGAGCTTGAATTCTTTTGACTCCACGAGTGCTACGTTATCCAGCAAACTCGAATTACTCAGCCGTTCGATATAGGCTGCAACCTGAAGGTCGCTCGGTGCCATACCTTCAATATCTATATGAGTCTCTAACAGTTTCTCTCGTGAGACTTTGTCTTTAGCCGCTGCCGCCTTTTTAGCCTGTGCGGCTTGGTATTTACTCGTTGGCGCAACACGGCTGGTCTGCTTGGGTTCCTTCTGGACCAGGCTCACTTTTAACAGCGACACACCATGAGGCAGGTTATTCGTCAGCGACGCTAACAAAACACTTCTGGGCACCGGCTCAAGAAGTTCTGCCGTCGTAAGAGCTGTCCTCATCATTGCTCCGCGCTTTGACTGAAGCTCTTCGAACTGTTTTATGGCCTCTTGGATCTGGGACATCTTTGTAGTTACGAGTTTTTCCTTGATACCACAGGCCCGCTGGCGTATCTTGATTGTCATAAATGAGCTGCATAACGCTATCATCACCACCCCAAACAACACAAGATACATCAGGTTTGTTTTGCGCGATTCGTTGTTTTGAACGTAATCGTCGGGCACAAAGTTTATATTAGCCATTTTTTACTTTGCCTCCTTTTAGAGCACCGACTAACATTGAATTGTCAGTGTCTTTCAGTGTTCTCGTCAGTGTCCGTCAGTGTCTCTACGACAGGCTAAGCCCAAAGGCGATAGCCCAGTTGACCTGACAATTCCTTCTATCTATCGGGGTGCCTAAAGGACCTTTATCACGTTCGCGGTCCCCGCCCAGACGACGGGCGTCGGTTATTTCCACTGCCGCCAGGCAATCTCCCATCTGTGCCGGTATTTCCAGCTGCTTTGCTATCGTTACGCACATTTCTTTATCTACATTCTGACCTGAAAGGAAAATCAGACGCTCGATTTGAGCTCTTGGATACATTGAGGCGAAGTGACGTCTGCAGGCGGTCAGCTCCAACACCAATCTGTTTACTCCTTTCTTGTTGCCGAGTTCGCTTAGTCCTATTGATATAGAACGGGCAAAAAGCAAATTCTTATGACGGCAAATTACAACATTAGTGCAGTTCGACTCGATACAAACGAGCATTACAATCACTTCAAGGTCGGTTTTACGCCGACCAAAAAACCGGGTATAGCAGTTTGCCAGAGCTACAGGCCAAACACCTATGGACTTAATCGCCAGACCGGCCTTTTCGTATATCGCCAGATGTCTGTCAATAATCTTGCGCTCTGTTGCCATCACCAGAACATTATCATCCTCCATCTCAATGTACTTCATCAATGTGTTCTCTTGAACGGGCTCGAACGGCAGTCTCTGTTTTATCTTTGAAAAGATAACATCATCGAGCTTGCTGGCGTCTGCCTTCGGCATTTTCATTTGGTCGATAAACAGCTCTCGACTCGGCATTGCAGCTATCACTTCTTTGCCCTGAAAAGCGCCGAGGCCGCTCAGTTGACGTATAGTGTCGATAGTCCATCTTTGCCACTTACCGCTGCCGGGTTTCAAACCCTTGGGAAGGTTCTCACTGCTGCCGGCAATTAAACTTATACCTTTTCCGTTATCTCCAAGCTGGACCAGCTTGAGGCCATCGTCTCCAATATCAACACCTATCGAATATACATGCTTTTTCAAGAATCTAAAC
>JAIVYN010000381.1:0-2574 GCA_048635425.1 Candidatus Aegiribacteria sp.
GAGGCCGAGCGAAAAGTCCGAGGCCAAGGCGGCAGGCCAAAAATGCTCGGAGGCGTGGTTTTCTCCACGTTGAGAACATTTTTGGCCGACAACGCAGGCATCGGACTTTGCAGCCGGCCGCAATAGAGCTGGTTATTTGGATAGGCTCTAAAAGTAAGGATAAGGGATAGTAATCGGCATGCTCAACGAAACATTATACTGATCATGCTGATGGCCGTCATACACAGATAAAAGAGCACGAATCCGCCGGCAATGATAGTAGTGATAATCGCAAGTATCTTGCGTTTATCGTCGATGATTCCCACGATGCCGACTATCAAGGCAGAAAGGAATGAGAAGGTAATCAGCAGCCCTCCAAGGGCAGCAAGGGGATTGCCTCAGCCGGGCCGAAGTACAATAAGCGCACACATCGTGGCGAGGGCTATGCCTAACAAAATTGCAGAAATTCTTCCGAAACGCATTTTCAACTCTCCCGAAAAGCACTAAATAAAAGTTTCATACCTTAATTAGTTCCACCGTTAGGTGTCCTGCGGACTGTTGCGAAAACATTATTTGTCATTCCCGCGCAAAGCCTGCTCTGAGCGAAGCCGAATGGGCGGAAATCCAGTTTTTCGCTCTGGACCCCTGCTTTCGCAGGGGTGACATCGTCGGTCTTTGTTTTCCACAACGGATGCTAATTATATCAATCACCAACCAGTCAGTCAATTATGGGAGTTTTTAAATAGCGGGTATAGCCCACTCGCCGGGTTACGCCTATATTGTCAAAATAATCGAGCAGGGGGATGGCAAATTTTCTGGTGGTATCAAGAAGATATTTGAACTTTACACTTTCCAGTCGGCCTTCTTTATTGATGAACGAGACTAAAATTTGACGTGCCTGCTCAATTGCCTCGCTGTGGAAAAGCAGCCCCGCACCAATTGCAGCCGAATCGTCCGGATGGAAGCCCGGCTTGTGTTTGGCTCTTTCGCCTCCGGACAATTGGTGCGGGGCAACCCGGACAAGACGTTCCTGCTCGATTAGTATCTGTAGAATTTTATGCACCTTTTCCGGAGCGGCCGCGGTATGTTCAATAACTTCTTCGTATTTTGGTGGATTAAAGGGTCGGTCTGCGAAAAGTGATTCGACACTCTGAAGTAATTTTTGCTCATCTTCACTAAACGTCTCTCGATGTTCAGGCAAAGCCAGACGATGTTTTCTTTCGATTAGTTTTCCCTGCGAGATAAGAAGCCGAAGGAGACTATCGAAAACGTCCTTTTTAAGCTGGGACGCCTCATAAAACTGCTCGATACTCAGTCCGGGGCTTTCGGGCTTGCTGTGGTGAAAGTCACTCACAATGTTAAGCAGTTGTTTCTGGACATTATCAGCCGTGTCTGTGTGGATATACAGCTTTGAATCCAAATACAACACCTTATCCTGCTGTACAAGCTCAGTGATGATTGCTTTGAGCCGTTCGGGAAGTATCTTGGTACGGATTGAAAGTTCAGTTTCAGTAACGGCAAAATCTTTGGCGGTCTTTATGCAATACTCGATAAAATCCTTATCGGTAAGCACGGCTTGTGCGCGGTCTTTGACATCCTGAAGTGCCTGGGGATGCTTTCGTTTGAGTTTTTTGGGAAGTGCCTCGACAATCATTCCGCCGCCGATTGTCTGGACGGGCGAGAGGGTTCGCAGTATGAAACGGTCGCGTGGGGCCGCGACAACAGGCTCGTTTAATATGATTTGAACGAGACAGTCGCTGCCGGCAGTGGCCCTGCTTTCTTCCAGCAGATATATCGTAGCGACAATTTCGGAGGTGCCGATGTGAAACTTTATCTTAGTACCATTTTTAAGAGGAGATTTTATATGAGGCAGGACTCTAAGTTTACATAAGTACCACTGCTGCGGCTGGAAAAATTCGCCGAGCGTAACCACATTACCGCGTTTGACGGTCTTGTAGTCCCACTGAGGGACATTGAGCGCGGCGCATTGGCCGACCATAGCAATCTCGCTGTCTTGTTTATAGACCTGTATGGCTTTGATTCGGCCTTTTACGCCTCCGGGGAAGAGTGTTATCTGGTCGCCGATTTTGGCTGAACCTGCGACCGGGATGCCTGTAACGACGGTGCCGTAGCCCTTAACGGAGAACGTTCGCTCGACCGGCAGTCGAAATACGCCGTCGGTTCTCTTGGGTTCGATAGTACCGACAAGCTCTTGAAGGGCCTCGTAAAAGACATCGAAGCCCTGGCCTGTTATGCCGGATACAGGAAGAATCGGGGCATCTTCCAAAAATGTGCCGACAAGAAAATCCTTAACCTCGGCGGTAACGTTCTGCACACGCTCCGGCTCAACGCAATCTACTTTCGTCAAAGCCACGATGCCGTATTTGACACCGAGCAGTGTGAGTATGTCCAGATGTTCCCGTGTTTGCGGCATCACGCCGTCATCAGCGGCGATAACAAAGATAGCGCCATCGATACCGCTTGCGCCGGCGACCATTGTTTTTATAAAATTCTCATGGCCGGGGACATCAACGATACCGACCTCCAGGCCGCTAACGGTACACGGTGCAAATCCGAGGTCGATAGACATTCCGC
>JAIVYN010000382.1:0-2551 GCA_048635425.1 Candidatus Aegiribacteria sp.
GCCGATAGCAAATGTATGGCGGCACTATTGCGGTACACGCGGTTAGGACGGCATACATTTGCTATCGGCTCGAACGAGCAAACAGCCCGGCTGTGCGGGGTGGCGGTGGAGCGGGTCAAGGTGTTGGTCTATACTATGTGCGGGGCATTTGCCGGGTTGGCTGGACTGATGCAGTTTTCGCGGTTGACCGTGGGTGACCCTACGGTGGCGGTAGGATTAGAGTTAAACGTGATAGCTGCGGTGGTAATCGGCGGCGGCAGCTTGAGCGGAGGAGAAGGGTCGATTCTCGGTACACTGGTTGGGGCGCTGATAATGACCGTTATCGCTTCGGGGTGCACGCAGAGGGGGTACCCGAACTGGGTGCAGGAGATTATCACCGGAGCGATTATCGTCCTGGCGGTTGCCCTGGATCGCCTGCGGCACCGTCGCAGTATCTGAACAAACGGGCCGGAACCAGAGAGTGTCGGAACAGGTTCAGTCGTGTTATTGTAGAATTATGTGCAACAATTCCAAGTTTTTACATTTTTTTCTTGACAAGATTGGAGAAATTTGGTTTAATATAGTGTTATGAGGCAGATTAACCGTAAAAATACGAGTTGTTGGTGGTGGCCTGCGGGATAAAATCCGACAGGTAAGCGGTAATTTGCTGTAAAAAAATTAGTAGAGTGTTCAGAAAAAGCAGCCTGTCGGAAAACGGCAGGCTGTTTTTTTGTTTGTATTTTTGGCAATTTAGCAATAGAAAGTACCGATAAAAGGTTCGGGAATATGGAAGATTACAGGCAAATAATACATAGTGCTCAGCCGGGGCAAATTGTGCCCATCGTCAAGCAAATTGCTATCAAGGAGCCGGTGGATTTTTTCGCCAAGTTAAGCGACTACGGCCGGGCCAAAAACTGCTGTTTATTTGAATCAAGAGAACACCTGGCCGGCTTTACGGAACTAAGCTTCGGCACGGCAAAACCGGCACTTTATCTTACCGGAACAGGTGCTGATTTTACTATCAAAGCCCTGAATAATACGGGCAGACGCATATTGGAATATTTAGCCACCCAAAAAGAGAGATTCGCTTTTTGTGAATCGGTCGAGTTCGGTTCGGAGTTGATTACAGGCCGAATCAAACAAATCCAGGGAGTGGTTGACGAGCAAACACGGCTGACGACCACAAACCAAATGGATGTATTAAGGGCGGTTACTTTTGCGTTTCGTCTTGCCAGTAAGCCGTTCCGTATAACCTGTGGATTGCTTGGAGCTTTAAGCTACGATTTTATCGACCAATTTGAAAAACTCCCACCAAGCAATAAAGACCTGATAGGCAACCCTGATTATGAGCTGTACTTTGCCGACAATATCTTCTTGATGGACCATGATAGCGGTCAAGGTTACGTGATTGTAAATTGTATGATAACTAACGGCGACCGTGAGGCCGCGATTACCGAGGCGCAGAATTGTTTCGACTATTATTTTAATATTGCAAGATTTGATGCGCCAAAGGGCCAAAAATATACCGGCTCGCTCCCATCCGCTTCAACTGATACCGAACAGCCGGAATATGAGAAGATGGTGAGCAGTGCCAAGAAGCATATCATTGACGGCGATATTTTTCAGGTTGTTCTTAGCAGGACGCTAACCGAGCCCTGCCCGGATGAGCCGCTGGATGTTTATAAACGGCTGCGGGCGTTGAATCCTTCGCCATATATGTTCTATCTGAACACCTCCAATACGATATTGATGGGTTCGAGTCCGGAGTTGAATCTGCGTGTCAGCCCCGTTAGAAGTTCAGAGGAACGCTCCGCCAACGCCCCACAGATCCTTACTTCTAACGGGGTCAGCGGTACGCAGACACGTAATGTTGAGATTAGGCCGATAGCGGGCACGAAACCAAGGGGCCGGGTCGGCAATACAATCGATGCCGATACTGATTTTAGATACGAGGCCGAGCTGAAGCTCGACCGCAAGGAATTGGCTGAGCATATAATGTTGGTTGATTTGGCGAGAAACGATATTGCACGTGTGGCTGAGCCGGGCAGCAGGGTTGTTACGGAACTTCTGACGGTTGAAAAATACGCTTCGGTCCAGCATCTGGTAAGTAATGTCAAGGGCACGCTTGCAAAAGAGCTTGATGCACTGAGTGCGTATCTTGCCACGATGAATATGGGGACGCTCACGGGGGCTCCGAAGATTGAGGCGATGAAACTGATACGTCTGCTGGAAAAAACCAAGCGCGGCTACTACGGCGGGGCTGTTTGTTATCTGACGGTCGATGGCCAGTTCGATAGCTGCATCACTATCAGAAGTCTGCAGGTCAGGGACCATACCGCTTATATTCGAGTCGGTGCCGGTATCGTACACGACAGTGTCCCGAAGACAGAGTTTGAGGAAACCGAACATAAGGCAAGGTCCTGTTTGCGAGCGATTCGTGGAGAGTAAGGACTGGTAAAGAAATTAGGTTTCGTTTTTGGCTCCAGCGAGGACAAGGCTGGCAAGGAAGCAAAACGCAGGCCTACTGGTTGGTAGTCCGAGTTTTGCTGACACCGCCAGCCGAAGCCGCAGC
>JAIVYN010000383.1:0-2548 GCA_048635425.1 Candidatus Aegiribacteria sp.
GCTGCGTCTGGTCGGGATTGTATTCGATTACTCTTTCGCCCTCGATAAGCGGCAGGTCGGGAAATCTTTTATTCGTCGGGTGGTTCGGCCACATATCGTTCGAGTAAGGCAGGCCGAAGTAGTCGTCGAAACCGTGGCGCATCGGCAGGAATTTGAGATGATGACCAAGGTGCCACTTGCCGTAGCAGGCGGTAGCGTAACCCAGCGGCTTGAGGACTTCAGCGATTGTCTGCTCGGCGCTGCTTATACCGATTTTCGCGCTCGGGCCGATTACATTCGGCAGACCCACACGCTGCGGATAGCAGCCGGTCATCAGGGCCGCCCGTGACGGCGTGCAAGAAGGCGCAGCAGCGTAGAAATCCGTGAACTTCACACCTTCGGCAGCCATCCGGTCGAGATTGGGCGTCTCGTATCCTTCGGCACCGAAAACACCGACATCGGCATAGCCGACGTCATCGCAGAATACAATAACCACGTTCGGCTTATCTACACTCGAAGTCCGCTCAAAGGCACTGCCGCAGCCCGGCATCGCCAACGCCGCTGCTGCCAGGCCTGCTGTCTTTAAGAAATCACGTCTGTTTAGATTTTTGTCCATTGAAAAAACCTCCTATTTCTCATTTCCACAAGTTTCCTGCAAAATATTATTTGGCCTTATTCATCCAGTCGTCACATAGTTTACGCAGCCGGACAAGGACACCGGTATATTCCGGCTTTTCTACAAGATTATACACTTCTATCGGGTCGTTTTGAATATCAAATAGTTCTTCTACCATCGGAAGCTGTTCGAAATAGCGAATATACTTCCACCGTTTGGTCCGGACAGCTTTACACCGTACACTTCTCTCAAGCACCTTTTGGCGCCAACTGCCGGCGTTTGACAGGGCCGGCATAAAGTGCGAGGTAAAATAATTTTCATGAAAAGTCGAATCACGCCATTTCTTTTGTTTTCCCATGACAAGGCCAAGCATACTCATTCCCTGCATCGTCGCCGGTATTTTCACGCCCGCCATATCCAGCATAGTCGGTGCAAAGTCAATGTTCACCACCAATTCCCGGCGGCGAATCCCTCGTTTAGTTGCGTCGAGCCGGGGGTCGAAAATAATCAAAGGCGTGCGGATAGATTCCTCATATAAAAGGCACTTGCCGCCCAGGCCCTTGGAGCCGCAAAAATAGCCGTTGTCCGAGGTATAGATAATGACCGTATTATCATCCAGCTTCAAACGCTTTAATTCATCGCGTATCCGCCCAATCACAACGTCGATTCCGCTGATGCACTGATAATGTCTCTCCATAAATTCCTGATACTTTTCGGGGCCGGCTTCTTTTTGGTAAACCCTGCGTCCGCGCCAGTATTCGCGAACCACCTTCGGCAGCTTCTCGAAATATTCATCGCCGTCGTTTACCTGACGGGGAATTTTCACGTCTTTATACATATCCTTGTAGGCCGGGTCCGGCTGAGTAGGGCCGTGCGGGGCCTTAAAACTAATCGACAGGCAAAAGGGCCGGCCTAGCTCGCAGTCCTCGAAAAATTCCCGTGCCTGCTCGCCCATAATTTGTGTCAAATGCTTTCCACCCTTGTCTTTAGGGAAGTACCTACCTTGTCCGGGAAAGCCATACCAAGCGTCAAATTTATCTGCGGGCATATATTCCTGCTTTTTCCACAAATGTCCCCTGGAATCTCGACTGCCGTCCGGATTAAGCGGGCAATTCCGGATTTTGTCTTTGCTAACCGCAAAACCGAACTTGCCGATAAAGCCCGTTCTATACCCTGCTTTTTGCAAAAGGCGGGGATAACTGTTATCAAATTCGGCGTAAGATATGGTTTTGTTGGAAGGCCGCTCGAAATTGCATTGGTGCCGGCTCTCGAACTGCCCCAGCATTACGCTGGCCCGGCTGGCCATACATATCGAGGTGGTCAGAAAAGCATTCTCGAAAAGAATCCCCTCGGCGGCCAGACGGTCCATATTGGGCGTCTTGATTACAGGATTGCCCATACACCCCATTAAGTTCCACCGCTGGTCATCAGACATCAGAAAGATGATATTAGGACGCTTTTGAACTTGCGTATTCCCACTCAGACGTTGGGTACCGCTCGCGCACCCGGACATCGTCAGTCCGCCCAGGTGGATTGCA
The DNA here is from genome assembly GCA_048635425.1 of Candidatus Aegiribacteria sp. Taxonomy (GTDB): domain Bacteria; phylum Planctomycetota; class Phycisphaerae; order Sedimentisphaerales; family Anaerobacaceae; genus NIOZ-UU13. The sequence goes on from JAIVYN010000383.1 coordinate 2,134, forward strand.
CCTAAGCCTATGGTCTTTAGAAACTCGCGTCTATTCATTAAATTCTCCTGTCTTTTTACTAATAAGCTTCTGCAAAATTGCAGGTTAGGCATACTTTGGAAAGAAAAAAACGTTTTTTGTTTTTTTCTTTTCAAACAGTAAGTTCTAGCACAATGAGCAGTTACAGGATTATTTAAGAAAATCAAAAAACCAATTTTCTTAAATAATATATGCCTAACCTGCAATTTTGCATAACACATTACACTAATATCTACTATGGCCTTGCTCTTTATACTTTTCAAGCAGCTTCGTCAGGCGCTCCACGATTTGCGGATATTCGTTCCACAAGTCATTGCTCTCGTAAGGATCATCTTCCAAATTATAAAGCTGTCCCGGAGTTCCGGGTTCCGGCCTTTTACCGCTGGGACGGACCCAC
>JAIVYN010000384.1:0-2477 GCA_048635425.1 Candidatus Aegiribacteria sp.
TAATAGGTCTTACCTGTGTGCGCTTGAGGGGTTGTCGAGAGTGTCGAGTAGAGCCTGATAATGATGATTGGTTATTATTATATTGGTATTAAGGTACAGATTTAGTTCTTGACCGAACAGGCACTCATGATGAATTATTCAAGAAAATGAGAAAGTCTAAATAAGACACTATTCATATACCCTTCAATTTTCATTTTTCAAAATTAGGACACTACCTTATTTTGCTATTTTGTGTGTCAGTTGGCTTCTCTTGAGCGAGAAGGTGTAGATGACCTCGTTATCAATATTGATTATTTTGTAAGTTACCTGCGGGTCAGGTATGGCGGCATTGTACTTGCCGTCCACGATTTGGGAAATTGCATCTCTGTTTTGCTTTTTGTATTGCTCCTGGGCGCAGGTGGCAGGGACAAATAAGAATAACGTCAGGCATATAAGTAACAATACCCGGAATTCTGTGCGCCGGTTCACTCTATTCTTTCGGGTCATAATCCTTTGTGTCTCTTCTACTCAAGCCGGGCAATAAGCTTTAGCGAATTCGGCGCCGCGGCGCAGGGCTTCGGTGTTGACAGGCAATGTTTTATGGTACCGCCTGGCAAGGACATCGGGCAGAGCTTGTGCCGCCCCATCGGGGGTGAGTCCGCCTGTGGCGGATCGCTTTTGCAAATACGCGCCCAGGGCCACCATATTGGCGCTTTTCTTACTGCCTAATTCGACGGCCAATTCATCGGCAGGCACCGGAATTATCTCGATTGAGTCATCCAGTTGCGGCTCAGTGTCAATCAGGGAGCTGTTCATTATTAACAGGCCGCCGTTTTCCAGACGGGGGCCGAATTTGTTCAGCGAGGCCTTGTTCAAAACAATTAGTGAATCGGGTTTGGCGACGACGGGACAGGCGATTTTTTTCTCTGCGATAACGACCATACAATTAGCAGTACCGCCTCGAACCTCGGCGCCGTAGGAGGGCATATAAGTTACTTCTTTGCCGGCCTCCATTGCAGTCTGGGCCAACAGTTTGCCGGTCAGCATAATTCCCTGTCCGCCGAAGCCGGCGATGATAACCTCTTCGTAAAAACCGTTTGCGGTCATTCTGAATCCTTCAATCGTCCCAGCGGAAAAACCTTTGTCATTTCTTTTTCGATCCATTCCATCGATTCAGCCGGGGTCATCCGCCAATATACAGGACAGGCTGAAAGCAGCTCAACGAGCGAGAGGCCTTTAGCGTTGTTTTTTTGTAATTCGAAGGCGTGTTTTACAGCTTTTTTGGCTTTGCGGACCTGAGAAACGCTGCTGAGGGCGCATCGCTCGACGTAGATTGCGCCCGGCAACAACGCTAAAATTTCAGATACTTGCAGCGGATAGCCCTCGCTGGCAGGGTTTCGGCCCTTGGGTGTTGTTGCCGTTACCTGGTCGAGCATCGTTGTTGGCGCCATCTGTCCGCCTGTCATTCCAAATACGGCGTTGTTGATAAAGATAACGGTTATCTGCTCGGCCCTGTGAGCGGCGTGGATAATCTCGGCGGTGCCAATGGCTGCCAGGTCGCCGTCACCCTGATAAGAGAAGATTATTGTGTCGGGATTGGTCCTTTTCATACCCGTCGCCACGGCTGGTGCTCTGCCGTGCGCGACCTCTATCATATCGACGTCAATGTAATCATACTCCAATACCGCGCATCCTACCGGTGCTATACCAATGGTGCGGTCATGTATGCCAAGCTCGTCGATAGTCTCGGCAATCAATCGATGAGCAATACCGTGCCCGCATCCGGGACAATAATGAGTCGGACAATCTTTAAGTGTAGGTGTTCGCTTAAATACTGTTTTCATATTTCATATTTAGCCCCCTGTTTTACCGGGGATTTTCTCATCGCGCTTTTTTTAACGTTAATTGTTTAATTTTATCGAGCAGCTCATCGACGGTAGGTACTCCGCCTCCGGGTCGGCCGTGAAGTAAGACCGGTGCTTTTCCGGCTACAGCAAGTTTTACATCTTCCACCATCTGGCCGGTGCTCATCTCAACGGTCAGGAAGATACGAAATTCGTCGGCGGCCTTGCTGATTTGCTCTGTTGGAAAAGGCCACAGGGTAATGGGCCGTATCCAGCCGACCTTTATTCCTTCTTCTCTGGCCCTGGCCACCGTCCCCTGCACTATTCTTGCCGCGACGCCGTATGCAACCACTACGATATCAGCATCGTCAACTTCGTATTGCTCGCAGAGCACTTCGTTTTTTTCTATCTGCTCGTATTTGGCCTTGAGCTTGTTGTTGTGTTTTTCCAGCACTCCCTCACCGAGCCATAATGAGCGAACGATGTTTTGCTCTCTGCCTTTGGCCCCGGTCAAGGCCCAGTCTTTGGCGGGCAGTTCTCGGCCTGGTTTTTTCTTCAAAACTATCGGCTCCATCATCTGGCCTAAGATACCGTCGGCCAGAATCATAACGGTCATTCGGTACTGGTCGGCCAGGTCGAATGCCAGCGCCATAC
>JAIVYN010000385.1:0-2541 GCA_048635425.1 Candidatus Aegiribacteria sp.
ATCAAGCGTGTTTGTCCTGCCGGTGTGGACAGTTGCACAGGAACCAATTCTTTAGATTTTAAAGGAAAGCCCATAAGGTTTCAAAAGGATCTTGAAAAGGTAAAGCGGTTTGTTGAAGAAACGCGCAGAGCTGAAAAGCTGTTCGTTGAATAAATATCGTTATAACAGTTTAGCCACGGCACGAAGGCTCACTGACAAGCCCACTCTTCTACGAAAAGACAAACAGGAAATTTTTTTCCAAAAATACAATAACCTTTCTCAACTCCTCACAAGAAATCGAATACCCCTTTCATGCACAGAAAGCTAACGCTATTCAAGCGATGACGAAACTTCAGCCAATGTTGTCGAAATTGAAGAGCAAGTGGTTTTCCGTAGATCGTCAATTTTTGGTAGAAATACTTGAAAAGGCAGGACTGATGAAGCCCATTGATGTTTGAAGAAAACAAATAGTTTATCCATCCTGTAAATCTTGTCTGAAGATTCAAAATCCTGCGGATAAACCACGGTGAGATAAAACCCACCGAATAAATTGGCAGGCGAGCACTTCGCGGGCTTGAAACGCGATTTTTAAGTCAAAAACAGCTATTTGCGTATTTACAACAGGGACTCGTAACCTTACATCATGCCTTTGTAAGCTTACATCGTGGCAAAGTCGGCTTACTCCATGGCAAATCACGCCTCATCTGCGACATATCAAGCCTTATTTATTACGGATAACGCTTTATCTACGATAGATTAAACTTCATATATGGCATATCACACTTAGTTTGTCATAGCTAAAGCCTACTTTCAAAAATAGGGAACGTTTACTGATTTCGTGTATTTACTTCTTTCTCTTCTGTCTCTGTACGGCTTTGATATCACTTTGTTCCAAAACTCTCGCATGGTAGGCCCTGGGGGTTTTGTCTTTGGCTTCTTCGTCTATAACCGGCCACAAGCGATATATTATCAAAATTCTGTCTGTTTGTCATCAATAAACTGGAATATATAGTTTTAGTATTTGAAGATGCGTGGACAGCCTTATTTCCGTTCAATTTTTCGTTATCGGTTCACCCAGAGCATTCAGAGGCTCTTCGATAGTCAGTTTAGCTCCCAAAGTTGCAGCTAAGTCGGGCAAATCATATACGGTCAATGCTCCTTGCACCGTGTTTACCAGTTGATTCTGAGACCGGCCTGATTCGATTACGTTCGACCAGGAGACCAGCCCTCGTACAAGTTTCACCGAGCCGAACATATCTGGTTCGAGCGCCGCAGCGTGCAGGGCCGGAACGCTGACGTGACCGACCGCGACCAAATCCACGCGACCATCCTCTTGCTGTTGTAGAAACCGAGCGCATATCAGTATGTCTTCGGCACGCATTCCAACGTAGGAGCGCCCTAATAGGTAGGCCGTATAAACATTCTTCCAATCGAACCCAGTCGCCTCTCCAAGTTTCTTCTGTTTAGTCTGCTGAGTTTCACCCGTGCCGCGCAGGTCCACAGCTAACACCGACCGACCGGATTTGACCAGCTTTTCGATTGGCCTGCCAGGCCCCGCATCTTTATCTTTGCCATTTTCGTGTACATACAAAACCATTCCCTCAGACCGTGTTTGCTTGGGCAAAAACATCAAAGCGGGCAGGTATATACCATCTTCGGATTTGATTATGAGTTTCTCAATCTTATAGTCGGGCCAATCTTCAATGCCTATCCTTTCGAACTTGGCTTTTGGTAGTTCTGTTAATTTTCGGATACCGGCAATTTTACCTACCTGATTAAGCAATGTCCTTCGAGATTTTGTTTTCCAACGTTTCTTACGTTGTTTGGCCAATTTCTTTTCATAATCCCGGTTCAAATCATAAGTTGACCGTGCCCCTTCCAGTTCCATCACCTGACCTTTCGGTGTGCATTTAATCTCTTCTTCACTGAGCAATTTAATAGTCGGCTCGGTTATCGGCTCATCTTTTTTGAGCAGCCATCGTGACATCCATCTGGCTACGCTTTGTCGCTGTAACTTATTGTAATTGTGAGACGCATCGTTTTCCAGCAGGTCGATACGTTCGGCAAAGCCCATCCGCGAATAGAGACGCTTGGCATAGCGGAACGACTCCCAGGTCCCTCCGATGTCAAAAAAGTCTTTGGTCGCAGCACAAATGATAATCGGTGTTGGTGCCCGCATCATCAGGTAATCTGCGTGGTCCATCCCAAAAGCAAGCTGTCCGAAAATGTTCTGCTCGGCGTCCTGTGGTCCGATGGTTGATAGAAGGCGGTCGAAACTCGTAATGTAACAGCTCGGCGCCGCCGCAATGACACGGTCGTCCAGTGACATAAGGTACGAGGTCTGCGTACCACCGCCGCTGTTGCCCGTGCAGCCGATACGAGTCGCGTCCACTTCCGGACGCGATTGCAGATAGTCTATACCCCGCATGCCGTCCCATATCTCAAACCGAGCTGTGTTGCGACCGAGCAGAATACTGCCGACACCGAGCATAGTGTGCGCTCTCGTACCCCACAAATTAGGCAACTGCGACAGCATTTGGCTGCGCTCACCCTGGTCGATAG
>JAIVYN010000386.1:0-2462 GCA_048635425.1 Candidatus Aegiribacteria sp.
CGCCGCATAGACATACCGGCACGGCATCGGCGGCCATAATCAACTCCCGCGGCGTATATTCACACATAATGCCGACTATATGTTTGCCCTTAGCTTTGGCTTCGGTGGCGTATTCGTAACAGTTCTGTATCATTTTGCCGAACCAGGCTAAAGGTCCGTTCTCCTGGCCTTTTTCTACCGTGCTTCCGGAAGCACACTGCGGCTGGGGCGAATTGCACGGGTCGGTCGCATCGATTTGTTCCTTTTTATTACGACGACATTTTCCCATTTTTACTCCTCAAATTGCCTTGTAGAAAACCTTGGCAAAATGTCATTGCGAGGCCCGAAGGGCCGTGGCAATCTCGAGCGTGACGGGCAGAAAAAGCCATCGTTGTACTTGAGATTGCTTCGCTTCGCTCGCAATGACGAAATCTGGTATGATATTTTCTACAGAACATCTTCAAATCTCTAAACATTGGTTACTTTTTCTTTCGGGCGACAAAGAGACCCTGGGCAATTTTGCCCGCATGCGCCAACTCCTGCATAAAAGCCATTTCCGTACCCATTGATTGCATTAGCTCGCTATTAAAGCCGATGATTTTCAGGGCATCGTATGTCAACTGCATATTAAGCATATTCAGATACAGGTCAACGTATGGCCCGAACCTGCCGGTATCTTCAGCAGTGATAACCTCACAGTCGTTTGCCGTCAGTAAATCACTGTAGCCTTCGAGGTTTTGAATGTTTGGAAATTTCATAAAAGATAAAAATCGTTTCGCTTGCGTATCAGAAAGCCCTGCCTTTCCTTCAATCCAATCGGTAAAAGCAATCACTCCATCCGGCCTGACTATACGGGCCGCTTCTGCAATCAACTTTTCCTTATCAACAACATAGCACCAGGCATCCTCTCCCCAGATAAAATCTGCGCTTGAGTCTTCAAGCCCACTGTCACAAACATCGGCAAGGGTAAATTTGATTTTGTAGGATAGTCCCTCCTGCCCGCATCGGAGACGTCCCTGCTCGACGACCTTTTCCGTAGCATCAACACCGTGCATCCGGGCCACTTCTCGAAAACGCACCAGAAAGCGCATCCCGGCGCCGTTACAGCAACAAAGGTCAACGCCTTTCATTTCAGGGCCGATGTCTGCTCTTTGGGCAAGGTCCATCGATGAAACAAACCCGCCGATGTGAATCTGCTCTCCCATTATCAGCTCCCAGAGCCGGCCTTCGGGACCGCTGTAAACAGCTTGAACTTCCTTTAGACCGATGTTATCCATACTCTTCATAAGAATGCTCTTTCAAATAAAATTTTTTCCTGTTACTTTTTTCTCATTGCTTCGGACTTTTTTCTCAATCCAGTTGCGCGGACAGTGCTTGCCGGATTTGAATAAATAAATCGGTAAATTCCTTTGTCATTCTGTCTCTTGGTCGGGACAGGTCTATCTTGAATTCGCGCACAATTTTGCCCGGGCGCTCGCTGAAGACCAGCACTTTTCCACCCAACACTATGGCCTCATCTATGTTATGCGTTACAAATAATATAGTTGTACGATTTTCCTGCCATAACCCGGTCAACATCTGTTGAAGCTCTCTTCTCGTAGAATCGTCGAGCGCACCGAAAGGTTCGTCCATAAGCAACAGCTTTGGTTGCATTGCCAGCGCCTGGGCAATCGCCGCCCGCTGCCGCATCCCACCGGACAGCTCATGCGGATAAGCGTTTTTGAAGCCGCTAAGCCCTACTTTGGAAAGCAGCTCGAAAGCTTTGCTTTTTCTTTCCTTCCGCCCCATACCCCTCATCTGCAGCCCGAAAGATACATTGCCAAGAGTGCTGCGCCAGGGAAACAAGGTGTAGTGCTGGAACACATACGCTATATTGTCACCAAAACGCAAACCGTCACCGAGACGCAGATAACCATCATCCGGGGTGTACAGCCCTGCTATGAGATTCAGCAACGTGGTTTTGCCACATCCTGTCGCACCTACCAACGTAACAAACTCACCCTGCCGGACGAAAAGGTTTACATCCTCCAGCGCCCGAACTTTCGTACCGGAATCCGAATAGAAAGTTTTATCTATACCGCGAAGCTCCAGCGCTATTAACTTTTCTCCCGGCTGCTTCTTGTCCTCATCAGGTTTCATAACTTTAGATTTCCTTTCCCTGCCAGCGAACAGCGCTAAAACAAATTGCCCGCATCGTAAAGCTGAGCAGAGCGCCAATGCCACCGATAATCAGCATTGCTGCGATAACAATGTCCATTGCAGAATTATCCGAAGCATACATAAGCAGATACCCTATGCCGCTGTCGCTGCCTGTCATCATTTCTGCTGCGATTATCACAAACCAGCATAAGCCAAGTCCCTGCCTCAAGCCGGTAAGAATCATCGGCATCGCGGCCGGCAGATACACGTGCAGGAAGATTTGTCTTCGCTTCGCGCCGAGTGTTTTTGCAAGCAACAAATAGTTTCGTCGCACTCCTGCAACC
>JAIVYN010000387.1:0-2426 GCA_048635425.1 Candidatus Aegiribacteria sp.
TGAGACAATAAATGCGTTCGCATCGGAAGAAATCAAGCAGAAATATTTACCCGATTTTTCCGCAGGCAGGGTGACAGGAGCGATGGTATTGACCGAGCCGGACGCAGGCTCGGACTTACAGGCGGTCAAGCTCCGCGCATTCGAGGATGACAGCGGCAACTGGTTTCTGCACGGCGTAAAACGGTTCATAACCAACGGCTGCGGCGATGTGCTGCTGGTACTTGCCCGCAGTGAGCCGGACAGAAGCGGAGGATTGGGACTGAGTTTATTTGTATGCGAGCCGGGGCCTACGGTGCACATTCGCCGGCTGGAGGATAAATTAGGGATTCACGGCTCGCCAACGTGCGAAATATTTTTTGACAACACACCGTGTGAGATAATCGGCGAGCGCCAACGGGGCCTTGTGACATACGTTATGAGCCTGATGAACGGCGCCCGTATCGGCATTGCGGCCCAATCGATGGGCATCGCCGAAGCGGCCTTCCGCGTTGCCCGCGATTATGCGGCGACAAGGAAACAGTTCGCAGTAGCTATCGAGAAGCTGCCGGCCGTGCGTGATATGCTAATTGATATGAAGATTGCCATAGGGGCTGGCCGGGCGCTTTTGTACGAAACGTCACGGGTGGTGGATTTGGAATTGGGATACGCCAGGCAGCTTGAGACGAATCCGCCGGAAGACAAAGCCCTGGCCAAGCAGCTCAAGAACGATTCGAGAAAGTACAAAAGACTGGCGGCGATGCTGACGCCGATGAGTAAATATTATTGTTCCGAGATGTGCAACAGCGTTACTTACGATTCGATTCAGGTGCTCGGAGGCAGCGGGTATATGCGGGATTATCCCTGCGAACGGCACGCCCGCGATGCGAGAATTACAACTATTTACGAAGGGACAAGCCAATTACAAGTCGTTGCTGCGGTTCGTGGTGTCAGCAGCGGGACAGCCGAGAAATTCCTCACAGAATTAGCCGGGCAAGAATATGACGAGAAGGTAAAAGATTTGCTCGGAACACTCGCCGAGGGAACAGAACAGTTGAAAGAGTCGGTCGCTTTTATAAAAGAACAAGGCAACGAATATATGGACCTTTACGGCAGGGCGCTGGTCGATATGGCAATAGATTTGATTAACGGCTATCTTTTCTGCGGCCAGGCCAGCACGAAAGTAGAAATGGAAGTTCCTGTGGCTGAAAACGGCCAGGCTGACAATGGCCAAACAGTTTCTATGAAAGAACGCAAGGCTACGATTGCCCACAGATACGTTACCAAGAATGCACCGAAGATTGCAGCTTTGGCGGAACTGATTCGCGCCGGCGATAAGTCAACGTTCATCGATTATGAAACTATGGTCGGACCAGTGCCAAGTGAGTGAATTAGAGAAGAGAGAAACTGTCATTGCGAGCGCAGCGAAGCAATCTAAAATGCAATAGATGAGATTGCCGCGCTCGGCTACGCCTCGCTCGCAATGACACAGCATACGATACGAGATACGAAACTATGCTTAGAGCGGTTATATTTGATTTTGACGGCGTGATAACTGATTCGGAGATTTTGCATCTTCGCGCTTTTAATCAGTCCCTGGCCCAGTATGGTATCGAGATAACAAAAAATGATTATTACACAATGTATCTGGGCTTCAATGATACTGATTGCTACAAGCTGCTTATCGAGAAGGGCCTTCTCAAAATGGACGAGCAGCAAATCAACACTCTTATGATTCAAAAAAAGAAGATATTCGAGCAATTAGCAAAAGCCGAAGGCAAAATGATTGAGGGAGTGCGTGATTTTCTGAACATGCTCGAACAAAACAATATACCAATGGCGATATGTTCGGGGTCGCTGCTGACGGAGGTGGAAATGGTATTGGAAGAAGCCCGGCTGCGTCACTTGTTCGAAGTTGTAGTCTCGGGCGAGCAGGTAAAAAAAGGAAAGCCTGACCCGGAAGGATTCCTGCTGAGTTTACAAAGACTGAATGAGAACCGCGAAAATCCCATTACGGCCAACCAGTGTGTCGTTATCGAAGATTCACACTGGGGTCTGGAAGCCGCTAAGGCAGCGGGAATGCACACTATAGCCGTAACTAACTCTTATGATGCCGGGCAGTTGAGCATGGCTGATAAAATTGTCGACCGGCTGAGCGAATTGAGTATAGACGATTTACAGCAGCTTTGTGTATGTTTGGACTCATAATAATTGATCGCTGAATTTATTCGTATTTCGTATTTCGTACCTCACAAAGGCTGTCTTGTCATTTCGGCCGAAGCAATCCGCACAGGCGACCTAATTGCTTATCCTATGTGACTAACGAGGTCTTTATGGTGCCTGGCTGGAGGTTCACAACAGCTTTGCAAGCCAGCTCCACGGCGGAATACGCAGAAACATTAAGATTGGCTGGAGACAGAAACCGGCCAGGGCAAAGACCCACATATCTT
>JAIVYN010000388.1:0-2502 GCA_048635425.1 Candidatus Aegiribacteria sp.
CAACATAGGTATCTATCAATTAATCAATCCGGTGTTAACAAAAGCCGGCAGAGAAAAATGACTGATGATATTTTTACAAAACAATAGAGGGGTTGCCGCAGTTGAGCTTGCGATCTGCCTTCCGATTCTAATTCTATTGGTTTGCGGTTCAAGTGAACAAAAAGAAGGGTAATTCAAATGCAAAAAGAAAGTATCTTCTTTAACCAAAAAGGAGCAGCGGCAGTTGAATTTGCGATTGTTATATTCTTACTCCTGACCCTGATTTTTGGCATGCTTGAATTCAGCTTGGCTATGTTCAACCGCCAGGTCATTACCAATGCAGCCCGGGAAGGCGCACGCGCCGGAATCGTCTCGCGCCTGGTTCGGCTATCCAACGACGATATTGAAGCGATTGTGGATAATTACGCCACAAATCATCTGATTACCTTTGGCAGCAGCGAGGACCCATTAACGATTACCATCAAGGACGTTAATGATACTCCGTCAGCCGGATTCGACCCTAATACCGAACGATGCGTAGTGTTCGAATTCGAAGACGCATCCGGAGTCATCCACCCATGCGACTTGGAGGTAACGGTGGACTACACATACGAATTTCTCTTTTTATCTATTCTGGGGATGGGCCCATTGAATTTACAGTCTACATCAGTGATGAGGATGGAATAAGGGGGGGGGAGCAAATGAAATTTTCTTTCAAACTTCTTGAGAAAGTCAAGAATCAGGCCGGTGCTACCGCCGTGGTCGTTGCCATCGTTCTGCCCATGCTAATTGGGTTTGGAGCATTGGCGGTTGATGTGGGTTATATGCATGTCACTAAAAACGAGCTCCAGAACGTGGCCGATGCCGCGGCCCTGGCCGCTACAAGAAAACTGGGCACCATATACCAGGGCATGACTTTTGAGGCACAGCAGGCGTATGTTTGCGGCACCGGCAACGACGACATCACGGTCATAAAAGGCGTTGCTGATGCCGTGGCTCATAACAATAAGGCAGGCGGAGAGCATATAACCGTGCATGATATGACAGAAGGTATCGAAATCAACGAGGTCGAAATCGGGGACTGGAATTCGAATACAGCCATCTTTAAAGAAAAGAACGAGCAGCCGGACGCGGTAAGAGTGACAGCCCGGCGGGATGGCTCCGCTAACGGCCCGATAACCACCTTTTTTGCAAAAATATTCGGGATTGATTTTGTTGATGTTTCGGCGGACGCCACCGCTGCGTTGACTGGCCAGACCATAAGCGAGCCAGGTGAAATTGAGCTTCCTCTTGGTATTTCGGAACTTGCTGCAACCCCGGACAAGTGCGACCAAGATGTTATGTTTTCCCCTACCGCCGAGGCCTGTGCGGGTTGGAATACTTTTTTTACGTCTCCATCAAGTAATGATAATTTGCTAGCTATTCTAAAGGGTATGAGAGATGGCACAATAGAAGGCCCAGCAACAATCAGCGGACAAGACAAATTTGATTTTACCGGAGGAAAACTTAGCGCAGAGATATTCGACGAACTCATGCTGCTGTTTAAGGATAAGGGGTACGATATTAATGCGGATGGGAACCCAGTGGCCACTTATGTCGACGACGACGGAAATACTGTTCCTGTTATAGGTCATTTGGATGCAGACAAGCTCAGTGAGCTCGCTGAAAATCCTGATGTTTTCACTATTAACGGACCTGTTGTCCCATTGCTTGACCCCATCACTGGCGACCCATCCTTATACCCAGATGGTGGTATAGAGACTGTCCAAGTGTTTGACCCCGAAACTGGCGACCCAGTGCTTGACCCCGAAACTGGCGAGCCAACCTACACAGATAATTATATATCGCTCACCCCGAGAAACAAGCACGAATGGCCGACGAAGGTAGTGGTTTATGAGGAGGAAGGGCCTGATTGCGAAAATCCAGGCGGATCTCTTCTAATTGTAGGATACGCTACCATCCTACTGACTAATGTTACATACAAAGCAGTAGAGGGGAATCTCGAGTGTGAACTTGTGAGCAATGATGATACTCGAGGGGGCGGTGGAGAATACGGTACCAAAAGCAGCATTCCAAGTTTGGTTGAGTAAGAACCTGTGTAGCCGTTCACGGCTTGAAACTTGAAATTGGAAAATAGAAAATAGGGAGAAATGAAAAGGAGGTTTCATAATGACTCATCTAAAAAAATTATTGATAGCACTTTGCCTGCTTGCGTCTGCATCGTTTGCAGAAGCATCAGGCGTTATTTCAGAGCAGATATATTTCCTGGAGGAAGATGGCCGGCATGCATTGGTATATACAACCAGCCGCTCAGACTACTCCAAATACAACATGTGGTTTCGAAACAGGGAAGGCTATGAAACAGAGGATTATGTCAAGGATTTCCTGTACGTCTGTCCTAATGAATATACATGGGACACAGCTTCAAAAAACGGCTATACCCTTCTGAAATTGCCGGGAAAAAGCTTTGCCAGCCTGGAGCGAATTGACCTTGAAGCAGGCTTACAGGTCACTGAAGATGGT
>JAIVYN010000389.1:0-2442 GCA_048635425.1 Candidatus Aegiribacteria sp.
CTTATCATCGGCGACTACACCGCACGAATCGGAGACCCTTCCGGACAGGACACCACCCGGCCCGTGCTCTCGCCTGAACAAATTGAACAAAACGCCAAGACTTACTTCGAGCAAGCAGGCAAAATCCTCGATACATCCGAGGACAAACTCGAAATCAGGTACAACAGCGAATGGCTTGAGAGGCTGACCTTGATGGAACTTATCCAAATAGCCGCCAAAAAGACCGTCGCACAGATGCTCCAGCGGGATACTTTCAAAAAGCGCCTGCAGGCCGATGTGGATGTCTATACACACGAATTCCTGTATCCGCTGATGCAGGGTTATGATTCGGTTATGGTAGAAAGTGACGTCGAGTTAGGCGGAACAGACCAAACCTTCAACAATCTCGTCGGCCGCGATATCCAAAAGGCCTACGACCAAAACCCGCAGATTGTAATCACTATGCCCATCCTCGTCGGACTGGACGGCAAAGAAAAGATGAGCAAGTCCAAAGGCAACTACATCGGCGTAACCGATGAGCCAAAAGATATGTTCGGCAAGGTTATGAGCATCTCCGACGATATGATGGAAAACTACTTTACGCTTTTAACCAACCTGACGACCGAAAAAATAGCTGAGCTTGTAAGCCCCGACAAGACACACCCCAAGCAAGCAAAAGTCCTCTTAGGCAAAACTATCGTCGCTCAATTTTATGACCAATCCACCGCTCAGACCGCCGCTGCGGAATTCGACAAGGTATTCGCACAGGGCCAACTACCAGACGAAATACCGGAAGTCGAAATACCCACCAAACCAATCTCTGCCAGCAAGCTGCTGCTTGCCTGCAAACTCGTATCAAGTGGCGGCGAAGCCAAGCGAATGATAAAGCAGTCAGCCGCTGGTATCGACGGCAAAAAATTAGACGACCCGAACGCCGAAATCACCCCCAAAGACGGTATGGTCATCCGCGTCGGAAAAAGAAAATTCGCAAGAATAAAAGTCAAAAACAATTAGTCATTGTCAGTAACCTTTTTCCCTCTCCATGTCATTACGCACCTTTGTCATTCCGAGCGCAGCGCAGCGGAGTCGAGGAATCTATTAAAAAAGTCATTGCGAGTCCGCCGAAGGTGGACGCGGCAATCTCAACTTCTCCATTCGAAATTCATTATTCTCCACAGGACATCTTGCGGTGGATATTCTATATTCCTTGCCCTTTGCTCTTATGACTTGTTCCCTTATGCCCTAATGCTCTTATGAACTTATGGTTGACGCATCCCCACTCAGACACTAAAATTATTCACTTCTGTATCGAATCCTGTAGAGTGGGGCTTGCCCCACCATTAGAATCAATTAATCAATATGAGAGTAAACAATGGCGAAAATTAACGAAAACTTCCTGAAACTCCAGGCCGGGTATTTGTTCCCGGAAATCGGCAGAAGAAAAAGAGCTTTTCAAGAGGCCAACCCGGACGCTGAAATCATCAGTATGGGCATCGGCGATGTTACTCAGCCTCTGGCACCGGCTGTCGTCGAAGCGATGAAAAAGGCGGTCAATGAAATGGGCCGCACCGAGACCTTCAGAGGCTACGATGACAGCGGTATAGGATATGAGTTTCTCCGGACAGCCATAAAGGAAAACGACTTTAAGTCTCGCGGCGTCGATATCGACATCGACGAAATCATCGTCAGCGATGGAGCGAAATGCGACACCGGCAATATGCAGGAAGTTTTCGGCCTCGACAACGTCGTAGCCGTATCGGACCCCGTCTATCCGGTATATGTGGACACCAACGTTATGGCCGGCAGAACCGGCGGACCGGCCGAGCAGGGCAGGTACGAAGGCATTGTCTATATGCCCTGTACCGAAGAGAATAATTTTGTACCGGACTTGCCAAAGGAGAAGGTCGATTTGATTTACCTGTGCTTTCCGAACAACCCCACAGGTACAGTTGCGACAAAAGAGCAATTGGAAAAATGGGTCGATTATGCACGCCTGAATAAGGCCATAATTCTTTTTGACGCTGCTTACGAGGCGTTTATTTCAGACCCCGACATACCGCATTCTATATATGAGATTGATGGTGCAAAGGAAGCAGCCATAGAGTTTCGCAGTTTTTCCAAAACCGCGGGCTTTACCGGCCTTAGATGTGCATTTACTGTTGTACCGAAGCAGTTGAAGGCCTACACAAAAGACGGCAGGGCGGTCGAGGTCGCCCCGATATGGAAAAGGCGCCACTGCACAAAGTTCAACGGCGTATCGTATGTCACCCAGGCCGGTGCCACTGCCGTTTACAGCCCACAAGGCAAAGAGCAAAACCAACGGATTATCGATATCTATATGACCAACGCTAAGCTCATCTGCGAAACGCTCAGACGAATCGGTTATACCGTTTACGGCGGCGTCAACGCACCGTATATCTGGTTAAAGACCCCGAACGGTGTAAGTTCCTGGGAATTCTTCGA
>JAIVYN010000390.1:0-2384 GCA_048635425.1 Candidatus Aegiribacteria sp.
CACACAGTGCTTATGTTAAGAATCTCACGCTGCTACACGAGATGCTTGTCTATACTATGAAGACAAAACAGACAACCGACCTCAAAAACGTGGAAAAGCTTAAGTCTCTATTGAATCAGTTCCACGAATCATATTATGGCAAAGCCGCCGAAGCCGAGTATAAGCATTGAAGAGAAAGGCGTAATATTATGACGGAAAGAAAAGATATTGTAACCTTTAAAGGCAACCCCCTTACGCTTGTGGGTAATCCGGTCAAGGTCGGTGATAAAGCACCGGATGCAGAGGTGTTGGCGAATGATTTGTCACCGGTTAAACTTTCCGGCTTTCGGGGAAAGGTTTGTGTAATCTGCTCGGTCCCGTCTCTGGATACTCCGGTATGTGATACGCAGACCAGAAAGTTCAATGAGCAGGCTGCATCGCTGGGGGATGACGTAGTTGTGCTGACTATCAGTATGGACCTTCCGTTTGCACAGCGGCGCTGGTGCGGCTCAGCAAACGTGGTAAATGTCCGGACACTTTCAGACCATCGCACAACGGATTTCGGCAATGGATTCGGCGTTCTTATTAAGGAATTGCGGCTTCTGGCTCGAACAGTATTTGTTGTAGACAAAGAGGGTGTTATTCGTTACATACAGATAGTTGATGAAGTAACGAATGAACCTGATTATGAAGCGGCATTAAAAGCGGTAAAAGAGATAGAAAAATGAGACAAATAAAGCCAAATGTTTACGCCGTAGGGGCGATTGACTGGGATGCCAGGTTGTTCGACAGGCTTATTCCGCTGCCGGACGGGACCAGCTACAATTCTTATTTAGTACGGGGCAATGAAAAAGTAGCATTGTTGGATACGGTGGATCCGACCAAGACAGAAGTTTTGCTGGATAACCTCATTAAACTTGGGATTAACAAGATTGACTATGTTGTTGCGCACCATGCAGAGCAGGACCATTCCGGGTCTCTGCCGGATATTTTGCTGGTATATCCGGATGCAAAGATAGTTACAAATCCCAAATGTAAGGGTATGCTGATTGACCTGCTCGGCATAGAAGATGATAAATTTATCACGGTCGAAGACGGCGAAACGCTCTCGTTAGGCGACAAGACCCTTCAGTTTGTTTATCTTCCCTGGGTACACTGGCCGGAGACTATGGGAACATATCTTAAAGAGGACAAGATACTTTTTCCATGCGACTTCTTTGGTGCTCACCTTGCAACAAGCAGTCTGTTCGTTGACGATGAGGCGGTGGCCTATGAATCAGCAAAGCGCTATTACGCTGAGATTATGATGCCATTCAGACGGCAGATAAATGCCAACCTTGCAAAGCTTGATGATATGGAAATCGAAACAATAGCCCCAAGTCATGGTCCGGTACATAATCGGCCCAAGTTCATTGTTGATGCTTATAAAGACTGGGCTTCTGAGACCGTCAAAAATGAGGTGGTAGTGGCTTATGTTTCGATGCACGGCAGCACGGCCAAAATGGTGTCATATTTTGTCGAGGCCTTGATCGACAGAGGCATTACGGTAAGGCAATTTGAGCTTTCGACGGTCGATATAGGCAAGCTTGCGATGGCATTGGTAGATGCGGCAACGGTGGTTATTGGCTCACCTACGGTTCTGATAGGGCCGCATCCGTGTGCGGCTTATGCAACGTTTCTGGCGAATGCTCTTAGACCCAAGACTAAATTTGCTTCTATCATAGGCTCTTACGGCTGGGGCGGTAAAATGGTCGAGCAGCTAATGAGTATGTTAACAAATCTCAAGGCAGAGATTCTCGAACCGGTGTTAGCAAAGGGCGAACCCAGGGATAACGATTTTGCTGCGCTTGAGAGGCTCGCTGATGAAATTCTTGCCAAGCACAAAGAGGTTGGAATCACAATGCAGAAATAAAAAACTGGATTCCCGCTCCTTCGACTTTGCTCAGGACAGGTTTCGCGGGAATGACAATATTATGAAAGGAATTTATTATGGCTAAAAAACTTCAAATTTACAAATGCTCAGTCTGTGGTAATATTATTGAAGTGCTTCACGGTGGTGCCGGTGAATTAGTTTGCTGTGGTAAGCCGATGGAGCTTTTAGATGAAAAGACCGCTGACGCAACGACAGAAAAGCATGTGCCGGTAATCGAGAAAGTCGATGGCGGCTATAAAGTCAAGGTAGGTTCTGTACCGCATCCTATGGAAGAGAAACACTATATCGAATGGATTGAGCTGCTGGCCGATGGCAGGGCATATCGACAGTTCCTTGAACCGGGAATGCCACCTGAGGCGATATTTAACGTGGAGGCCGATTCTGTCAGTGCAAGAGAGTATTGCAATATTCACGGCTTGTGGAAAGGAGAATGATAATGGCTATTACATTTAATGCAAATGAGATCTTTGAG
>JAIVYN010000391.1:0-2363 GCA_048635425.1 Candidatus Aegiribacteria sp.
ATTATGAAATACATTCTGCCGCCGGGTACCGGCGGCCGCGGCCGAACGTTATATGGAGGCAGGGGTGCCGAACACGTCGGCGAAGAAATTAAAGAGCTCTGGTCAATGACCCGGCACGAATGGGGCGATATTCATTTCTATTTAGCTGTTATTTTTGCCGTTTTGATGATAGTGCATATCATTCTGCATTGGAGCTGGATAAAAGCTTACTTCAAATCGCTGCTGGGTTTTTCACGAAAAACGACAAGCAGCTAAATAGTTCCTGTTGTGGAAAAAGTATTTGTCATTCCCGCGAAAGCGGGAATCCAGTTTTTCGCTCTGGACCCCTGCTTTCGCAGGGGTGACATCGTCGATTTTCGTTTTCCGCAACAGATACTAACTAAAAAAGTGTGTGTAGATTAACAAATTTGAGAACAGAAATTTTTAGTTTCATTTTAATCCGGCAGCTTCGACACAAATCGATATTGCCCTGAACCAACAGCAAATACTGCCCTGTCTTTCTCCCTACGCAGCAAGCTCACAGCTCCCGCTTTTGCCGCCGGCTGGCCGCCTACAGTAACATTCTCAATGTCCTCTGCCGGCACATATACTTTTGCGGTCGTATTAGCAGGTATTGTAATATTCAGCGTGAATGTATGACCTTTGATTCTCCAATCACTGACAATCTTACCGTGAATCGATTTATAGCTTGCCTTTGCATAGTCCATTCCACCGCCGGGCATAGGTCGAATAATAATTTGCTTATAGCCCGGCCCCTCAGTCTCGATGCCGGCAACCGTGCCGAACAGCCATCGACCAATCGAGCCAAAGGCGTAGTGGTTAAAAGAATTCATACCCGGTGTCTGGAAGCCTTTCTCCTCGGTCCAGCCGTCCCAGCGCTCCCAGATGGTTGTGGCTCCGTTCTTGATACTATAACCCCAACTGGGAAAAGTGTCGTTGTTAAGTAACCGGTAAGCGATATCCAGATGCCCTGTCTGCGTGAGCGTAGGTACCAGATAACTTAGCCCGACAAATCCGGTTGAAAGATGCCAATCCTTTTTCCTGATAGCCTCGATTAAATGTTGGGTAGCGGACTCACGTTTATCTTCAGGTAGTAAATCGAAGTATAATCCAAGCAAATAGCAGGTCTGGGTCTCGCCTTTGATACGTCCGTCTTCGCTAACATAGGCCTTATTGAAAGCGTCCTTGATTTGCTCGAAGAGTTCTTCATATTTTCCGGCATCGTCATTCTTGCCGAGAACGGCAGCCACTTTCGAGACTATGCGCGTACTGTAGGCGAAATAAGCCGTGGCAATTACGTCCTTGGGCGTGTCGGAGGCGATAGAAACCCAGTCACCGTAACCCTTGGCCGGACGCAGCAAGTCCTTACTGTTCTTCTTCAGGTAGCTAATCCATTTTTTCATCGACTCGTAGTGTCTTTCGATGACCTGCTTATCACCATAGACCTGGTAAATTGTCCACGGACAAATGACACCGGCATCTCCCCACGCAGCCGTGCCGTCGCCCATGGCAACCTTACGCGGTGCCACATCGGGGAATGCTCCTTCAGCGCTCTGAGCATCTTCGAGGTCAACCAGCCACTTGGTAAAGAACGCCGCAACATCCATATTATATGTCGCCGTGCGGACAAAGATTTGCGCATCGCCCGTCCAGCCCAAGCGCTCATCACGCTGCGGACAGTCGGTAGGTATCTCGATAAAATTACCCCGCTGGCTCCAGACTATATTACTATAGAGTTGATTGACCATAGGATTAGAGCACTCGAAGGACCCGACCACAGGTATATCCGAATGCACAACAACACCGGTAATTGCATCAAGGCCCGGCCTGCCCGGATAGCCGGTTACCTCTACGTATCGAAATCCATGAAACGTAAACTGTGGCTCCCAAATCTCTTTACCTGTGCCTTTGAGGATATATGTATCTGTGCAGCGTGCCGCACGGAGGTTCTCAGTATAAATTGTTCCGTCCGTGTTGAGTATCTCAGCAAATCGCAGCACTACCTTCGTCCCGGTCTTTCCACTTACTTTCAGTCGAACCCAGCCGGCAAAGTTCTGACCCATATCGAAAACATAAACACCTTTCTCCGGCTCGGTAAGCTTTTTCGGCTTGATTTCCAGAATCTTTTGAACCGTCACACCCGGATAAGATTGAACTATGCCCTCGCTCTTATCTGTAACAGCCACCGTATGCCACGCTGAATCATCGAAGCGAAATGTGTCCCAGCCGGGCCTCTCTTTGCGGGCGTCATAGATTTCACCCATCAGAAAATCCGATTCTAAAAGAGGCCCATATCTTGCCTTCCACGTGCTGTCGGTAACGACCGTATGTATGTGACCGTTGTCGTATTCGATTTCGAGCTG
>JAIVYN010000392.1:0-2327 GCA_048635425.1 Candidatus Aegiribacteria sp.
GATTACATATCCCGATCCTAATCACTCGGTGAGGGAACACCGGTTTATCACAGTGGGAATGTCGCGATCTGGGAGGGTGCTTATGGTCGCGCACACAGACCGCGGAAACAACGTTCGGATTATTATTGCAAGAAAGACGACACGGAAAGAACAAAGATATTATGAAGAAGGCAAATAAGAAAAAAATGGCCGATGATTTGCGGCCGGAATACGACCTCTCCAAACTCAAAGGTGGTGTGCGGGGCAAGTATGCCAAGCGGTTCCAACAGGGAACGAACCTGGTTCTCCTCTCCCCGGATGTTGCCAAGTATTTTCCCGATGAACAATCTGTGAATGATGCACTGAGGTCTCTGGTCAGCATTGCCAAGACCAAGCTGCGCCACGCGAATTAGCGGCAGGTCGTTAGGATTTGGCTTTGATTCTGAAGTCCTGCGTCTCAATTCTCCTCGTCACCCCGAGCGAAGTCGAGGGGTCTATTCTAAACAGCCCGCGAAGCGGTTCCTTTTATTCGTACCAATCCTGACTGAGGTCGTTCCACTGAGGATTTATCGAATCAATAAGCGATACCTTCTTTTCACGCCTCCATGCTTTAATTTGTTTCTCACGTTTAATGGCTGAAACAGGGTCATTTATTGTTTCAACGTAAAGAAGCCGTTCAACCCTATATTTATCTGTAAAACCGGGAATTAAATGATACTTATACTCATAAACTCTTCTTTTGATATTGTTAGTCATTCCCACATATAAGGTTCCAGTTTTGCTTGCCATAATATAGAGGTAAAATGTCTTATCGGTTAACATTTCACTCATTTCGAATTTTTGATGGGGAAAGGAAATTTAAACAGATTTCTCGACTCCGCTTCGCTCCGCTCGAAATGACAAAGAGGCTGTGCTTCGCTCGAAATGACACAAGAGGGCCTTTCTTTCCCACTTACTTCATATTTTTCCGATTCGCTTCTATTTTTTTGTTTATCAAGGTAGCGGTAACGGCTGCGGAGAAGCCGTTGTCGATATTAACGGCGGTAACGCCGGCAGAGCAGCTATTCATCATCGTTAAAAGGGCCGAGAGCCCCTCGAAGCTGGAACCGTAGCCGACACTGGTCGGCACTGCGATAACCGGACAGCTCACCAGGCCGCCTACAACACTGGCCAGCGCCCCTTCCATTCCCGCAACGACAATTACGACATTGGCACTTTGGAGTTTCGGCAGATGTTTGAACAATCGGTGCAGGCCGGCCACTCCGACATCGCAGATCAGCTCCGTGCGCTGGCCCATAATCTCGGCGGTAACTTTGGCTTCGCTGGCGACGGGCAAATCGGCGGTCCCGGCGGTAACTATCGGCAGGACAGTCTTAGATGCGGGAGGCTCTTTCTGTTCGAGGACGATTGCCTTGGCTAATTTTTCATATCGGGCCTTGGGAAATTTGTCTGTTTTAGCTAATGCCTCGAAAATATCCGGCTCGGCCCTGGTAGCTAAGACGTTATTGCCTTTTGCAGCAAGAGTCTCGAAGATTTTAATTATCTGTTCGGTGGTTTTGCCGGGGCAGAAGATGACCTCCGGAAAGCCCCGACGGATTTGCCGATGGTGGTCAATGCAGGCGAAGCCTAAATCCTCGAACGGCAAATGGCGAAGTTTCTCAATCGCTTCATTTATATTTAGCTTGCCGTTTTTGACCTGCTCTAATAGTTCTTTTAATTGTTCAGTCCGAATATTTCACCTTCCTTGATTCGTAGTTCAATTCACTTTGCTTTGTAGAAAACATCAGGTCAAAGATTGTCATTGCGAGCGGAGCGAAGCAATCTCAAAAACAACGATGGCTTTTTCTACATATCACGCAAGAGATTGCCACGGCCCTTCAGGCCTCGCAATGACATTTTGCAAAGGTTTTCTACAAAGCATATTTACTTGTTACCCGGTTGCCTTTGGCTCAAGGGTCAAATCTGCAAAAAGTCCGGCCTTGAATTTATAATATGCCAAAGAGGCTACCATAACTGCGTTGTCAGTGCAATATTGTTTTGGCGCAACCAGCAGTTTTTTGGGCGGGACATCCGAGTCGGACATTTTTTGTAAGGCGGTTCGCAGTCGGTTATTGGCTGCTACTCCGCCGCCTAAAAGGATGGTCCTGGCACCGATTTTTTCAGCGGCCCGCTGTGTTTTTTTCACGAGGACATCAATTACCGCCGCCTGGAATGAGGCCGCTATATCGGCGATTTGCCGGGCGCTCATCGAATCGACCTTGTTTTCGCCTTTCATATCCTGACCGCGACAGTAATACAGCACTGCTGTTTTAATACCGCTAAAGGAAAAGAAAGGCGAAAACAAGGTC
>JAIVYN010000393.1:0-2393 GCA_048635425.1 Candidatus Aegiribacteria sp.
AATTAACCAAACTATCCATATTAACTAAATTAACCAATTACCAATCATGAATATCGAGAATCCAACTTTAGCTCACTTTAGGCACTTTAGCTCACTCTTCACTAACTTGCCCTCTACATCTGTCGAGAACCCTCTACAAATCAGCTCTTTTATGCAAAACAAACCCAATTTTAAAGATGCCCAAATGAACGTAAGTTTTATATTAACAATGGATTATGAAAATATAAGCGATTGGACACTTGGTGAAAACAAACCCAATTCAAACCCAATCAAACCCAATCTCCGAAAAGCCAAAATGAATGTAAACTCACTTATAACAAAGGATTACAGAAAAAAAGATGATTTCGTAGTCCGAATAAACAAACCCAATTTCCAAAATGCCAAAAATGAACGTAAACTTATGTGTTATAGAGGATTATGAAAATGAAACAACCTTCCGGCCCAAAAAAACAAACCCAATTCAAACCCAATCAAAGCCTGTCCTGAGCGCAGTGAGTTTACCCTGAGTGTAATCGAAGGGAATGGGCCAATTTCTTCAAAGGCCAAAATGAACTTAAAATCGCTTGCCGGAAAATCTGGCCACAACCAACCCCGAAGTTTGAGGAGATTTCCCTTGACTGGGAGGCGGTTGATCCGGTATAAATAGAGAGATAAGGTGGAATTCGTGTTCGCAGAAGAACCGCCCAGAGCAAAGACGAGCGGACAGACGAGTGTACATTTCGGTTCACTGGACGGAAGCCCAGAACAACAAAGAATCGACGTTACTCTTATAGAGGTGCATTTGTAACGTTTGAGATTCTTACCTTCTCCATGGACGGTTCATGTTAAATTTTTCAAGATAGGAGGTGGTGCCAGGTCGCGATTGAATCTATCCCTGGCAGATATGCACAAATGTAGGGGAGGGAGAAGCATTATCAATTGTCTTATTTGTAGGAGGACTATTATGTTTCGAAAAATGAAATGGTTTGTTGCCATGTTGTTGGTCTTAGGCATCTGCACAGATGCAGTTCTGGCGGAATTGATTGGCTATTGGCCATTCGATGAAGGCCAAGGAACCGAGGCCTCCGACATCACGGGAAACGGGAATGACGGAACGTTTAATGGCGCCGTAGAGTGGGTGCCCGGCTACAAGGGCTCGGCCGTGCGTTTCGACACAACCGGTGAAAGAGTCGTGATCGGCCCCCTCGATCCCACGGCCGAGAACAATGCCATGACCCTGGCCGCCTGGATCAACTGGGAGGGCGAGGGGCATAGTATCGAGCACCAGGGTATCTTCGGTAAACGTCTTGGCTGGGATCCCCCAACACACGCCACTGTCAAGTGGTTCTGGGAGACCACGCCAGCCGGCGATCTAACGTTTCGAAACGGAGGTGCGGCTGTGGCGTGGGGTAATACGCTCATCGCCTCCTATCCGAATGAGTGGATTCATGTGGCCGTGACCTGGGACGACGGCGCCGCAGTGCAGTATATCAATGGCGAGGAAGTTGAAACTGGGAATATTACTTTTAGAGATACCGCGGACGACACCCCGGTGACGATCGGTTGCGTTGATTCTACCAACAACGAAACGTTTGTCGGCAGCATCGACGAGGCGCGGATCTACAACCGTGCCCTGACACAGCCTGAGATTCAGACTATTATGTTAGGTATATTTCCAACTGCCTTTAGTCCCGATCCGGCTGATGGTGCCATTCATGAGGATACATGGATAACCATTTGCTGGAAGCCGGGAAGTTCTGCCGTCTCGCACGATGTGTACTTCGGCGATAATTTTGATGATGTGAATGAGGGCACCGGCGAGACATTCAGAGGCAATCAAGCCTCGGTGAATTATATTGTTGGCTTTCCCGGTTTTGCTTTTCCGGACGGCCTTATTCCGGGCACGACATATTACTGGCGAATCGATGAAGTCAATGACACCGAGCCGAACAGTCCGTGGAAAGGCGATGTCTGGAGCTTCAGTATTCCTCCTAAGACCGCATACTTTCCGGACCCGGCTGATGGTGCCGAGCTTGTCGATCCGAATGTAGTGCTTAAATGGACGGCAGGTTTCGGTGCAGTACTGCACTATTCGTACTTCGGCGACAGCTTTGACGATGTGAACAACGCCGCTGGTGGTCTTCCTCAAGGAGTTACGACCTATACTCCCGGCCCACTTACAATGGCTAAGACTTACTATTGGCGGGTTGATGAGTTTGATGCCATCGACACATTTAAAGGCGATGTCTGGAGCTTTACTACTGAGGGCGCCGTCGGGAATCCTGACCCGGCTAATGGTGCTGTGGAAATAACACAGGTTCCGACTCTTACATGGTCGCATGGAGTCTTTGCTGATTCGCATCAGGTCTATTTCGGTACAGATAAAGACGCCGTGAAAAACGCCGATACCGGCT
>JAIVYN010000394.1:0-2378 GCA_048635425.1 Candidatus Aegiribacteria sp.
GCGGCACGGCACTATGTGAAAGTGGTTTACCGGCGCCGACCACCTCCAGATAATCCTCCAATTCGCCGCTGTTGGTCAAGCTGTTCGAGTAGCGACCCGGCCCGCTCGATACTATGGCCAGTAATAACACAGGCACGTTTCCCCATCTCGGCCGATAAAGATGCAACTTCCTTAAGTGTGCCTGGGCCAAATATGATGCGAGTGGCTGTTGCAAATTCAAATCTCATAATTCTCCTGTCGCCTACGCTCCATAGCTTCAGCGACGGAGCGCTCGAAACGAAATGCTTGGTTTCCCGCCTTGCGGGGTCCCTTCAACTAATCCCAGCCTTGGTCGTCAGGGAACACATTAGTATATTTGATACTTGAGCGTGGTTCGGCCATCATATCGGACACTGTACCACGCCACTTTTGATAATGCGCTGTTTCCTTGTGCCTGCCCGGGTCATCCGAGGTACGATAGACCTCCACCAGTACGAAACGCGTGGGTTCATCCTGCTGCTGGATAACATCAAATCGGGCAATGCCCGGTTCCTGTACGCTGTTACGGGCATTTTCGAGTGAGGCTGTCCGGAAGGCTTCAACCTGCTCAGGCTTAACGTGGACGAAAACGTGTACGATTAGCATAACACTCTCCTTATGATTATTAAAGTCAAAGCTGAATTTTACTAAATGAGCTAAGTATATGCAACTTATTCAAACGGCTCGAAAATTGTGAGTGAAGATATTAAATTTTGGATGGATAGAAGCACGGTTATGATATTCTAAAAGAAATCTTTGCGCCGCCGCAGCTCCGCAAAGACCTCCACGGTCTGGGCTTGGGGCATATTTAGCGCGGTTTTAAGCTCTGGAGTATCAGCCCGTAGAAAGGGATTGGTTGTCCTTTCACGTGACATTGTTGAAGGAATGGTTTGCCTGCCTGCCCTTTGGGCTTGTCTGACTTCGCTCAGGCACTGTTTGACAGCTTGATTATCCGGCTCAATACTCAAGGCAAATTGATAGTTTTCCACTGTGTAATCATGCCCACAATAAACAAGCGTATCATCGGGTAAAGATGCCAATTTGAGCAGTGAATCCCACATCGACCGTGCATCGCACTCCAGTAGTCTGCCGCAGCCTCCAATGAACAATGTATCCCCCGTCCAGAGAATGCCATTTTTGTTATCGTTCGATGGCTGCACATAATAGCAAACTGCCGTGCGAGTATGCCCCGGCGTGGCAATAACCTGTATCTTTGTATTACCAATCGCCAGGCTCTTTCCATCCTCGACGACAGAGTCAATGCCGGGTATTCTTTGCTTATCGCCGCCGATGACCTTGCAGCCGGTTTTCTCCTTCAGTTCAATAGTACCGGCGGTATGGTCCCAATGATGATGTGTGGCAAGAACCGTGGTAAGGTCCAGGCCGTGTTCCCTTAAGGTGCCCAGTACCAGAGAGGCGTCGCTTGGATCGACGACAAGCGCGTTGCTTTGGTTATACCGATACAGGTAAATAAAATTATCGCCAAGTGCGGGAATTGTGATTACTGAATCCATAGGTCTAAATCAACATAGTATGAATCGTTATAATGGCCGGCTCCAATGGAACTGACAATGCAGCCATTGAAACCGGCTTTCCGGAGTATTTGGTTTATCTTGTGATTGGATAACATCATCCGAAATTTTCAGCACGAGCGCCGGCCCAAGTACAGGTACTCGGCTCAGGATTTGTACTATCGTATTAGTCGTCTTTGCGTCTTTTTACGCCCTCAGCAGAGTTTGTTGTGACCTCACAGATAGCCTACCATTAAAAGTGGTTGTTGTCAAAAGACCGCTCGGGAACTTTGCTTTTATTTGATATTGACCGAGCTAAAAATACAGATTGGCTTTGATTGTGTTTGTTTTTACTAATCCACAGGCGATAATCGTTTTTGAATCCGCTCAGAATAGCTGTCTTTTCTCATTGTTCCCGAAATCTACTTACGTCAGTTTGTTGCAGATTCCGTGTTTTTCGCACCCAAAATACAGGGATTTTCCGCTGGACTTATACAGCGAAATGTAGGTAAAAAGAATCTAAACGAAAGAAACCAAAATTGGTTGTTCAAGCTTGTGTTTAAGCATTGAGCCAAGACAGAAAACAGAGGGCAGGATTCTCTGTAGTGCCAACAATAGCAGCGGCAAGTTGGAACAAATGAATCGATTGGCCTGAAAATGGAGGAAGCAGGGCTGAGGTGCGGAGGGAGAGGAAAAAGCGAGATATCCTCAGCCCTGCGAATGTGCTCTAATAAATAATATATCAAAAAGCTCTATGCAAAGACTATCCATTTAGAAACACTCGCGATGAGATAATTGTACAACCATCGCTCCTGCGGTGTCAAGCCATAATTGCCTATTTTTCAAAGA
>JAIVYN010000395.1:0-2360 GCA_048635425.1 Candidatus Aegiribacteria sp.
TGATCCAACTGGTCCCATTGGGGTTCTGTCAGTTTTATTGTCTGTCCCATGACAACCTCCCGGCGGTTCCACCGCCTTCGTTCTTATTATTAACAAGGTCGTCAAAATGGGACTTCTTATATGAATCTTTTTGCGTTCCTACTTAGTAATGCTGTCCTCCGTCTTCCATCCTCTGTCTTCCGTCGTCCATCTTCTGTCGTCCGCCGTTTCAGTGTCTCATTAATCTCTTATAATAAAAAATTTCTTTTGGCTATTTCTTGCTATTTGCCGAATAATAGTATAATCTGTCGGATTTCTGAAATGGGGTTTTAAATAGCAGGGATGCGAATGGAATTGATAAAGAAAATCAAGCAGTCCGAAGCACAAGCCCAGGAAATTATCGAACAGGCCAAGGCTGAGGCGGCAAAGCAGGCTGAAAAGGGTAGAGAGAATCGGCTCGCAGCAATGACCGAAGCCGAGCAGCAAAGGAAAGAAGCAACCGAAGCTGCTATCGCCGAAGCAAAATCACAAGCAAACGCGGAAGTTGAGCAGCTTAAAGCCCAGGCCGAAGACCAACGTCGGCAATTGCGCGATAAAACTGGCAGCAAAATGGCCACAGCGTCTGAAAAGATAATGGATTACTTGAGAGGCTAACTATGGCCATTGCGCAGATGGCAAAAGTCATAATTGTCAGTCATCGCACGCAGGCGTCCGAGCTTCTCGAAGTGCTGCAGCGTGAAGGTATTTGTCATATCCTCAATGCAGACGAGGCGATTCTCAGCAGGGACTTCCCTGAGCTTGGTGCCGCAGCCGAACGGCCTAAAGATATTGAAGGGCTCTTAATTCGGCTCGAAAAAAGCATTGCGTTTCTCAAAAATTACGCACAGTCCCAAAAGGGTCTCGCCGGCATCCTTTCACCGCGCACCGTCGTTGATGAGCAATCATATAACAAGGTTGTCTCAGACCGGCAAATCTCAAAGACTATCGAGAAGTGCGAGCAGCTCGAAGCGTCAATGGAGAAAACAAAGGGTGAAATTGAGAACCTCCACAGCACCCTGGAGATGCTCAGTCCCTGGGCGTCTCTCGAAACCCCCGTAGAAGAAATTGGCCGACTTCACCAGGCTACCTGCTGGGCCGGATTGCTGCCGAGCCAGCAGTTTGAGCAGACAGAAGAAAAACTGAGTGAGCCTGGCGCGGCAATCCAGCAAATAGGAACCGACAGTAACAAGTGCGCCTGTCTTATCGTTGCTCTCAAAGAAAACGCCGAGGCGGTTCAAAAGCTGCTGCGGTCAGCCGAGTTCGAGCCGGTAAGCTTCGAGCCGATGACCGGCACCGCTGCGGATTTGATTGGCGAACACAGCCAAAAGCTGGAAAAGGCCCAAAACCAATTACAAAGCTGGGTGGACAGCGCTGCGACCTTGTCCAAGAATCTGCTTAATCTCGAGATTCTTGACGACCATCATAAAAACCTGCTGAACAGAGAACAGACTAAGGATACCGCGCCGGCTACCGAACAGACGGTCCTCTTGGAAGGCTGGGTGAAGAAAAATGATTATGCAAAGCTGGCGAAGATAGTATCAGGTTTCGAGGCGTCGAGTTTGACAAAAATCGCACCGGCTGAAGACGAAGAGATACCGGTCGAGATAGAGAATAAGAATATTATAAAACCTTTTGAGGTGATAACCCGCCTGTATGGTATGCCGAAGCATTTTGAAGTGGACCCGACAGTATTTCTAGCGCCGTTTTTTGCGTTGTTCTTTGCGTTGTGTTTGACTGACGCCGGCTACGGCCTTGTCATTATCGCCTTGATGATTTTCTTTATAAAGAAGATGCAGGGCGATAAGAAGCTGATGTGGATGTTAGGGATTTGCGCTGCCGCAACCGTGGTAGCTGGGGCGCTTACCGGAGGGTGGTTCGGTGACGGTGTGCAGCAGTTTATACCTGCATTGAAACCATTAAGAGAAAAGATGATGTGGTTTGACCCGCTTGAGAAACCGATGATGTTTTTCATTTTGGCACTGGCTCTCGGTTATTTTCAGATTATGGCCGGGCTGGTTATTGCGCTCGGACACAACCTTAAACGAAAGGACTACATCGCTGCGGTGTGTGACCAGTTGACCTGGCTGGTTATGCTCAATTCGCTTGTGCTCCTTGGGGCAAGTAAGCTCGGACCGCTTCCTGCTGGAATTGGAACGTTCTGTGGGTATCTGGCGCTTATTCCGGCAGGTATGATTTTGCTTTTTAGCCAGCGAGAAGGAGGCTGGGGCGGTCGAATAGGGATGGGAATGTATAATTTGTTCAGCACGATATTCTATATGGGAGACGTGCTGAGCTACTTAAGATTAATGGCGCTCGGTATGGTTACAGCCGGTCTGGCTATG
>JAIVYN010000396.1:0-2289 GCA_048635425.1 Candidatus Aegiribacteria sp.
GTTAACGGTGAAGAAGACTACCAATACTTCAGCATCATCAAAATCAGACAACTGGTACGTGCTGCCATCTGTGGCAGGTAATTTGAAATCCGGCGCCTGTTGGCCTAATTGTAATGTAAAAGCCATAATTTACGCTCCTTGTGATAATAATGGTTGATAGGATTAGCAAAGAATCATTTTATCCAATCCGTGAGTTCAAGAGAAGCCAGAAATAAGAATCACCATATCAAAGCTACGACAATTTCTCATATCTGTTCGCTTCAAAAAATGGTGTGCTGTGCACACCCTACGGCAGGCCCTTCGACACGGCTCAGGATAGACCGAAGAAGGTCTTGCTGGTGGCAGTTACGGCGTTGGCGAAATCGGTCAGGGCCATCCCTTTTAGTTCGGCTAAATATTTCGCGGTGTGGAGCATAAGGGCCGGCTCGTTTATCTTCTGCTTTCGCATC
The DNA here is from genome assembly GCA_048635425.1 of Candidatus Aegiribacteria sp. Taxonomy (GTDB): domain Bacteria; phylum Planctomycetota; class Phycisphaerae; order Sedimentisphaerales; family Anaerobacaceae; genus NIOZ-UU13. The sequence goes on from JAIVYN010000396.1 coordinate 450, forward strand.
GGCTCCGGTGACATATAGGGACAATCGGTCTCGAGCATCAATCTATTCAGCGGTACAATTTCGGCGGCCTGGCGGGTTAGGTCAGCGTTTTTGAAAGTAACTACGCCGGTGAACGAGATATAAAAACTATAATCGAGAACAATCTTTGCCTGCCGGGCCGAGCCGCTGAAACAATGAAAGACCACGCCTTTAAGACCTTGGCCGAACCTATCTAAAATCTCCATCGTCTGGTCAAAGGCTTCCCGGCAATGGATGATTACCGGCAGATTCAATTCTTTGGCGATCGTCAGTTGTGCGGTGAAAGCACGCTTTTGGTCAGATTGATTTGAAAAATTGTAATGGAAATCCAGACCCGTCTCGCCGATGGCGACGACCTTTTTACTTTGTGCAAGCTCTTTCAATTCGGTTAGCGTATCAGCGGTCAGGTCTTTGGCATCGTGCGGATGGATTCCGACAGCGGCATACATATTTTCGTATTGGTTGGCAAGCTCAATGGCTTTGCGGTTTTGCTGCGGGTCTGTGCCGACGGTGAGCCAGCCGACAACGCCGGCGGCTATACTGCGAGCTACAACGGCCTGGACGTCGTCGGCCAATTGTTCAAAAGTCAGATGACAATGCGTATCAATCAGCTCCATTGGTGTTAGGGTACGAAAGCGTTTTTGTAATATCTTATCTGTGGAGTGCCTCCTGGCCCCAGGACTATTATAACAACATCAAAACGGAAAGGCCTGTCATCGATATCGTTTGTTGCAAGAAAATAACGGGCGGTCCTTAGCAATCTGGTTTTCTTGGCGAATGTGATAGACGATTCGGCTGAGCCAAAAGTTTCATCGGCCCTGGTTCTGACCTCGACGAAGACGATAGTTCTGTCGGTATCGACCATAATCAGGTCGATTTCGCCGGCGTTGCAGGAGAAGTTGCGGGTGAGGGTTTTGAGGCCTTTTCTTTTTAGGAACCTCTGGCAGCGTTTTTCACCCCATCGGCCGAGCAGCTCGCGATCGGCCAACAGCTTGCGTTTGTTCAGGAGCAAATTTCGTATCCTTCCCTTCGATTACAATCAGGGTAAACTCCCTACGCTCAGAACAGGTTTTGTATATCGTTATTTTGAGACGGTGTGGGTACTGTGTCGCTGGGCGAGCTTGACGGCTTTGCCGGTTCGCTTGCGGAGGTAATATAGTTTTGCCCGCCTTGTTTTGCCGCTTCGGATGGGCCTGATATCGAGAACATTGGGCGAATTAATCGGGAAAATCCGTTCCACACCCTCGTTATTGACAATCCGCCGAACCGTGAAGTTTTCGTTAATGCCGCGGCCCTTGCGGGCGATTACGGTGCCGGTAAATATTTGCGTGCGTTCTTTGTCGCCTTCTCTGATACGGCAGTGGACATCTACAATATCGCCTATTTCGAAGTGCGGTATATCTTTCTTCAAACTTTTACTTTCCACCGCATCCAATATTTCTGTTTTCACTGATTTATCTCCTTTTTAGTTCATAGTCAGGGAAAACACGAAATTATATCTGTTTTTATGCTAAAGACAAGTAAATTTGTAAAAAATTGTGGTTTTTGGCCATTTCGGCACCGAATTTTGACAGAGTCGAAACCAGCAGCTATTCGACCGGCTATTTTTTCTTCCGGCCTGATTAGACGGGCCAGTTTGGCGAGTCGGTGCGGGCGGTCTTTAGATATTCTTCGACCCTGGCGACCACATCGGGATGCTCGGCGGCGATGTTTTGCTCTTCGGCGATGTCCTTATTCAGGTCGTACAGCTCCAGCGGCTTTCCCGGCGCCAGGCGGACGGCCTTGTAGTTACGCCAGCGGACCACCTGCTGGAGATTGCGTC
>JAIVYN010000397.1:0-2273 GCA_048635425.1 Candidatus Aegiribacteria sp.
GCTGCGGCTTCGGCTGGCGGTGTCAGCAAAACTCGGACTACCAACCAGTCCTTCGACTTCGCTCAGGATGGTGAGCCTGTCGAACCATAGGCCTGCATTTTGCTTCCTTGCCAGCCTTGTCCTCGCTGGAGCCAAAACGAAACCTAATTTCTTTACCAGTCCTAAGGAAATAAGAGTTTTTGTATCGAGGTTCGTGTAAGTGCCGGCTTTTTTTCACTTGTGGGTCCAAGGCTCAAACCCGCAACGTCAAACCATCCGATTGGCCCGGATGGATGAGAAGCTTCAAGGTAAGCACTGTTTCACGAAAAGTAATAAGAAAATATGCAGTAAATTATTATGAACAAACAAAGAGATTTTACACCGCTAAAAATTAATATTCCTGCTCGAAAAAATGGAAGATTGCCCGAAAGACACGGGGAGGGACCCCGCTTCGCGGGAAGCCAAACAGACGTCCGGAAACGAGACCGGAGTTTTCTCCGAAAGGAGTCCTTAGGACTAACGGGCCCCGTTAGAAGAAATTTTTCTAAGGGGGCGGCCTTTACGCTGATAGAGCTTCTTGTGGTAATCGCCATCATTGCGTTGCTAATGGCGATACTGATGCCGGCCCTAAATCGGGTAAAAAAACAGGCAAAAGCAGTCGCCTGCCAAACAAACCTGCGTCAATGGACCCTCGTCTTCTTGATTTATATGGATGAAAACGATGGCTATTTCGCTTACGGTGACAGCAGCGGCAGATGGAGGTGGGTCCTGCAAGCCCACCACAGAGACCGCAAGCTAAGCGCCTGCTGCCCGGAGGCCTCGAACCCTAACAAACACACAGGTACGTTCGGAACCTGGGGCGCAGAATCTCTGGATGCCGACTACGTAGCACAGCAGGACTACGGCAGCTATGGTATAAACCGCTGGGTCTATAACAGAAAAACAGACCAGCCGCAAGAGGGTTACTTCAAGACTCGCAATGTTGCAGGCACAAATCAAATTCCGCTGTTTCTGGACTGCTCATGGTACGGAGCCGGCCCTCTTGATTATGATTTGCCTCCGGAATATGAAGGTCACACACAGAGTAGTACCGGCCATTGGAGAGGTGATAATATGAGGCGCGTCTGCCTTAATCGGCACAACGCAGCGACAAACAGTGCTTTTCTGGATTTCTCTGTCCGAAGAATAGGACTCAAGGAATTGTGGACGTTGAAATGGAGTCGTAACTACGAGACAGTCAACCTGTGGAACAAAGCCGGCGGTGTTAGAACCGAAGACTGGCCGGGATGGATGAGCAATTTCAAGGACTACTAACAAAACTTAATCAATAAAGACACAGCATTATGCGCAAACTAAAAGGCTTTACTCTTTTAGATATTAAGATTCCTGATCGGAAAAAAAGCGGAAGATTTCTAATGGGATTTACGCTCATAGAACTCTTAGTTGTAATTGCTATCATCGCCGTTCTCATGGCAATCATTATACCGGCACTCAATAGGATTAGAGAGCAGGGCAAACGCGCGGTTTGTCTGAACAACGTCAAGCAAATGTCCATCGCCTGGAATATGTATGCCGATGATAACGACAACAAGCTTGTGGTCGGCAATACACACCAAGGCATGGACTACTGCTGGGTATACTGGGAGCGAAGTTTATCAGAAGAAGACAAAATGCGCGGTCTCGAAAACGGATATCTTTTCCCATATTGCCCGAATAAAAAACTCTACAAATGCCCAACAGGCATACGCTCAGAGGTGGTAACATACGCCATTGTTGATAATATGAACGGCCATGATGAGATAGAAGGGGCCATTCCTCCTCCATTGAAAACCAGGATGCAAATTCGCAATCCTTCCATGCAGATTGTTTTTCTTGACGAAGGCCGGTTGAGTCCCTCAAGCTGGACCGTTTACTATTACCAGGAAAAGTGGTGGGACCAGATTACCGCCAGACACGGTGACGGTACAAACTTCTCTTTTGCCGATGGGCACAGTGAATACTGGAAGTGGAAGGACCCACGTACCGTAAAGATTGGCAGAATGGACTACACTGCCGCGCTGACGACCCTGAACCCGTCCCTCAGTGATTCATACTGGGGACAGGACAATCCGGATTTGCACAGAGTACAAAGGGGCGCATGGGGGAAATTAGGTTACATACCTTAAGGACTTGTAAATAAATTATCTTCCATTTTTGGCTGGCTGCGGCTTCGGCTGGCGGTGTCAGCAAAACTCGGACTACCAACCAGTAGGCCTGCGTTTTGCTTCCTTGCCAGCCTTGTCCTCGCTGGAGCC
>JAIVYN010000398.1:0-2227 GCA_048635425.1 Candidatus Aegiribacteria sp.
GTCCACGTAGGGCACCGCCGGAAAGCCGTTGGGGTCCACAACGGGGGCCTCGAATGAGGCGTTCTCAATGGGAATCGGTGCCGACCTGACCGGAGTAGCGGCCCATAAGCCCGCAATTACCAGCACATTTAGATAGATAACGTGAAGTAACATCCCTTTAAATGCTCTTTTCTCACCCATGATAAAACAATCGCCTCTTACAAATGAAGTCGCAAAACAAAATGCAATCATACACACATAGGGATTGAAAATCAAGGCAAAAATAGGACGGCTCACCGTTTCGCAGCAACGTACCTTAACTTATGACGAACAATCCTATGCCCGGAACGTAATGTTAAGTAGCACTCCTCCTCCTTCAAAAATAAAGGGAGAGCATTAAAACGCTCTCCCTTTATTTCCGTGCTCAGGTCTTTCAAGACGCTAACTGTTTGGCGGTCGGTTCTTCTTTTTCAGAAATACGGCTCAAACTTGAAGAATTGCGAACTTTATTTAGAGCTTATCCGAATAACCGTCTCGTTATGAGGCCGAGCGAAAAGTTCGAGGCCAAGGCGGCAGGCCAAAAATGCTCGCCAGAAGTGGTTTTCTCCACGTTGAGAACATTTTTGGCTGACAACGCAGGCATCGGGCTTTGCAGCCGGCCGCAATAGAGCGGGTTATTTGGATAGGCTCTTATGTGGCAGACAAATCGTCACGGTCGTTCCGCTGCCTGGCTCACTTGCAATGTTCAGCGAGCCTTTATTTAATTGTATGAACCGGACCGCGTAGGCGAGCCCCATTCCGCGTTTTCGACCTGCCGGCTTTACTGAGAAAAAAGGCTGAGTTGCTTTTTGAACAGTTTCCGCGTCCATTCCGCAGCCAACGTCACTGATTTGCAATTTCACCGAATCGCCGGTCTCGGCAGTATCAGCGGTAATTTTTATTGGCCCCGGTTTATCACCGTATGATTCAACGGCGTTGGAGATAACATTTGCAATTGCTGATACAACCTGCGCTGAATCCACAAAAACACTCTCGAGACCCTCGGCAACTGCAATTTGAACATCAAGGTGCTCGGCATTTGTTTTTTGCTTTGCCAATTCTATAGCTTCATCGAGCATCTGTTTAATGTCCGTCTGGGCCGCCCTGGCTTCTGGCGGCTCGGCAAAACTCATCAGGTCCTCGATAATGGAAGATGCCTCCCTGGCGTTTTTATAAATCTGTTCCAGGATTTTTCTCTTTTCCTGGTCGCTCTCGGCTTCAGCAAGAAGCTGCGCTCTGCCCGATATCACCGCCAGGGGATTATTTAATTCGTGCGCCGCACCCGCTGCCATCTCAGCTAAAGCGTTCAACGTAGGGAGTCCCCAGGACAACGAGTTTTCTGCCGGAGCAGCCCGAGTTTGGGTATCCTTAGGTTTTGATATAAACAGGGCAAAACGCTCGGCAAAGTGCTGCTGTCTCTGTTGCGCCAGAGCCATACCTAAAACAACCCCAGCAATCGAGGCGGATGCCCTGAACTTCTCCTCGAACAGTTCCACGTCGCCCGGATAATTAAGCTCGAAAGCAATTGCTCCGACCGCTTTTCGGCCGGAAAGTAATGGCATCAATTTGGTTCGATTCGCATCGAAGTCAACGTCTAATTGCTCAAACAGCCAATCGATATGGTCGTGCGCATTCAAAATCGCAAAGTTGTTTGCTATCGTTTTTGGTATAACAGATGTTTGGGCCGGAGCATTTAAGCAGACCATCCTGCTTTGAGAAAGATTTTCTACAACCACAGCTTCAAGCCTTTGCGAGCGGCGCCAAGGCGCTAAATACAGACAAACCATACCTGTTTGATAAAACTTCTGCCAGCGGGCTGCAAAGTTTTCTGCTATATCAGACGCTCCACTAATCGGATTTATACCGAGAAGGAAATCTGTTATAAAATCTAAATGACTCGAATCGCTTTGCAGCCGGCGATTTTCGCCGGATAATTCTGTATGTTGTCGGGCTAATTGGGCGGCGGCAGTGTGAACAATCTTGCAATAATTTGCCCCGGCCTTCGGTAGATACAGGCCTAAAATGTTACTCTTTTGTCTGACAGTTTCAGGCAGTTTCAGGCGAATTTGTTCTACTTGCTCAGGACCTATTGAAAGCCACTGCGATATGGACTCTGCCGGTTCAGGCAGATCAAAACTGCCGGAGGAGCCGATGCCGGATTGATACGCAATAGAATCTGCCAGTTGTACAACCGCTGCTATCCTTGCTT
>JAIVYN010000399.1:0-2211 GCA_048635425.1 Candidatus Aegiribacteria sp.
TTTTGCTGTTTTCAGTATGGCCTCCACAGGTTGAGCTATAGTAGGTCGGAAAGATGTTTTCTGTGCCGTCGCTTTGTTTACAGACCAGGACCTGGCCTTTGGTTTCATTGACGATGTTCCAAATCTGAGTGGACTCGGCGCTGACGCCGCGATAGACCTGATGTGCCGCTGTTTTTTTCATGTCCCAGGTGTGGTTGCCGCCGAATCGCTTTTTGATATAGAAGCAATAAGTCCTTGCCGCGATTGCCTGGGCCTTGAGCGCCTCCGGTTCCCAGTAGCTGGGCATCTCGGCACCTACTACGCCGGCCAAATACGCATCAGGTGGAACCAGATTAATCGCATCGAAAGAACCACCGTCGGGCTTGATTGTCAGCTTTAATTTGCCGCGATAGGCATCATCGTTCAGTTTGAAGATGTACGGCTCATCCGGGAAGATAATTACCTCATCATTCATAAAGGGCCGTCCCCCGATGGTGATTTCGCCGTTAATTAGCTGAATGCTTATCGGCGCATCGATTTGGTCAAAGCGGGCTGTTGGAAGCAGTGTTTGCAGGTTGGGGTCGTCGGTAATGCTGAATGATGAGGCAATCTTCAGCGTGCAGGCTTCGACATTGTCGAGCAGCAGGACCTTTACCCAAAACTGTGGTTCGATATCCATCTGGGGAGTTGGCGTTGTAATTTGCCGGTCTTTACAGCCGCTCAGAATTACCAGCGATAGGAAAAGAGTTATTATTTTACGGTTGTAGATTCGAAAATGCCCTCCCGCCGAGACCTTCCGCGAGACAATGCAGATATGCACGCTTGCCCCTGTTGGAGGGGGTCTTCTACTAACAGGCGTTTTAATAGGGTTTGCTGTCAATTGAATGGTGGTGGACAATATCAATTTCCCTGATACCAATCAGTTAATCCAGGCTTCGCAGTGATAATCCAAGGTTTGTGAGCGCTTTTTTGATTTCGTTCAGGCTTGTAACGCCGAAGTTTTTAACGCCCAGAAGCTCAGCCTCTGTTTTGTGTGTCAACTCGCCGATTGAGCGAAGGTTGAGCTTTTGCAGGCACTTGCGGGCCCGCACCGACAATTGGAGGTCATCTACCGGTTTATTCCTGAGTCCTTCATCCTCATCTATGATGACAGTGCCCTCGGAGATTTCTACTGAAGGCATCAGCTCTGCCTCCAGTGCCATCCCCAGAATCAGTCCTTTCGGTTCGAGGATGGACTTGATTTCTCTAAGGGACGTTTCGCCAAAGTTTTTATAAGATAACAGCTCCACCTCGGTGATGTTCAGGAGATCGCCGAGCGTATGGATTCTCATCTTTTTCAGGCAGTTTCTGCTGCGCACCGAAAGCTCAAAATCAGAAATCGGCGTCTCAAGAATCTGGGTTTTGCGGCTCCTTTTCTCTTCTTTTTCCTCGTCATAGAACATCGTTTTTGAGCTTTCGATGTCTTTTTTGAACAGGATTGCTCTTTGATGATTCGGATGGGTCTCCAGAACAGTATCGACACATTTCGCCGCCTTGTCGTACTGGCCGGCATCTTCGTAAAGCACTGCTAAATTCAGCAGGGCACTTACGTAAACCGGCGAGCTTGAAGCAATTTGCCCGTAGTAATCAATGGCCGCTTCTTCATCGCCGGACAAATCGCAGCGATAGGCCAGATGGAAAAGGGCCCTTTGATGATTCGGGGACAATTCCAGGGATGTCGTGTAATTGTCCATTGCCTGTTCGTAAAGCCCCTGGACTTCCTGAAGACGGCCGGCCTGGTAGTGGTATTCGGCACTTACGTTCTCGAAATTTTTGCAGGCCTTCAGTTCCTTCTCGGCGGCCTCGAAATTTCCTGCGTGCCGATATGTCGAGCTTTCTTCCATGCTTATATTCATTTTGTCCGCGTTATATTCGAGGCTTTTTTGCAGGTTTTCGATTGCCTTCTCGAATTCACCTATCCGGCGAAGCGCAAAGGCTAAGTATATGAATTTCTCTTTGCAGTCCGTGGCCTTTTGCAGTTTCTCGATTGCTTCGGCGTTTCTGCCTAATATATAAAGCCCGATGCCGACTACCAGAGACGCTTTCTGTCCGCTTTTGGCCATATTTGACTCTACCTGTTCACCGAATTTTAGCAGGTTGGCCTCGCCCGAATGGACAAACTCAGAGAGCCTCTTAATTTCGTCCATTGACGGCAATTCGTTGGCAAACAAGTCTATTCCCGGTTCTGTAATT
>JAIVYN010000400.1:0-2169 GCA_048635425.1 Candidatus Aegiribacteria sp.
CGATACAAGAGATATAGCGTCCATGCCGACCTCCCAATACATTGTTTATGTTTTCCCAACACATATATCGGGTTGTCGGCATCTTTTTTATCAATTCTATATCTCCAAATTTTGGCTAAAGTTCACAGTTAATAAAAGGGCGTATTTGTTGTGGAACCGATCTAATCTCCCTGAGTTGTTTCCAGATTTCTCAAAAGCAGGACCCAATCACCTCTATCAGGTGATATCAGTCTTTGCTTACGTCCGGACACACGGCCTCCGTCTGTCCACTGTCCGCTTCTCGGATTGAACCACCTTACTGCAAATGCGCCTTCAGGCAATCGGACTGTCACATTTGCGGTTGTCCTGCTAACATTTGCCTCGCCAGGTTTGGAGCTGTCGGGATTGGCCAGATACAGGATGAAGGTTGTATTATCACTCATGCACTTGGATTTTCCCGGCTCGCTACCAAGTAGTGCATCGTTGGGCTTCATATTCACTAACGTCAGTTCGCTGTCTCTAAAGAATTTGTGTATATGAACAAAATCATCCGCCCCGTGCTCCAGCTTCCTCAGGGTAACAGAATCGAAGTAGCCCTGCACTCCTGATAAATCCCCGTCATATGCCTCATATGTCCTTAATCCGCCGTATGTGGCATGCCCGCCCGATAGAAGACTTGCCCACATCAGCCGTCGAAAGTAATACCGGTCGTACTTTGGATTCCGCCAGTGTTCGTAGCGATCCTCGTCCAGCACCATAGGAACCGCTCGTTTGCTATAGTATTCTTTGAATATTCTCCCATCGACTTGGTCAAGATCTTCGAGCGTGATAATATCCGACCACGCCGCACCTGTAAAATCGTATCCCTTCCATCTGCTCTGGTGATTAGTAATCAGTGTCCCCCATGGCTCCCTCGCTGCCATATCCTTTCCGATCTTGTTAATTGTGTCCCAAAGAACCTTCCTGCCGGTGAGCTTGCCACCTGAGACAATCTCGCGATCATTCGAAATGCACCAGTAGATATTTGGCAAAGCCGAAAACCTCGCTTGCGCATAACGTGCTATCAGCTTCGCCCCTTCATCGCCCCTATCGTATCTACGCAGCTCTTCCGTATCTTCCCCATACGGGATCAATTCGAAAATTATATGCGGGTGCCTCTCGAACGCGTACCTCAAACGCCTGTCGATTTCCTGCCAGTATGCGAGATTCAACTCTTTTCGTTTGTTGGCAAAAAGAACCTGCACGTCTGACCGCCCCTGACAGAACCACGTCCTAATCTTGGTAGCTCCCATTTTAGCTGCTTGGTCTATATATTCTCTCCATTTTGGCTCAGTCTGCGTTACATACCTATACCCTGTATCGCCTATATGCAGAAACCATTCACCATTATCATAAGCAAACTGACGCGGGTCTTTCATGTGCAGCCGTAGCTTGCCTTTGAGGGATGAAGCTTTGACTTCGAACGCACCGCTTTTCTTGTCCAGATCTTTGATGTTGGAAGAGGATCTCCATCGCCATCTACCCAGCATACCACAGTAGGCCCTGGCTTTGAAGATGCGCTCACCATCATAGAAACCGTCAACCACTACTTTCGAAAGATCCGGCCGCTCAAAAACTACATCGAACTTCACATCCATGTAGGGATTGATTACCTTGCCGCTGGTTTTTAGAGACACCTCAGAAAACCCCCGATGTGGATAAGTCGTTATCTCTCCAAAACAGGTATCAATCGACAACAAACCAATGATAAGTATAATAATGAGCAATGCGTCTGTTCTTTTGCCTTTTGTCACTTCCGACCTCCATAATCTGAGAAAACGCTTATGCAGCTTTCTTAGTCTGGATTTCCTATTTATAACTGTCATAAGGTACGAAATTCATATCTCCAGCCATTTTTATTTGTCAAGGCCACAAAAAAATAAAACGGCTTTGTGATAATTCTCAAAAAATCTATCCTATCCCAAACAGCCATTTGACTATTATCACCAGAATAGCTGGGTGTCCCCCCGAATAACCTCGTCCACCTTGTCATTAAAGAACTTACGTAAACTTGCTTCGTGCAACTAATTGTATTATCTTGGCGGCATGAATGCCACAAAGAACCTTCTGACAAACCTCTGTAACCTTCTTGTTTGTGCTTGCGAGGCGTTTCGATATGGTCTGACTTTCCTGCGGGCTATCCTTTGTTCC
>JAIVYN010000401.1:0-2169 GCA_048635425.1 Candidatus Aegiribacteria sp.
AACGGCTTGTAGAAGGAATGCACGCAGGCAAAAATTTGCAGACGCTGATGGGCGTTACCGGCAGCGGAAAAACATTTACAATGGCTAACGTCATAGCTCAACATAATCTGCCGACACTTGTTATCTCCCACAATAAAACATTGGCCGCTCAGCTTTATGAGGAGTTCAAAGAGCTGTTTCCGGAAAACGCCGTTGAATATTTTGTCAGCTACTACGATTACTATCAGCCCGAAGCATACATTCCCCAGCGGGACATATACATAGAAAAGGACGCCTCGAAAAATAATGACCTCGACCGGCTCCGCCTTTCAACAACTACCAGCCTTTCAGCGAGAGATGATTGTATTATTGTCGCTTCTGTTTCCTGCATTTTCGGTCTTGGCTCGCCCGAAGATTATAAAGCCAGCGTTGTGGCTATCCGCACCGGCGAGCATTGCAACAGAAATGAGCTGCTTGGCAGATTAGCTGACATCCAGTATACAAGAAACGACGTCGATTTCGACCGGGGAACATTCAGGGTTCGCGGCGATGTGGTCGAGCTGCATCCTTCTTACGAATCTTTTGCAGTCCGCATCGAATTCTTCGGTGACGAAATAGAAAAGATAAGCTATATAAATCCCATATCAGCAGAAATCCTTGCCGTGGAAGAACAGCTATTTATATATCCTGCCCAGCATTACATTATGCCGTCAGAGAGAATCGGCTCTGCGGTAGAGAATATAAAGGCCGAGCTGAAACAGCGGTTGGCCGAGCTGCGAGGCCAGGGCAAACTCTTGGAAGCTCAACGGTTACAGGCACGAACGATGTACGATATTGAAATGATGCAGGAGGTCGGCTATTGCAGCGGGATTGAGAATTACGCCAGACACTTAGCCGGCCTGTCGCCTGGTGCCAGACCTTATACGCTGATTGATTATTTTCCGGAAGATTTTCTTTTATTTATCGATGAATCCCACGTTACCATTCCTCAGGTGCGGGCAATGTGGGCCGGGGACAGACACAGAAAAGAGACCCTGATTGAGCACGGCTTCCGACTGCCAAGCGCATTAGATAACAGGCCGCTGCGCTTTGAGGAATTTCAGGAAAACTGGGCCAAAGTCGTTTTTGTTTCTGCTACACCAGCGCAATTCGAGCTGGAGAGATGTGATAACGAGGTTGTCGAACAAATCATCAGGCCGACCGGACTTATAGACCCGGAAATCTTTGTGCATCCGGCCGGCAATCAGATTCCACATCTCTTGGGTGAGATTGAAAAGCGGGTCAAAGCAGGGGAACGAACACTCGTTACAACGCTGACAAAAAGGATGGCTGAAGACCTTTCCGGTTTCATTACAAAGAAAGGTTTCAAATGTCGTTATCTGCACAGCGAAATCAATACCCTCGAAAGAATTGAGATACTGCGGGCTTTGCGCAAGGGCGAATTCGATGTGCTGGTAGGAGTAAACCTGCTGCGGGAAGGTCTGGATTTGCCGGAAGTTTCAGCCGTCGCAATCCTTGATGCCGACAAGGAAGGTTTTCTGCGAAGCCAGACATCGCTGGTACAAACGATTGGCAGAACCGCACGAAATATCAACGCCACTGTCTTTTTGTATGCCGATACGGTTACGCCCTCGATGGAAAAAGCTATTGACGAAACGAGCAGACGCCGTAAAATTCAGTTAAAGTACAACGAAGAGCACAATATTACACCTGAAACGATAAAAAAGGAAATCCGTAAAAGTCTGACCGAGCAGATAAAAGCAAGGCAGACCGCCCGTCAGGCGGTGCGTTTCGGCGATTCGGAGTACGAAAAGGTCGAATTAGCTTCTCAAATTGAGAAGGAAATGCTTGAAGCGGCCCGGAGCCTGGATTTTGAGCGGGCCGCTTTCCTGCGGGACCAGCTGCGGGAGCTCAAAGAGCTGCCGGAACTGGTTCTCATCGAGTCAAGTAAAAAGAGAATAATGAAGACAAAAGAAAGTAAACAAAGAAGGAAAAATAAAACTCGTCGAACTGTGCAGTAAGAGCTAAAATCAGGATAATCTGTGCAATCTGTGGAAACGGAAAGTCGACACGCACAAATCTGCGAACAAGTAAAAGGTAAAAGTAAGATGAAAAAACTTAACATTGCAAAAGCCAAGCCTCTTATCCAAATGGCAATCGAAGAAGACCTCGGAGCCGGTGATGTGACGA
>JAIVYN010000402.1:0-2111 GCA_048635425.1 Candidatus Aegiribacteria sp.
GTTTTCGCAGCAGGATTGTTCGGCTGACGCAGTTGGTCCCATAAAGTTAGACCATTAGAACGGCTGTTTTGCAGGTAGCTTTTGAGCTTATCAATGTTGTTGAGCTTATTTTGAAACTTTGTCCACCGTTGTTGGTTCACAAGTCCGACCGATTTGCCAATTTGCGTCAATCTTCTATCTGCGTTATCGGCCCTCAGTGACAAACGGAACTCCGCTCGTGACGTGAACATCCGATAAGGTTCATCTATTCCTTTTGTTAGCAAATCATCTATTAGCACTCCGATATATGCCTGGTCCCTGCCGAGAACAACGGGTTCCTTGTCCTGAATTTTTCTGGCCGCATTTATACCAGCGACAATTCCCTGTCCCGCTGCCTCTTCATAACCACTGGTCCCGTTTATCTGCCCTGCCAGAAACAGCCCTGACACTTTCCTGGTCTCCAGGTTGGGCTTTAGTTGAATCGGCGGACAATAATCGTATTCAATCGCATAGCCGTAATGAATAATACTGGCATTCTCTGTTCCGCCCAGTAACTTGAGCATTTGTTCCTGCACATCTTTCGGCAGAGAAGTGCTTATGCCGTTGCAGTAGATAGTCGTTCTTTCTTCGTCTTCAGGTTCCAGAAACACCTGATGCCGCTTCTTGTCAGCAAAACGCACAATTTTTGTTTCAATACTTGGGCAATACCGGGGACCTGTGGAAGTGATTTGTCCGGAATAAAGCGGCGCGCGATGCAGATTGTCCCGGATTAGCTTATGTATTTTTTCATTCGTATAGGTTATCCAGCAGGGAATCTGTGGCCGGTCTATTCTCTCGGTCATAAATGAGAAAGGCACCGGTCTTTCGTCTCCAAGTTGGACATCGAGCTTGTCCAGGTCCGCTGTTGCCGCATCTAATCTGGCTGGTGTGCCGGTCTTTAGCCGTCTAAGTTCCAGGCCAAGCTGTTGGAGACTTTCCGAAAGTTCATTGGCAGCCGGCTCACCGAGCCGTCCCCCGGCGAGCTGCTGTGTTCCTATATGCATTAAGCCGCGAAGAAATGTACCCGTAGTCAGAATTACCGTTGGAGCATTGTATATCGTTCCGTCACTGCAGCGCACCGCCCGCACATTGTTTTCTTCAGTTACAATCTGCGTTACTATCGCTTCGACTATAGTCAGGTTTGCGATCTGTTCGAGTTGTGTACGAATATAATCTTTGTATCTGTATTTGTCCGCTTGCGCCCTTGGGGCCTGTACGGCAGGGCCTTTCGAGCGATTCAGCAGCCGAAATTGAATCCCCGTTGCATCTATCGCTAATCCCATCAGCCCTCCCAGCGCATCGACCTCGCGCGCAATCTGTCCTTTTGCAAGACCACCGATAGCCGGGTTACAGCTCATCTTGGCTATCGTGTTTTTGCTGATGGTTACAAGGCAGGTTTTGGCGCCGATTTTCGCAGCAGCATAAGCAGCCTCGACGCCGGCGTGACCTCCACCTATAACAACGCAATCAAACTCGTTTGTTTTCATTTGATTGTGTCAGGGCAACCGCAGATGCAATGGCAAAATTTGCAGTATGTGTAATGCTTATGCTTATATGTTTAATCCCAAGTTTGTCGGCAATTTTTTCGACCTCGCCGCCCAGAGTAACCTCCGGCTGACCACTACTATTGTTTATTATTTCTATATCCGTCCAGGCGATTTTACCCCTCCATCCTGTCCCCATAAGTTTAAGAATGGCTTCTTTGGCCGCGAAGCGACCGGCTAATTTCTCTATTTTATTTTTGTTTGCCTCGGCATAGGCCTGCTCAGCAGCAGTGAAAATCCTCTGGATGAAACGCTCACCGTGCCGGGCTACCATTTCTTCTATCCGTGGACAATCTACAAGGTCTATACCATGTGCTACAATCTCCATCCGTCAATCCCACTTTCTCAAGTCGTTCCCGCCATACTTTTACCCCGACAAATCGGTTAGCATATAGATGCTTCTTTGTATGATATTACTCTTTTTTTTGCTTTTGTACCTATCTCTTTTTACCTTTACCTTCTTCTTATACTACCTGGCATTCCTATGTCCCTTCCAGGTATCGATGGCCTTGCATCTCTGCGCCTCTGTACTTCTGTTCTTCTGTATAC
>JAIVYN010000403.1:0-2109 GCA_048635425.1 Candidatus Aegiribacteria sp.
GCTGCGGCTTCGGCTGGCGGTGTCAGCAAAACTCGGACTACCAACCAGTCCTTCGACTTCGCTCAGGATGGTGAGCCTGTCGAACCATAGGCCTGCGTTTTGCTTCCTTGCCAGCCTTGTCCTCGCTGGAGCCAAAACGAAACCTAATTTCTTTACCAGTCCTTAACTATTGTATTTTCGGCTTATTTCAAGTAGACTCTGCAAAAATTCGGTAGTGGAAATTGAGAAACAGCTACCAAGGGCATGAAAAAACTAAAACATTAAAACGACAAAAGTCATAAACAGCTTACAGAATGAAAGACAAGTACAAGTACAGCACGAGTCAGTTGTTTAACTTTGCAAAAGATTCTTATCTGGAGAGAACGTCTCGGCCGATTTATGCTATCGTTTTTCTGCTGCCTTTCATTATATTCTACGAGGTGGGCACTTTTTGCATTAATACCGACATTCTGAACCAATCGCAGATTCGTGTAGTAGCATTTGTTTGGCTGCAGAACCTGCTTGAGTCGTTAGGTTTCGGCGGCAAGTTTGCGTGGGTGGCGTCCCCTCTGGCGGTTGTGGTGATTCTGATAGCACTGCAAATCACATCAGCTAAACAGTGGCGTTTCTGGATTGGCGATATTTTGCCGATGACGGCCGAGTGTATCCTGCTCGCGGTGCCGTTGATTGTCCTGACGTTATTCCTGAGCAGCTCGGCTGTGCCGGAGGGTAATATTAGCTGGTTTGACGACAGCGCGATACGAGCACAAGCCGGGTCGCTACCGAGCTGCTCTTCGGTCGCAGGCGGCAGTTTATCGCCGCTGAGCGCCGAGGCCGGCGACGTTGGGCCCGGTCAGTCACTACTGGCTAACATTGTTACCGGAATAGGAGCCGGGATTTACGAAGAGCTTGTTTTTCGTCTGATTTTGATATGCCTTTTGATGCTGTTATTTCAGGATGTGCTGAGGCTTACTCATAAGAAATCGATCATACTTTCGGTTCTTATTTCGGCGGCGTTGTTCAGCGCACATCACCATATAGATTTGCTCAGCGGGCAGCCAAATGCCACCGACCCGTTTAATTTGATAAAGTTCGCATTTCGAACAATCGCAGGCATTTACTTTGCGGTTCTTTTTGCAATTCGCGGTTTCGGGATTACAGCCGGAACTCACGCTTTTTACAATATTATCGCAGTCTCTATCACCGCCAGCTTCTTCGAGTAGTAAAATCGAGGACACAGCCGAATTTTTTTTATTTTTTTTCAAAAAAAGTTTGCTGCTGTTAGTCTTTTATGTTGGGGAGCTTGCAACACAATCGTCCTATAAGTGCCAATATCGGCCTTATCAGTACTGATATTAGTCTTGAATAGATGCGCTGATTATTGTATAATGTCATATAATTAGAAGATTGGAAGTCGGCATTTGTGTCTGGATTTTTGTGATGGAATCACCGCAAATCAATGTAGCTGTTGAAGAATTGATGTTCAGCCTGTTTCAAAGACCTCTACATCCGGAGCTTTTCCAGATTTATGCCAACCGAACATTAAATACCGAAAAGTACGAGGCGATTATCTGGATTACAGGATGCACCCATGTTGTCAGCGTCTTTGCCGGTGACATCTGCCTTGCCGAGGTGGTAAGCATACCCGGCCAGATGCTCCCATCTCGAGGATTGATTGAACGTTTTCAATTCCGTGGCCCCAGGACCCATAAATGCACTTTGAGCCGAGGTGTAAGTTATATGACGGATTTTCAGGTTGAGAAGATGAGTCCCGGTTTGTATCGTCAGAGCCATACCGACCTTGAGCGTTTCGCGCGAAATCGAGGCGTGTTTGTAAAATTCCCGGAGCTGGAAATCGGTAAGCTCCAGCCGTTCTGCTATGTTGATTTCGAGGCCCGACAAGCTGAATTGCACATTCACACCTTCGCTGCTTATCCGGACCAGGTAACAATGATTAAGACCCAATCGTTGTTCGATTTTTCAACAACGTGAAAACAGGTCCACTTAGGACTTGTAAATAAATTATCTTCCATTTTTGGCTGGCTGCGGCTTCGGCTGGCGGTGTCAGCAAAACTCGGACTACCAACCAGTAGGCCTGCATTTTGCTTCCTTGCCAGCCTTGTCCTCGCT
>JAIVYN010000404.1:0-2033 GCA_048635425.1 Candidatus Aegiribacteria sp.
GAGGCGGGACAAGGTGCAGCTTACGATTTACAATTCCGCCGATTTGACCCTGGTGCGGGAGAGGCGGAATCTGACATTGAAAAAAGGCTGGAACTGGCTGCAGTTTATGTGGGCCAATACCCTGATTGACCCGACGTCGCTTAGTCTGGAGCCGTTGGCCCAGGCCGACAAAATTGATATTCAACAGTTAGTGTTTCCAGCGAGGCTGCGGGAGCTTGGCCGTTGGCTAATTCGCTCAGAGGTCAGCGGCCAGGTACCGTTCGAGATAACGTATTTTACCAGCGGACTTTCCTGGCGGGCGTTCTATATGGGGACCCTCGCAGAAAATGAAAAGACGATGCAGTTGCAGGGCTACGTAAGGGTTGGTAACAACAGTGGGGAGGATTATGAAAAAGCCCAGACGCGGCTGATTGTCGGTCAAGTCCATATTCTTGACCAGATAGCCGAATTAGCAAAACGCCGGTATCCTTACAACAGGCCAGTGCAGTTCGATGCTTACGGTGGTATTCGGGCCTTACAAGATAAGCTTGAACCCACCGATGAAAAACTTTTCAATGCGTTTGCCGACAAGCTCGACACAGAATTGAGTCTTAAGGAAATCAGGAAAGAGGGTTTGAGTGAGTATTTCCTTTATACAATTGAGGGCACCGAGACAATACCAGATAAATGGGGCAAGAGACTGTTATCGTTTGATGCTGCTGATATTGAAGTCGAGAGTCTGTATAAATACGACGAGCAGCGCTGGGGCAATCAGACAATAAGGTTCGTTAAATTTGCAAACGACGAAGAGCACAACCTGGGCGAAACGCCGATTCCTAATGGAACGGTCAAAATTTACAGCCAGGCCGATGAGCAAGGCTATCTATCATACGCAGGCGGGACGAATATTAAATATATTCCGGTGGATGAAGAGGTTGAGTTAAATCTTGGCCCGGCCCGATTGGTCAGCGTTGAGCCGAAGCTGATGAATTTTAAGACGGACAATTATATATTCGACAGGCGTGGCAATGTTGCCGGCTGGGACGAAATACGAACCTGGAAAATCGAGATTACTAATACTCGTGAACTACCGATAGAGATTGAGATTACCCGCGGGGTTGGCACCGTGTACTGGACCATGCAGGCCGATATTCCCTATGAAAAACATGATGCTACACACGCTCGTTTCAACTTAAATCTGGGACCGCGAAACAAACGCACGTTTGAATACACAGTAACAACGTATCATGGCTTGCGAGAAGAAACATTAGCTGAAAAAAACTGAAAGTGAAAAAATAAGCACGAAAAGGTAACAAACAATTTTTTTAGGAGATTGAATTATGAACGGCAAAAGAAACAAAATTATGGCAATGGTTCTTGGATTTGCAGTTGTTACAGTTGCTGAAGCAAGAATCAAATTAGTGGCTTTGCCGGAGCGGGCGGCGACGGTGATTCGCTTAGACAATCCGAGGGCGACGCTAATCGAAGAAGAGCGCGTCCTGACATTGCAAAAAGGGCTTAACAAGGTGGACTTTTCCTGGAAGGCGGTATCCATCGACGCCGACTCGATTCGGCTGCGGGTCCTTGAGCATCCGGACAATGTAACACTGCTAAATGTAAGTTATCCGCCTAATGAGGCAGCTTTGGTATGGGAAATCAGCAGCGATGGTGACTATGCCGAGACGGTGCGAATCAGCTATCTGCTGAGTAATATCGACCGTCTGATTACTTACAAAGCGATAGCCGACAAGGCTGAAACCTTCGTTGATTTGAAAAGCTATCTTATCCTGCGGAATTTCTCAGGTGAGGATTTCGCTAAGGCGCGGGTGCTTCTGGATTACGGCGAGTCCTTCGAGCAGGGCATCGACCATGAGGAAACCAAGCAGATGCTGTTTCTAAAAGCCGCGAAGGTGCCTATTACAAAAATCTGGACGTTCGATGCAGCCAAGCTGCCGTGGGACCCTGAACAGTTGGAAAACAGAAATGTTGGTATCCCGGTAAGCTATCGAATTGTCAACGAAGCCAAAAGCGGATTAGGTGAATTTGCACTCTGG
>JAIVYN010000405.1:0-2028 GCA_048635425.1 Candidatus Aegiribacteria sp.
GACCCAGCACACCGCCCGGCGCATCCGATCCACCACTGGCCATCGTGTTCCAAAACACGAACCACAGGAATATACCCGCATACGTCGGTGCCGTGTTCTTGTACCAGGGAGCCCGGTTCTCCGCTGGATTCGGCTTGGCCATACGCACATAATCTGGCAGTACTCCATTACTCATAATCCATTCTCCTAACTAAAATACCTTAACCCTTCTGCAAAATTCTTAACTTTATATTAAATAATGACTTATAATCATTATTTTCTTGCAATCTCCTCCGTTTTGGCTACTGTGTAAGTAGCATACAAAAAAGGACTTACGGCCAAAACAAAGGAGAATTTATCATGCAACATTTTCAGACATCTTTCTTCTATGACCTCCAGGAGCTAATTCGCAACGCTCCCCTGATGCGAAAATACTACTACATCTTCAAATCTCTGAACCTTTCAGCACTGAAAGACAGAAACGACCGCATTGGAAGGACAGGATGCTCACGACACGCCATAATTCGGGCATTTATCGTAAAACACCTCGAAGGGATCAAATCCGTACCCGAACTGATTAAATACCTGCACTCAATACCGCCCCTCATGGAGATGTGCGGCTTCGAGTTGGGCGGCCTGCCCGATGAGACACAGTTTTACCGGTTCCTGAAGAATACGAAGAACTCAACATTAAAAGCCATGCACAAAGCCGCGAATGACGTGCTTATCGAAAACAACCTGGTCTCGCTTGACGAATTCATACTCGACTCAAAGCCCATAAAAGCAGCCACAAAAGAAAACAACTTCAAGAACCCCAACAGAAATACAACCAATAAGTCAAAAAAGCCAAAGCGTAATCCGCGGGCAACGCTGAGCTACTACTCCTGCCAGGTTATAAATGGCAAAAAACAGAACATGATCTTCTTCTGGGGTTTCAGAACGCACGCCATCGTTACCAAAGAAGGGATATGCCTGGTCGAGAAAACGCTGCCAAACAACGTTACCGACCAGGAAGCGGCATTCAGCCTTATCAAAGAATTGAAGCGGAGATACCGTTTCAAGAAGGGGGCTATATTCATCGCCGACAAGGCATACGATGTCAGAGAACTTTACACCTTCATAGTCGAACAGATGAAATCAACTCCATACATTCCCATCAATCCGAGAAACCAGAAGGACGATAAAACGTTTGGGTCGCATGGCTGTCCCTTGTGCGATGCAGGTCTCGAAATGAAATCCGCCGGTAAATGGACCGAAGGCAATCGCGATAGAATCAAATTTCGCTGCCCGATAAAGGCAAGCAAGAAGTTCGCCAAAAAACACGGCGAAATCTGTCCCGCCAATCATCCGTCATTCGACACCGGCAAATGCTACGGCTGTACAAAATATCTCGATGTTACCGACGATGCTCGTTCAAGGGTTCCCAGAGACAGCAAGCAGTTCAAAGATGGATTCAAAGGCAGGCAGACCGTTGAACAGTACTTCTCTCGTCTTGGGGACAGAGAAGTTGAACAAACAACGCACTACGGCTTCACTGCGATAAGCAATCAGATGACTATCGCACACCTTACCGCCAGCCTGATCGCCGTCGCCGCCGGGATAGAGCTCAGACAGCCCGATAGAATCAGATGTTATCGAACATTCGCGGAGCCACCCGACCTGTCCAGAACCGGCTAACCGATCTGGTTGGTGCTGAAAGATTAACTTTTCAAAGAGCTACGACAAAGCTGTCAGAGGCGCTCTGTCCGAAAACAGGCTGGAATGCCTCAAACCACATCGAAGTCACTTTCTTCCCTGCCAAATCAATCTGAACGGCCAAAGACCACCACCGACGTGAATGCATCAGCAATAATCTCAATCATTTTGCAGAAGCCTTTCTTAGTTCAGTTGGTGTCAAAGGCCGTATCTACTATTATTTCAGTCTTATTGAGCCGCTCCGGGTTTCCAAGCGGAGCTTTCCTTTTCCTTCGCCGACGGTTCCTGCAAGTTTCTTCTTGCTCACCTCTCCTGTACTCAGTATGGGCAGGTCGGTTCGTACCGAGCCGTAGC
>JAIVYN010000406.1:0-2017 GCA_048635425.1 Candidatus Aegiribacteria sp.
TGTGCTGAAGAGCTTGCGGTTCTTATTGAAGAGGGTATCGGCTTTGAAATGGTACCGGGCATAACTGCCGGTATCGCCGTCGCTGCCTATGCCGGTATCATGCTGACCGACAGAGAATACAGCTCGCAGGTGGTTTTTGTAACCGGCCATGAAGCCCAGGGCAAGAGAGATAGCAGTATCGACTGGAACTTACTTGCAAAATTCAGCGGCACTATAGTTTTCTATATGGGGGTTGGCAATCTGAGCTTTATTGCGAAACGGCTGATAGAAAATGGTATGGGCGCCGATACGCCGGCAGCCGTGGTTGCTGATGCTACTTTCCCAACTCAGAGAGTTGTAAAAGCTGCGCTTGATGATATAAGCGAAAAGTGTAAGCAGCAGGGGATTGAACCGCCGGCGATTATCGTTATCGGTACCGCTGCGGACAGTAATGCCCAGTTGAGCTGGTTTATGAAAAAGCCGTTGTTCGGCAAAAATATTGTTGTAACGCGGGACGCTGTCGGCAACGCTGATTTTGCAGCTAAGATTATTTCTCGCTGCGGTAATCCGGTAGAGTTCGCGACAATAAAGATTAAGCCCCTGACGGAGACGAACGAGTTTTTACGCACGCTCGCAAAAATAACCGAATACGATTGGATAATCTTTACCAGCGGCAACGGCGTAACTATATTCTTTGAAACTTTACAGGATTTAGGCAAAGACGCCAGGGTCTTCGGCCCGGATAAAATTGCCGCAATAGGTAACGGAACCGCAGCTAAGCTAAGCCAATTCGGCATCAAAGCGGATTTTGTCCCCAGTGTCTTTACCGGTAAGGAGCTCGGCAAACAGTTAATTGCTTATACGAACTTGCGAGGCAAAAAGGTTTTGCTTTTGCGCTCACAGCTTGCCTCAAATGAGCTTGTTGAGATTTTGGGCAAAGCCAAAGCTGAAGTTCAGGATGTAGCTGTTTATACAGCGGTAGAACAAAAAAGCCAATGCACCGGGCTAATTGAAGAAATCAGCAATGGCCGGATTGATTGGCTGACCTTTGCAAGTCCTTCTTCGGTAAATGGATTTTTTGAGCAAATCCGCAGCGATTTGGTAAATTCAGCCAAAGTCAAAGTTGCATCAATTGGCCCGGTAACTTCCGAACGCTTGAAAACGCTTGGCGTCAGGATTGATGTAACATCCACGGACCATACCCTTGAAGGCTTACTTGATGCAATAGAGCAAACACATAAAAGTATATAAACATGTTAAATCTGAAATTCGAAAATCGAAGCGCGAAATGATAACTTGTTAAATAGTGAGTGGTGAGTAGTGAGTATTCAACTCATCAATTAACCACTCACCAATTAACCATCTTGTTTCGTATTTAGACCCGCCAACGGCGGGTATTGATCAGAACCCAGCGTTGCTGGGTCGAATTTCGAGTTTCTCCGAAGGAGTAAGTTATGTCTTTTCCAAAAATCAGAATGCGAAGGCTGCGCAGCAGCGATTCAATGCGAAGACTGGTGCGTCAAACCGCTTTAAGCGTTGATGATTTGGTTTATCCGTTATTTGTCCGGGAAGGCAAAGGCCTCAAAGCCCCGATTAAAACAATGACCGATTGTTTCCACTTTTCGCCGGACACGATTGCCGCCGAAGCTGTTGAAGTGGCTTCTCTGAGTATACCTGCGGTGCTGCTTTTCGGTCTGCCGGGCAAGAAAGATGATATCGGCTCACAGGCCTGGGCCGAAGACGGCGTTGTCCAGCGCTCTATCAGGGAAATCAAAAAAGCAGCACCGCAGCTTCTGGTTATTACCGACGTTTGCCTTTGTGCATACACCGACCACGGCCATTGCGGCGTCATCAAAGCTTGTCCCGAGCGTAGCCGAGAGAACGGCAAAATCGATAACGACCCGACCTGCGAACTATTGGCAAAGGTGGCCCTCTCGCACGCCCAGGCCGGTGCCGATATAGTTGCTCCTTCGGATATGATGGATGGCCGGATCGGGTACATTCGTGAAGCGCTGGAAGAAAACGGCTTTGAGAACGT
>JAIVYN010000407.1:0-2012 GCA_048635425.1 Candidatus Aegiribacteria sp.
ACCATTCGCTTTGTCGGCGAAAAGACAGACGACCACATTCGCCCGCAGGGTGAAGACATCAGAGTTGGCCAGGTCGTTTTGCTCAAGGGCACACGTATCAAGCCGCAGCATATTGCGGTTCTCGCTTCGGTTGGCCATGTACGACCACTCGTAACGAAACGACCAAGGGTGGCAATTATCGCCACAGGCAACGAACTGGTTGAGCCTGGCTTGAAGCCGGCTCTTTCGCAGATCAGAAACAGCAATAGCCCTCAGCTTGCCGCGCAGCTTGAAAGCGTCGGCGCGGTCGTGAGGAGTTACGGCATTGCCAGAGATACAGCCGATGATATTGACAGTGTATTCAAAATAGCTGCCGCTGAAAACGACGTAGTTACTATCTCCGGCGGAGTTTCTATGGGTGATTTTGATTTCGTGCCGGGGATACTGAGGCAAAACAATATCGAATTGTTGTTCGAGAAAATCGCATTCAAGCCGGGCAAGCCCACAGTCTTTGGGATATCTGAGAAAGTCTATTGCTTTGGGCTGCCCGGTAATCCGGTATCCACCTTCGCAGTGTTTGAGCTATTGGTAAAACCTTTTCTGTACAAGCTGATGGGCCATACTTATGCACCTGCTAACGTTCAGATGCCGTTGGGCGAATCCATCAGAAGCACGGATACAAAACGGCAGAACTGGATACCAGTTACAATAACGGATGAGGGAATGCTGGAACATATTGAATATCATGGCTCGGCCCACATCGGTGCGCTACGTATTGCGGACGGATTGGTCAGTATCGGTGTTGGTGTGGCTGAAATCCCAAAAGGAACTATTGTTCGGGTCAGACTGATTTGAGCAAAGAGTAACTCACAGACCATATAGAAGATGAGTGTTGACTATCTTAGAGTTTCGATTACGAACAGATGCAATCTGCGATGCATCTACTGTCATCCTCTAAGTAACTGCGGTTTCATAGAACACCAGGAAATTCTGACGTTTGACGAAATCCACCGTATCGTCAGACTTTTTACCCGGTGCGGCATTAGAAAAGTTCGGCTAACCGGAGGTGAGCCGTTATTAAGAAATAACATTGTCCAGCTCGTACGGAAATTGTCTGCGATAGTCGGTATTAAAGAGCTGTCGATTACAACGAATGGTGTTTTTCTTGAACCATTAGCGGCGGAACTTAAAGCAGCCGGTCTGCAGCGGGTCAACATAAGTGTAGATTCGATAGAAAGAGGATGTTACAAGCGTATTACCGGATTTGACCTGCTGCCAAGAGTAGCTAAAGGTATTTACAAGGCAATAGAAGCTGGTCTGACGCCCGTTAAGGTCAACAGCGTTATAATAAAAGGCCTCAACGACAGCGAAGAGCAGATTGTGGCACTTGCAGGAATGAGCGTTCATTTACCGGTTACCGTCAGATTCATCGAGTACTGCCCAACAAGCAAATACACAAAGCCGGCGAGTGATTATTTACCTAACAGGGAGGTTCGTGCTGTTATCGAGCGAAAATATGGACCACTTTCCAGTGTCGTTATGGCTCACAGTAATGGCCCCGCTTTGTATTTCAAGGTTAGAGATTCAGCCGGAGCTATAGGTTTTATAAGCGGCCGCTCTTCAACGTTTTGCTTCTCGTGCAATCGGCTTCGGTTGACCAGTGACGGAAAGCTCATGCCGTGTTTGTACTCGGCTCATACCTACGACCTTAAAAGACTAATCCGGAACCGAGCAAGTGACCGGCAGATGCAAGATTTGCTAAACAGAATAATTAGCGAAAAGGGCAGCTATACAAAGCTGAACTCGTTTAAAGAAGAATTTTCTATGTGCAAAGTTGGAGGTTGAAAACAGTGACAAATAATGGCGGCATGATGGATGTAAGCATCAAAGATATTACCCTAAGGACTGCAAAGGCAAAAGGCACTATTGTCCTTAGTGAGGAAGCTTTTCAAACTGTCAAACAAGGTACTTGTATCAAGGGCGATGTGCTTGCGACCGCAAAAGTAGCCGCCATTACTGCGGTGAAATCTACC